>JBEPWQ010000044.1:0-19574 GCA_041642315.1 Desulfobacteraceae bacterium | reverse complement strand
CGTTCTCTGGGAAAAAGAAACAAAAGAGGCGCTGTTAGCCGAATCCCGGATGAACATAGTGTCTTTGGCAGTGGGTGAATGGGTCAATGAGTATCTGGACGAGGCTCTTCAGCGGTTTACCAGAAAGACCTACCAGGAAAAGAAGAGCGCCTTTTCCAGATTTTTCCAAGAAGCCGGAGTCTCTTCGGAAATGCCCGTCGAAGATCTTACGATCACCCTCTGCAGGAAACATCTCAACCGCCAAGCCAAAAAGAGATCCGGGCATGCGGCCAACAAGGATCGAAAAAATCTGGCGGCGGCCTGGGGCTGGGGCGGGGAAAACCTTGAAAACTGGCCCGAAGGACCCAACCCCTTCTCGAAGATCCGCAAATTCCCCGAAGAACGGGAACCCAGGTATGTGCCTCCGGAGAAAGACTTCTGGAAAGTCCTGGACGCCACAGAGGGGCAGGACCGGGTCATGCTCCTGGCATTTCTGCATCTGGGTGCCCGCCGAAGAGAAGTTTTTAGGCTGAAGTGGTCGGATATCGATTTCGAGGATAGCCGAGTCCGGCTGTGGACCCGGAAACGCCGGGGCGGCCACCAGGAATGTGACTGGATTCCCATGACCACGGAACTTCGAAAGGTGCTGCGGGAATGGTGGGAGGAACGCCTCTCTCATAACACGGCGGATAAGGAACACGTCTTTGTCTGCCTGACGGAAAGCCCGTTTTGTGAGGACTATTTCGGCAAGCCGTTCGTCCACCGTCAGCACTTGATGAAGCGGCTGTGCGAGCGGGCCGGGGTAGAGCATTTCGGCTTCCATGCCATACGGCACCTGACGGCTTCCATCCTTTACAGGAAAGGCCAGCCGACCTCGGTGATCCAGGCCATCCTTCGACACAAGAACCCGCACACCACGTCGCGGTATTTGCGTACCCTGGGATTGGAAGATACGAGGGAGGCACTGGAAGATAGTCTGGCTCAGCCGGGGAAGGTCATTCGATTGGAACAGAAATCAGCATAACTTTTAACGGCTTTTAAAGAGCCGGGGCCGCCAAAATTTTTTTGCCTCCAGGTTTTGTGTCCGGACCCAATAAAAAAGGGTTACATTGCGTAACCCTTTGATTTTATTGGTGACCCCAACGGGGTTCGAACCCGTGTTACCGGCGTGAGAGGCCGGCGTCCTGGACCACTAGACGATGGGGCCATGAAAAACGATTGATTGTATATAGAAGAATCGGCGGTGTGTCAAATATTATTTTCAGATTCTTTGATTTTTTCTCTGCGCGTTCCTTTTCGATAGCCGAAAATCAGATAAATCACGACACCGATAAAGGGAATAAGGGCGGTAAATCCCCAGGCGGCCTTGACCGGTAGAGAAGAGAAATCCTTGTAGGCGATATCGATCACCGCCCAGCAGGTGAGTACATAAAACAAAAGCCCGATACCGACCACCATGGTAACCGTGTTCATGCCTGTCCTTTCAATGCGTCCACGATTTTCAGCACCGTGTTGACGTAATATTTACTGTGGTTATAGTGGTACACAGTTTTGTATGCCTTTTCCCTCGTGATTCCGGAGTGCCATCCGTGGCGATTGAGGTAATTGGCCACACTCATGATGGCGTCGGCATGGTTGAAGAGATCGATTCGGCCGTCCCCGTTTCCGTCCCTGGCGAGCCTGATGGCGCTGCTCGGCAAAAACTGACAGTACCCCATGGCCCCGGCATAAGAGCCCACAATGGTCTGCGGATCGAGGTTTTCCGCCTGGGTGAAGCTGAGAAAGGCTTTTAACTCATCGTATGCCCACCTGGATTTCTGGTCCGCTTTGGCATTGAATTGGGCTTTCGTTAGGTGGGTGGTGCCGGCCACCTCATTCCAGACGGCTTTGCGAACCGCCGGATCGGCCAGTGCGGCCATGCTGGAGAAGGTGTTGAGCACCGGCCGGTTCCCAACAAATGTCCCCAGGCGGGTTTCTACCAAGAGAATGGCGGTAATCACATGCCGGTGGACCCCGAAGGCCTGTTCCGCCTGCATCAGCGCGGGGCCGTGATCGGCCATGTAGGCCTTGGCCCGTTGAATCGGGCCCGGTTCAAGAAACTGGTCGTAATTGAGCTTGCTTTCCTGGTGGACGAAATAGAGGGAGACCCCTCGGGTGTCGAAATCGACCGATGGGTGCTGGTAAAGAATGGAAATCCGCTTGGCGCTGAATCGGTCCTGAATCAGACGTTTCTGCAGAGAAGCGAAATAATCGGTATTCTCGGCAGCCCACATTCCGGCGGGACAAGCAAGAGTCGATAGGAGAATCAGGATTGTCAAATAGACCTTTCTCAGGGGCATAAATTTTTCTTTCCGTATTCATGTTTGCGTAATATGTATTTGCAACCGGGGATCACGGTTTGTAACCGTGTGCGCTCACTCTTGATGGCGGTAAAATGACATGGTATGAAAGGGAATGTCAATAACAACCAGAATTCAGGCTGATGGAAATCGATGAAGAAAAAGGCCAAGACGGTGTTCGTATGCCAGACCTGCGGCACCAAAAGCCCGAAATGGCTCGGCAAATGCCCGGACTGCGGGCAATGGGACACCTATGTGGAGGAGACCGAACGGTCCCGGCCGGATCGACGGACCTTTCGTGGGGCGGTCCACACCAAGCCCATGCCGATCGATTCAGTGGAATTGGACGATGAATCCAGAACCCATACCGGAATTCAGGAATTCGACCGGGTCCTGGGCGGCGGGCTGGTGACCGGATCATTGATTTTGATCGGCGGGGATCCCGGCATCGGCAAATCGACCCTGATGCTTCAAGCCCTCTATGGTCTCTCCGGTCAAGGGTACAAGGTCCTCTATGTCTCGGGCGAAGAGTCGATTCGACAGATTCGACTTCGCAGCCGCCGGCTGGGAACCATCTCCCACGATCTTCTGGTGGTTTCCGAAATTGAAATGGAAGCCATCATGGGAATGGTCGAAGATGAAAAGCCCGATTTTCTGGTGATCGACTCGATTCAGACCATGTACAACAGCGAACTGCCGTCGGCCCCGGGGAGCGTTACTCAGGTGCGGGAATCGGCCATGCGGCTGATGATCATGGCCAAACAAAGCGGCATCCCCACCTTTCTGGTGGGCCATGTCACCAAAGAAGGCGCCATCGCCGGCCCCCGCCTGCTGGAGCATATGGTGGATACGGTCCTCTATTTTGAGGGAGACCGCAGCCATGTGTTTCGGATTCTGCGGGCGGTCAAAAACCGGTTCGGCTCCACCAACGAGATCGGGGTTTTTGAAATGAAGGAGAACGGCCTGTGCGAGGTGCCCAATCCCTCGTCGGTCTTTCTATCGGAGCGCCCCGAAAACGCCCCCGGTTCCGTGGTCACCGCATGCATGGAGGGGACCCGGCCCATTCTGGTGGAGCTTCAGGCCCTCTCCAGCAGCACCAGCTTCGGCACCCCCCGCCGGACCATTCTCGGGCTGGAGCCCAACCGGGTGGCCCTGCTGGTGGCGGTGATGGAAAAAAAGCTCGGGATGCACCTCATGGGCCATGATCTCTTTATGAATGTGGCGGGCGGGGTCAAAGTGGACGAACCGGCCGTAGACATGGGCATCGTCGCTGCGGTGGCCTCTTCGTTTATGGACCGCCCGGTGCCCGAGGGGCATATCGTCATGGGGGAAGTGGGGCTCACTGGAGAGGTGCGGGCCATCGGTCAGGTGGAGGCCCGGGTGGCGGAGATCATGAAAATGGGCTTTACCCGGTGTCTGGTTCCCGAAAGCAATCTGAAGCGAATGAAAAAAGTGGACGGTATCGAGGTGGTGGGAATCAGATCCATGGAAGAGGCGGTCGAAACCCTCTTCTGACCAGGGCAAAAAAAACCTAAGCCCTATATATCATATGGATATTACTTACCATCTTGACTTGACGAGCGGTTCGGTCTATGAGACGAAAGACAACCAAAAAAAACAAATGGGCGGATCATTACACCCACAAGGCGAAGAAAGAAAATTACCCGGCCCGGTCGGTGTTTAAGCTCCGGGAAATACAAAACAAGACCCGATTGATCGGGAAGGGAAACAAGGTCCTGGATCTGGGGTGCGCGCCCGGGTCCTGGCTGCTCCATGCCGCCGACCTGGTCGGACCCGGCGGAGAGGTGGTGGGAATCGATCTCGAGCCGCTGGATATCGGGCTGCCCGCCCATGCCCGCGCACTCACCGGAGACCTTCTCGACATGGACGAGGATCTCAGGGCGGCTGTCGGTTCGGGGTACGATGTGGTGATCAGCGACATGGCCCCGGCCACATCCGGCCATAAGGATGTGGATGCGGCCCGGTCCTACAATCTGGCCGAGTCGGCGTTGCACGTGGCGCTGGCGGTGCTGAAGCCCGGCGGCGCATTTGTTTCCAAAATTTTTCAGGGCCCTGATTTTGAGGGTTATATCAAACAGGTGCGGGCGCATTTTTCAAAACAAAAAAATTTTAAACCCCGGAGCAGCCGAAAGGCGAGCCGGGAGATATTCGTGATCGGTATCGGAAAGAAAGATTAGGAGGTAGTCAGATGTCAGGACACAACAAGTGGTCAAGCATCAAACATAAAAAAGGCGCCGCGGACGCCAAACGGGGCAGGATTTTCACCAAACTGATCAAGGAGATTACGGTGGCCGCCCGGATGGGCGGGGGCGATCCCGACGCCAATCCCCGGTTGCGGACCGCCATTGCCGCGGCCAAATCCGAAAACATGCCCAAGGACAATATCGAACGGGCCATTAAAAAAGGCACCGGCGAGCTGGAGGGCGTCTCCTACGAAGAAAACACTTACGAGGGGTACGGGCCCGGCGGGGCCGCCATCTTCCTGGAATCTGTGACCGACAACAAGAACCGCGCGGTGGCGGACATTCGGCACATCTTCGCCAAAAGCGGCGGAAACCTGGGTGAAAACGGCTGCGTGGCCTGGATGTTCGACAAAAAGGGCTACATCAATATCGAAAAGGGCGGGGTGGACGAGGAAAAGCTTATGGAAGTGGCCTTGGAAGCCGGCGCCGAAGATGTGCGGGATGAAGACGGCAGCTTTGAAGTGATCACCGAACCGGAAGATTTCGACATGGTCCGGGAGGCCATTGAAAATGCCTCCATCGCGTATGCGGACGCCGAAATCACCATGCTGCCCCAGACCTTTACGGCTCTTCAGGGAAAGGAAGCCGAGCAGATGGTCCGGCTAATGGATGCGCTGGACGACTGTGAGGATGTTCAGAAGGTCTATACCAACGCCGACATTCCCGACGAATACTTCAATTGAACGCCCGTCTGTCCGCCCTCCGGGTCGGAATTCAAGGGAAACGGAAAGGCCGAAGAGGGTCTTTCCGTTTCCCTTTTTTGCGTCAGCGCAGGGCGATCATCCGTTCCACCGCGCTCCGGGCCGGTATCCGGATTTCCTCCGGCACCTTCACCTCACCGGTGAGATGCGCCAGACTCTCGGCCACATCCGACAGGGTGATCTTTTTCATATCCACGCACTCCATGGCCGGGGAGGCCGGATAGAAGGCCTTGCCGGGATTGGCCTTTTTGAGGGGGTAAAGCAGGCCTACCTCGGTGCCTACGATGAATGAGGTGTGCTTCGATTCCTGTGCATGGCGGATCATTCCGGAGGTGCTGGCGATGACATCGGCCATCTGCAGTGCTTCAGGCCGACATTCGGGATGGGCCATGAAGACGGCTTCGGGATGGGCGTCTTTCGCCTTTTGAATCTGCTCGGGGGTGAGGCGGTCATGAAAGGGGCAGTAGCCTTCCCAGAGATGGATTTTTTTATCGGTATTGGCTGCGGTATACCGGGCCAGATTCCGATCCGGAGCCATCAGCAATTCAGGCTCCTCCAGGCTTTCCACCACTTTCACGGCGTTTGCCGAGGTGCAGCAGATGGTGGCCAAGGCCTTGACCGCGGCCGGAGAGTTGACATAGGTGACCACCGGCATCGATCCCAGTTCCGACAATTTTTTTTTCAGTCCCCGGGGGGTGATCATGTCGGCCATGGGACATCCGGCATCCTGCCTCGGAAGCAGCACCGTCTTGTCGGGCGAGAGAATGGAGGCGGTTTCGGCCATAAAGTGGACCCCGCAGAAGACGATGACCTCTGCGTCGGTTTTGGCCGCCTGAATAGACAACTCCAATGAATCGCCGCAGAGATCCGCCATTTCTTGAATCTCCGGCGGCTGATAGTTGTGGGCCAGAATTACGGCGTTTCGTTTTTTTGCCAGATCCCTTATTTTTTGTTTTACATCCATAGTGTGCCTGCCTTGCCGTCAAAAGCTTACGCCCCGGCTCTCCACCGATTTATTTTATATATAATTCCCAAAATGAGGGGTTACTCCTCAATCTGAATGACATCGGCGCCTTCCGGGGCTTCGAAGGTAAACACCCTGTCATCGATGTTCTGATTGAACTGGTAATCATACAGACGGATCATGGTTTCATCCCCATAGGCGTTATAGGTGGTCACCTGATCCACCTGAAAGTCGTTCTTGGAGACCGCCATATAGATGGACGCCAGGTCGAGCTTCTTTCGATGAGGAATTAATTTCAAAATAAGATATTCAGGGTCTTTCTTTTCCGTATCGATGGAAATATCGAAATTGTTTCGGATTTTTCGAATATCCGACAAAAAGCTGGCCCCTTTTCCTTCTCCGAAATAGTCGGGCGCTTCACCGATCATCACCTGGTTGTCTACCGGGCGATAAATCCAGAGGAGTTCCCCGTCGGTGATAATGATTTGTTCTTCCGGCATTTCGTATTCCCACCGCATCATGCCCGGCCGCTTCACCAAGAGATTTCCTTCGGCTGTATCGGTGATGTCCATGGCCTTGATGGTCGACTGCTGAGTGAAGCGGGCGGTGAATCCATCCCCCGAATACCGGTTTTCAACGCCGGTGAGGATTTCTTCCAGGCCGGGCACCGAATCGGATTTTACGGTTTCAGATTCTTTGGGCGGCTCTTGGCAGAAGGCGGTTTGAAAAATCAGCAGAAAGCTGATCCATAGAAAAGGAATGAACCGATTCAGTTTCATTTGAAAAGCTCCGTTGTCGATGGTTGCTTCAGCACGTAGTCCGTCTTATGCAGCATACCCCAACGGCCCCGGTTTGTAAACCGCCGGAAAAGGCGGGGTTTTGTCATCTTGTGACGCCCTTGTTCAAGAAAGGGATCGGATAACCGATTCGAGATCTTCGTCTTCATCAATATCGAAATCGACGCTGCCCTGGATTTCATCCAGGTACTCGGTTTTGCCGAAAACCGAATAGCTGATGCGGTCGATGGCTGCCATTCGACGCCGTACATCAACCTGGTCCACATGGGGGGCCCGAATTCCCTGCATGAGCAGGGTTTCAATATTATGCTTTTTCAATTGTTTCTCGAATTTTTTGGCCGTCTGGAGCATGCGGAAATAGAATTTCTTTTTATCCATCAGGGCCGTATAGATATCATCCGTATCTTTGATTTCACTTAGAAACTCAATGATATCGTCCATCAGAAGGGAAAGGTCTTCGGGGTCTGCCACGATTCGAGCCAGAAAATCCCGTATGAAGCCGACTGTATTCTCCGTCTGGAGAAATCGGCTGTTTCTGAGGCGAACCTTGGTTCGAAGCCGATGGGTTTCATCCACCCCTTTTTCCACAGCCTTGATGAGTGCCGGGTCCAACCGTTTGGTGATGTGCAGCCGCTTGATGAAGCCCTCTGCCACCCAATCCGGAACGGCAAACTGAAGATCTGCTCCCGAGGGAAGCGGCAGGTGCGTAAAAAGGGATTTTTGGGCGAGTTCGCTGCTGATGGTTTCTTCGTCCGCCGATTCAAAGGCTTCGGCCTCCAACAGGTTCTCCAGCCGAACCTGAATCGCCTCATCCGGGAAGAAGAGCAGTTCCATCACCGGCTCTGCTCCGAAGCCTTCCGGATCGGCCAGTATCTCGGCCAACTCCTCTGGGGAAGGATCGGAGTACCCGGAATTTATAAATTCCCAGACATGGGTGTCGGGACGAAGTCCTTCCAGGAAAATGGATTCAATTTCCCGGGTCAGTTTTTCACATTTGTGCTTCGAATTTATCAAACGTACCGCCTTTACAAATACGGGTTCATGGCCTGAACAATGCTGTGCTTCGGCAGAGCCCCGGCCAAGGTGTTTTTCAGTTTTCCATTGTCGAAGATGAGCAGGGTAGGGATGCTTTGTATCTGAAACTGGGACGAGGTGCGGGGATTTTCATCCACATTCAATTTCCCCACCCGAATGCGGCCCTTCCATTTGGCCGCCAGCTCCTCCAGGAACGGCGCCATCATCTGACAGGGGCCGCACCAGGGGGCCCAGCATTCCAGAAGTGTGGGCAGCGGAGATTTGATCACCTCATTATAGAAATTCTGGTCCGTAATGATCAGGGGATGATCGATTTTCAGCGCCCGGGTCTGAATCGCCGATTTGCATTTGCCGCAATGAGCGGTCGTTCCAACCTTGTCGGCGGGAATGCGATTTTTGGTGCCGCAGTTGGGGCACCGCATCAGATAGCTGTTTGTTTGGGTCATGGTGGAGTCCCCCTTTCAATGAAAGGAATGGGTTCAGAATAAGTGGATTGAATATAATGCCGGATGAACGGAATACCACCCCCTCTTTATTTTTGGTGCGGAATTACGGGAATCATTTACCTGTCGGGGTATTCCCGGCGGTACTTTTGAACGTCTTCGATCCCAGAATTCATTCGATTCGGGTTCGTTCATGCGCTTATTGACTTTATTCCGTACACGATATATTTAGTACTTGTAAACGCGAATGAAAATTCCATAATGATCACGAAAAATTACTTGCGACTATCCATAAAGGCTCCCAATTCATGAACCGTTTGAACCCGGCCGTTCCGAATGGCCAGAAATGGTGCCGTTCCCATGCCGGAACGGCCTATAATTTTGAAGAATATCTGGATATTGTCCGGGATTTTCACGGACATGCGGCGCCCGGCCTTCTGATCGGCGGAAGAATGGTGGATATCGCATTGAGCTATATTTCTCGAAATATTCTTTTCGACGTGATCTGTGAAACCGACAACTGCCTTCCCGATGCGGTACAGCTGCTGACGCTTTGCACGATCGGCAACGGTTGGATGAAAATGGTTCCTCTTCAGCGGTTCGCGATCGCCTTTTATGATAAATACGAAGGGGAGGGGGTTCGGGTGTATCTCGACCCGATTCGATTGGATCAGTGGGAGGAGATCAAAAACTGGTTTTTTCAGCTGGTTCCAAAAGCCGACCAGAATTCGGATCGGTTGAAGGATCAGATTCGTGCGGCCGGCGACGACATTCTCGGCCTCCAGAAGATACGTGTCGATCCGCGGTACCTGGGGCGAAAAAAATCAGGCCGGAAAACGACCTGCCCGGTCTGCGGTGAGGCCTATCCGATCTCCCAGGGGAAAATCTGCCGAGGCTGCGAAGGGCGGTCGCCGTATATCCGCATTACCGACAAGGAAATTAAATAACCTGGCCGTGGTGTTTATCTCTTTTTGGAGATCGGGCGGTTGAGGGATGAAAAATGATACAGGAGAAAAGATCAATGAACAGCGAGAAGATTTTCAGCATTTGCGGCATGTGTACGGTTCGTTGCCCCATAGAAGCGGAGGTGGTCAACGGAGAGGTGGTATTCCTGAAGGGCAATCCTCATGTTCCGGCCATGAAGGGCGCAGTCTGCCCCCGGGGGGCCGCCGGCACCGCCCTGATCGAGGATTCGGAGCGGCCCCAAGCCCCCATGATTCGGGATGGCGAACGGGGGGAAGGCAAATGGCGCACCGTCAGTTGGGATGAGGCATTCGATTATGTGGCCGACCGGCTCCAAGGCGTGATCGACAAATACGGGGCCCGAAGCATCGGTTTGACGGATCGCGGCGGTCCCTTTCGGGATCCCCACCGGGCCTTCCTGAAAGGGCTGGGATCTCCCAACTATTGCAATCACGATACCTCCTGCGCCAGAAATGTCCAGCACGCAGCCATTTCCGTGATGGGTGCGGGCAGAAAATCGGTCTCCTACGATCTGAAAAACGCCAGGCATGTGGTGCTCCAGCTTCGCAACATTTTCGAGTCAATCAATGTTCAGGAAGTCAACAACCTCATGGACGCCATGGAAAAAGGATGCAAGCTCACCGTCATCGACATCCGGGCCAACGTCTCGGCGGCCAAGGCCGACCGGTTTTTCATGATCCGGCCCGGAACCGATTATGCCTTCAATCTGGCGGTTATTCATGAACTCCTGGCTGAGAAGCTCCACGATACCGATTATGCCAATGCGGTGATCGCAGACTTGGACAAGCTTCGGGATTTTGTCAAAAACTATACCCCGGAATGGGCTGAAAAAGAGACCGGCGTGCCGGCCGGGGAGCTGAAGCAGTTCGTCCGGGAACTGGCCAAGGCCAAACCGGCGGTGCTCTGGCATCCGGGCTGGATGACCGCCCGGTACCGCACCTCTTTTTACGTCAGCCGAACCATTTACATCATCAACGCGCTTCTCGGCTCCATCGGAGCCAAAGGCGGGCTTCCCCTGGTCAACAAGCCCGGGGATGTCGGTCGCGAAGGGCTCAACGCCCTGATGGACCTGTACCCCAAACCCGAAGAAAAGCGGGTGGACGGCGCCGGCTGGCTGTATCCGCATCTCGAGTCGGGACCCGGCCTGGGCCATCTCATGTTCAAGGCCATGGAAACCGAAGATCCCTATCCGATCAAGGCCTACATCGCCTATCGTCATGATCCGCTCATGGGATATCCCGATCCGGATCGGCTGAAACAGATGTTCGACAAGCTCGATTTGCTGGTTTCGGTTACTTTTTCCTGGTCGGATACCGCCTGGTACTCGGACGTGGTGCTGCCGTTGTCCCCCTATCTCGAGCGGGAGACGGTGATCGCCTGCAAAAACGCGCTGAAACCCTACTTTTTCGTCCGCAAGCGGGTGGTGGAGCCGCGGTTCGACACCAAGGCCGACTGGGAAATCATTTCCGGACTGGCAAAACGTCTGGGACTGGATCAGTTGGCTTTCGAGCGCATTGAGGATCTTTGGAATTTTCAGCTGGAGGGCACCGGCGTGAAAATCGAGGACTTCGAGGCCACCGGTATCGTGTCCCTGGCGGACGGCCCCAAATACAAGGATGTTCGGGAGCACAAGTTCAAGACCCCCAGCGGGAAGCTCGAAATCATTTCGGATACCTGGGAGAAACAGTCCATTCCGTCGCTGATGCCTTATGAAAGCCTGAAACGGCCCGAAGAGGGCGAATTCCGCTTGACCTTCGGCCGGTGCGCCCTCCACACCCAGGGCCACACCGTCAACAACGCCATGCTGTTCGAGCAGATGCCCGAAAACGTCCTCTGGATCAATTCCGAAGCCGCCGAAAAGCTCAAGATTTCCGACGGCGGTCTGGTGGAGGTTAGCCAGAACGGCTATTCAGAGGAGATTCGGGCCAAGGTGACCGATTTTATCCACCCCGAGGCGGTTTTCGTGATCCACGGTTTCGGCCACACCCTGCCGGTGGAAAGCCGGGCGCTTCACAAGGGGCTGGCCGACCAGAAGTTCATGAAGGGCGGGCTCGAGTTGTGGGACCCGGCCGGCGGCGCCATGGCCCTGCAAGAGCATTTCGTCAAGGTGCGCCCGGTTTGATTCGGGCTGCAAACCATCCTTTCGCCTTTTCCGGGGACAGGTTCATGAGCGCCACCCGGAAGGGGCGCCGAGCCGTATCAATGAGGTTGAGGCAGGCATAGTCCTGCCCCAGTCGAAACAGGTGGGCGAGATCAATTGACAAAAGCCGGCAGAGAAGAACTCGATTGACTCCCGCATGGGCGGCGATCAAAACGTCGCCCATGCTTTTTTCAGCGACCCTATCGAAAACCCGAATCACCCGGGCCTGAAGGTCCCCGAAGCTTTCTCCGCCGGGCGGCCGAAAGGAGGCCAATTCTTCTCCCCGCTTCCGCCATGCATCCGGATGCTGTGTTCGGATTTGGGCCATGGCCAAGCCGTCCCATTCTCCGAGATCGATTTCCCGCAAATCCGCCAATTGTTGAGGTCTTTCCGTCCGGTTTTCGGAAATGATTCGGGCGGTATCGGCGCTGCGCGCCAGATCGCTGCAGAAGATGCCGGTAAATGGGGTTTCTGAAAGCAAATCCCGCCAAATGCGGGCCTGGTTCCTTCCCTCGGCATTCAGAGGCGGATCGGTCCGGCCGATAAACCGTCTCGTGCCGTCGCTTTCGATTTCACCGTGCCGCAGAAGATAAATCATCGGAATGCAAAGGCGGAGACACTGCGTCAAGGATGGCTGATACCGGCTTGCCGGTGATTTCTTCGATTCGGCCTTTGATATTTACGGCGTCGGCTTTGCGGCGGGTGATGGCCTCACGTGCGTCGGGATCATGGCCGTATTTGGCCGCTTTTCGGTCGAATCGCGCTTCCAGATTCACCCGCTGATCTCCTTGAACCAGTTTGTCCGCCAGATAGACGATTTCGGCTTCGCAGGGAGGCTTGTCTTTTCCAATGTGCACATCCATGTGCTGCCCCACGACATCCGCAACCGCGGGGTATCCCAGCTCACGCAGCAAGTGGGCGCCGGCCCGGGCATGGTCGGTTTTCGATTTGGCTGCATCATGAAGCAGCCCGGCAGATCGGATCAGGTGCAGATTCACCTGACCGCCCGCCCAGTTCAGAGCGACTCCCAGCCCCAGGGCGATATCCGAGACCGCCCGGCAGTGGTTCCAGATACGATCATCCACCTTCAGGATCTCCGTCATCAGGACGCTGCACTCTTCAAAATCGGGGTATCCATATGTTTTCAGATCATGAGTCAATCCTTTGTAGTCTTCGGGGGTATCGATATCCTTGTGGATGAATCGATCCGCAACCGGGACGTTCACGGATGACGCTTCGTGCCGGAAGAGGAATCCCCGCAGCCCCTCCTCTCCGTTCCAGTTTTGGATGTGAGAGATGCACCAGGAAGGAATCAGCGGCGGATGTCCCCTTTTGCCGCAAAAGAGCGGATAGAGGATCGTTTGCGGGGTTTTTTCAAAAACCCCCAGGAGACGACCGAGGGTGGAACGCCGCACCAGGGGAAGGTCGACCGGATGGAGAAAAAAAGCGTTGATATCCGGGGGCAGGCGATCGATTCCGGCAAGCACGGAAGAGAACATCCCCTGGGTATAGGCTTTGTTTCGAATCGGATGCACCTCGAGTTTCCGGACCAGAGGGATCAGTTCATCCGCTCGGTGACCCACAATGCAGAAAATATTTTCAATCCCGGCCGACCGGTACAGCCGGATGACCCGCTCCAGCACGGTGACCTCTTCCAGGGGCAGCAACGGCTTGAATCGTTCCATTCGAGAGGAAAAACCCGCGGAAAGAACGATGGCGGCGATCCCGGTTCGGTTCATCTCAACCCGGATCGGACTTCTATCATCTCCGCTGCAATGCTGACCGCGATCTCCTCGGGGGTTTCCCCGCCGATGTCGAGGCCGATGGGGCAGTGGACCCGGTCCAGATCCGCTGTGGTGAATCCCTCCTCGCGAAGGGAACGATAGATGGTATCCCGCTTTCGATGGCTGCCGATCATGCCGATGTAGCCGGCCTGAGTTCGAAGGGCCTGGGCCAGGACCGTCCGGTCGTGGCTGTGGCCCCGGGTGAGGATCACGATAAAGCTGTGTGGGTCCACCGTTAGCCCGGAAAAGGCCTTTTCAAATTGCGCCGGCAACAGGATCTCGTCGGCTTCGGGAAAGCGCACCTGATTGGCGAATTCCGCACGGTCATCCAGGACCACCGTCCGGAATCCCACCATATGGGTCAGCTTGGCCAATTGTTGGGACACATGGCCGGCTCCAAATAGAAATGCGGTCTTGTGGCGGTGCCGGGATATTTCGACTTCCTGCCGGAATCTATTCAGATTTTCCGGAGTGGCGCCGATGAATTCCAGCCGCACCGTCATGTGGCCCCCGCAGATCATGTCCATGGTATCGGTGACCGGGTGGGTGAGATCGAAGGAGCGCTCGGCGGTGGTGCGGGTTTCAAAAATTTCCGGGGCGGTTTCCATCACCCGGGCCTCTACAATGCCGCCGCCGATGGTGCCGAGAATGGCAGCGTCCCGGCGAATCACCATTCGGGTGCCGGCGGTTCGAGGGGTGGAGCCTTCGTGACTGAGAACCGTGGCGAGCACCAGGTCCTCGCCTTTTTCCAGTAGACTGCAGATGTGATCTTCCAATTGGTTCATGGCATTTGTTTCCTTTGATCCGAAATGAGTCGTTTGGCGATGCCCGCGGACACCGGCCGCTCGCTCTCGACTTCCCTGACGCCTCCCGAAAATGATATCCGGTTCGGGCTAAACATTCAAGCCCTCCGCCGCACCCCCTTCCGGTCATTCCATAAAGATTGGAACCCCGGCGGACCCAGATTGTTTTTATCCCGCGCAAGTGTTCCAAACTCCCTGCCGGCTCATGCCCCTTTCCGCCATGAATACAGGATTCGCCTTATTGTGAAGCCCGCGGATCTCCCCTATTTTGAACCCTGTAAAACGGCAAAATTGCCGTACCAATCCGAAAAGGAGGTGAGAGATATGTGTTATAATTGTGGATGCGGCGAACCCGCCGATGACCACGGCAAAGGCCATATGGGTGTCGACCAGAACGGCAAAGCCATAACGGATAAAAGCTTTGAAGCCGCGGGAAAAGAGTTTAAAATGAGTGAAAAGGAATCCAAAGAGAATACGAAGGATCTGCTTGAAAAGAAGGGATAACCGAAAAAGCCGTCAGGGAGTTCTGTACGAACCCCCTGACGGATCGGTTTGTTCATCCCCTCCCGATTTTCCACAGCGGGTCAGCGCTTCAGCGGCGTCAACCACCTGACACCGCGAATCTGCCCTCTCAGTGATATTCATGGGTTTCAAATGCCACGGGGATGCCGGTCTTGTTCTGAAGAATGGGGATCTTCTCTTCGGCCGCCCGCGATCATACCGAGGTGGCGGAGGGACTGCCACAAGCAGAATCGATTACAACCGTTTCAAAAGCTGATGGGACGCGGTGAGCAGGGGATCCCAAACCGGACCGAAAGGCGGTGCGTAAGCCAGATCCATTCGGCTGAACTCTTGAACGGTCATTCGGGTGTGAAGGGCCACCGCCGCTGCGTTGATTCGATGGGCCGCGCCTTCTCTGCCGACCATTTGAACCCCCAGAAGACGGCCCGTCTTCCGGTCGCCCACCATATGCACTCGTATCGGGTTTGCACCCGGATGCCCATGGGCACGGGATCGGGTGGTGATGGTGACGGCGGCCGGCGAAAATCCGTTTTCTGCGGCCTCCCTTTCATTCAGACCGGTTCGGGCAACCTGAAGATCGAACACCTTGAAAACCGCGGTGCCGCAAATCGCCTCCAGCGAGGTCTGGTTTCCGGACAGATTATCGGCGACCGCCCACCCGGCACGGTTGGCTCGAAGCGCCAAGGGAATCCAGGTCTTTTCGCCGGTGACCGCATGGTATGCATCGGCGCAGTCTCCTGCGGCGAACACCGCATCATCGGATGTCCTCGAATAGCGGTCCACCGACACGGCATTCATAAAGCCGGTTTCAAGACCGGCTGCCTCGGCCAGTTCACTGTTGGGAGTGATCCCCATGGCGAACAGCACCATATCCGCATCAATTGAAGGACCGCCGGAGACCAGTCTCAACCGGTCGGCCTTTTTTTCTAATCCGATTACCCCATGCCCGAGATGCAGCTGAATACCGTGGAATTCAACCTCTCGGCGGATGATATCGGAAAGCTCCGAATCCATCCAGGGCAGGAAAACTGGGCCCGGTTTTATCATTTCCACATCGATGGAACGGGCCCGAAAGGCTTCACACATTTCCAGAGCGATGTACCCCATTCCAACGACGGCGACCTTTTGAACCGAATGGCTTTCGAGATAGGATTTGATTCGCCGTCCATGATCCAGGTTTTTCAGGACCATGACCCCGTCCAGGTCTTTTCCGGGAATATCCGGAATGACCGGTGTTGCGCCGGTGGCGATCAGAAGCCGATCATATGGAAACGAAAAAGGCTTCCCCTGATTCAAGGTTCCGTTGACCGTTTTGCCCTCGATGTCGATGGATTCGACCGTATGACCGGTCAGCAGGTGAATCCCCTGCTTTTCCCGGAATACTTCGGCCCGTCGAACCACCAGATCATCGATGGGGCGGTTCCGGTCCGCGATATTGTATGGCATTCCGCAGGCGCTGTAGGACACATCCAGGGTTTTCTCAAGGACGGTCACCTCCATATCCGGATTTCTTCGCTTGGCGCGGCTGGCGGCGCTCATGCCGGCGGCATCACCCCCGATGATAATGAATCTCATATGGTTTTGGTTTCCGCCGTATTCCGGATCTGTTTCTTCAGGTAATCGCCCAATGCTTCCTGAAGGGTTTCCGCCGATAAAGACGCGCAATGCCGATCCTCTTTGGGAAATGAGCCCAGCTCCGCGAGAATATCGTTTCCGGTGATCCCTTCCAACTCATCCGCCGTTTTGCCGATGGCCAGTTCCGCGGCCATGGATCCGCACACGGTGCTGGCCCCGCACCCGTCGGTAAAAAAGGTGGCCGACTTGACCTTATCCCCCTCAAATTTGAGGAAGATTTCCATGGTATCCCCGCAAGGACCGGTCAAACGGCCGTGACCGTCGGCATCCGTCATTTTTCCTCGATACAGCGGCTTGCGCCACCGCTGGAATCCGATTTCGCCATAGGCTTTACGGGCTTCGTCGAAAATTTCATTCTGCAATCCATTCAGGAAATCATCCAGCTTTTCGCCCATTCTCCTTTCCTCCTTTTTTTCATCGTCTTAGATCATTTCCAACATGCAAACCATGTGCCGCTGTTATAAAAAAAGGATTGTCAATACATAACCAATTAAATGGAATCGTGAAAGTGTAAAGGAAGAAGCGCAGGGCAGGTGCTCCAAGGCACAGAAAGGTCGCAAAATTGCTATTTATGAGAGAAGAAGAGTCGTATGTATGCGACACAGTGCCTTTTTGCTGTTGTATTCTCACAAACCTATCGTTCCCTTTTCCATGATTCAAAACTCAGCCCGACTATCGCAAGGCGTGGACTTTTCCATAAAATCATGGACCTGTATTGGAGAATTGGGTAAGTTATCGAGATCATCCATTGCGTATTAATGAGAAGGGTTTGATTCCCTTGAGAAGAGGAGCGAATCATGAGGCCAATTGACGAACGCTGTATCAACACCATTCGTATGCTCTCCGCGGATGCGGTGGAAGCCGCGCGATCCGGCCATCCGGGGCTGCCCATGGGGGCGGCTCCGATGGTGTATACCCTCTGGACCCGGTTTTTGAAACACAATCCCCGAAATCCCGCCTGGCCCAACCGGGACCGGTTTATTTTTTCCGCGGGTCACGGGTCCATGCTGCTGTACAGCCTGCTGCATTTGACCGGATACGACCTTTTCCTGGATGATCTGAAATCCTTTCGGCAATGGGACAGCCGAACGCCGGGGCATCCCGAGGTCGGGGTCACGGCCGGGGTGGAGGCGACCACCGGTCCGCTGGGGCAGGGCTTTGCCAACGGCGTGGGCATGGCCATCGCCCAGGCCCATCTGGCGGCCAAATTCAACCGGCCCGACTTCGATATTGTGGATCATTACATCTACGGTTTTTGCAGCGACGGCGATCTCATGGAGGGGATTTCCCACGAAGCCGCCTCTCTGGCCGGGCATCTCAAACTCGGCAGAATCATTTATCTTTATGACGACAACCGCATCTCCATCGAAGGGAGCACCGATCTGGCCTTTACCGAGGGCCGTGGTCCGCGCCTGACGGCATGCGGGTGGCATGTTCAAGAGGTGACCGACGGAAATGACCCGGATGCCATCGAAGCGGCTATTCGAGCCGCGCAGGCCGAAACGAATCGCCCTTCCCTGATCGCGGTGCGAACCCACATCGGATACGGCAGCCCCAACAAACAGGACTCCGAAAAAGCCCACGGCGAACCGCTGGGCGCCGAAGAGCTGCTGCTCACCAAACAAAACCTGAACTGGCCCGCCGAGCCGACCTTTTTTATTCCCGAAGAAGTGGTTAAAGAAATGCGGACGGCCGTGGATCGAGGCCAAGCCTGGGAAGATGAATGGCAGGAACGAATGGATGCCTACCGAAAAGCCCATCCGGAAGCGGCCGGCGCCCTGGATCGAATGATGAACCTGGAATTCCCCGAAGACTGGGAAAGCCGAATTCCGGAGTTTCCGCCCGACCTGACCGGCATGCCGACCCGGGTGGCCTCGGGAAAAGCGCTCAATGCACTCGCATCCGTTATCCCCGGCCTCATGGGCGGGTCGGCGGACCTGGGCCCTTCCAACAAGACCCTGCTCGAAGGCGAAAGCGATTTTCAGGCGGGGAATTACGGCGGCCGCAATCTTCGCTTCGGGGTGCGGGAGCACGGCATGACCGCTGTTTTGAACGGCATGGCCCTGTACGGCGGATTCATCCCCTACGGCGGCACCTTTCTGATTTTTTCGGAGTACATGCGGCCCGCCGTTCGAATGGCCGCCCTGATGGGCCTGCATGTGATTTATGTCTTCACCCACGACAGCATCGGGCTGGGGGAGGACGGCCCCACCCATCAGCCGGTGGAACAACTGGCCGGATTGCGGGCGATCCCCAATCTGACGGTAATCCGGCCGGGAGACGCCAATGAAACCGCCCAGGCGTGGCGGGTCGCTATGAACCTAACGGGAGGTCCGGTGGCGTTGGTTCTGACCCGCCAGGGGGTGCCGACACTGGAGCGGGACGACTGCGGATCGGCCCGGGACCTGGAAAAGGGCGCCTATGTGCTTCGGGACCCCCAGGGTAAAGATCCCGAGATGATCCTGATCGGCAGCGGTTCCGAGCTGAATACGGTCATGGCTGCGGCCGACCTGTTGGCGCAGGAGGGGATTGCGGTTCGGGTGGTGAGTATGCCCTCCTGGGAATTGTTCGATCAACAGCCGGAGGCGTACCGTCGCTCCGTTCTGCCGCCGAATATTCCCTTGCGCATGGCTGTGGAAGCCGGGTCCCCTCAGGGCTGGCATTATTATGTGGGGGATCGCGGAAAGGTCCTCGGCATCGATCGGTTCGGAGCATCGGCGCCTTACAAGGTGTTGTTTGAAAAGTACGGCATCACCGCCCGTCATGTGTATGAAGAGGCAAAGGCACTGTACAAACAGAAAAACGGGATTGGTTTATAACTCAAGGAATGAAAGGCTGTACTCTTTTTTCAGCCTCGGCCATTTGGAACAGGATGGTTTTTTACAGTATTACCGGTAAACCATTCCTGTCATCTTTTACATTTGGGGAAAATAAGACGTCCCATCTATAGGGGGAATTTGATCCTGTAAATATATCAATTACTGATAGTAAAAGAAGGAAGACAAATGCACCCGGAACATAAAAAATATCGTTTTTATTTGACATAAACTCATAACATCTATTTCACCGGCTGACACGCCAATGATTGATTAATGATCAATTTTATCAAAAACGCCTAATTCAAGACCTGCAGAGGCGATATGCAGTCCGGTGTAAACATTTGTTCGGCGAGCGATAATAACGG
>JBEPWQ010000043.1:0-19669 GCA_041642315.1 Desulfobacteraceae bacterium | reverse complement strand
ATGGCCCCCTATGGCTTTCCCTATTTTGAACGTCCGGATCCTTCGGCACCCGGAAAGAAGGACCCGGCGGGCAGGGGGTTTCAAAGGATTCTCTTTCCGGGTGAATCCACCGCCCGGGGGGCTTTGAAAATCGAAGACCGGGAAGGCGCCCTCGAAGAGGCCCGAAACCAGGCAGGGGACATTCGAAAACGGGCATACGCCGAAGGATTCGCCGAAGGAGAACAACAGGGCAAGGAAGCGGTGAAGAAGAAATTCGAAGCCCTGTGCAATTCTTTTGCAGCATCGGCGGAGGAACTCGCCCGTTTTAAAGCGGAAATCTACCGTGATGTGGAAAAAGAGGTCGTGGAACTGGCGATCGTGCTCGGCAGGAAAATCGTCGGCCACGAGCTTTCGGTCAACCGCGAAGCCCTGTTGCATGTCGTCCGCAGCGCTCTCGAACATACCATCGACCGGCACGACCTCCGCATCCGGGTCAATCCATCGGACTATGCCTGGGTCCAGGGTGAATTCTCCCGATCCCTGAACGAGGAGTGGATGGGAAAGATCGAGTTTGAACCGGATGCCGCTATCGAAACCGGGGGATGCATCATACGCTCCCGGTTCGGGATTGTCGACGCGCGAATCGAACAGCAGATCGAGACCTTGAAGGCCGCCTTGAAAAAAGCCATCGAGCACACCCCGTGAAGCGCTCCGAAGCGATCCGTTCAACCCTGGATCTGAGCCGATGCCGCGCCGCCGTAGAGGCGGCAAACCCGATAGCGGTATACGGACGCATCACCCGGGTGGCCGGGGTGATTGCGGAAGCGAAGGGACCGGCGGTTCGAATTGGAAGCATCTGCAGCATCTCCCCGGGGCCCGGCCGGTCCGATATACTCGCCGAGGTGGTCGGTTTCAGGGAGGACCGTGTGCTGCTGATGCCTTTCGAAGAGATCCGGGGAATTGCACCGGGAAACCCGGTGGTGGCGCAATCCGGGAGCGCCGATGTCGGGGTGGGCCGGGGTCTGGTGGGCCGGGTTCTGGACGGCCTCGGCAATCCCATAGACGGCGAAGGGCCGGTGGGGGTGGAGCGCCGATATCCGCTCTATGCCGATCCCGTGAACCCGATTTCCCGGTCAAGGATACTGGAGCCGCTGGATCTGGGGATTCGAGCGGTGAACGGGCTGCTGACCGTCGGGCGCGGACAGCGGATGGGCATCTTTGCCGGTTCAGGGGTCGGCAAAAGCGTACTTCTCGGAATGATCGCCAAGACCAGCCGAGCCGATGTGAATGTCGTCGCACTCATCGGTGAAAGAGGACGGGAACTTAACGATTTCCTGGACCGGGATCTCGGAGAACCGGGGCGCCGAAAGTCGGTGGTCGTGGTGGCGACATCGGATCAACCCCCCCTGATTCGGCTTCGGGCGGCTTTTCTGGCGACCGCCATTGCCGAATTCTTCCGGGATCAGGGCCGCCAGGTGCTGCTCATGATGGACTCGCTCACCCGCTTCGCGATGGCGCGAAGAGAGGTCGGGCTTGCCGCGGGAGAACCGCCGACGATGAAGGGATATACGCCTTCGGTATTCACCCTTCTGCCCCGGCTGCTCGAAAGAGCCGGCAATGGGGCCGGCGAAGGGGGTGTCACGGGGCTGTATACGGTTCTGGTAGAAGGCGATGACATGAATGATCCCATCGCGGATACGGTGCGCAGCATCCTGGACGGTCACATCCTCCTCTCCAGGGAGCTGGCGATGCAGAACCATTATCCGGCCATCGATGTGCTCGGCAGCATCAGCCGACTGATGAACGACATTGTGGGGCCGGAGCATCAGACCCTCGCCGGAAAGTTGAAGGAAATTCTGGCCACCTACAAGAACGCCGAGGATCTGATACAGATCGGCGCCTACAAACCGGGATCCAACCATAAAATCGACTATGCGATCAGCATGAAAGAATCGATCGACGCCTTTTTAAAACAAGACCGGGATGAACCCGCGGATTTGCGGGAGAGCATCCGGCAGCTTCAAAACCTGCTGAAATCCCTTCCGGATTCCTCCCCGAACCGATCTCGTGAAAGGGCCGGACAGTGACGAAATATCGATTCAAACTGGAACCGGTTCTCCACTATCGGCGGTTCAAGGAAAAAGAGCACCAGACAGCCCTGCGGGAGACGATCCGACAGCTGGAGGAAGAAGAATTCCTGTTGTCTGAGCTTTCCTCGAAGCGGCAGGACTGTAGCCAAAGGCTGCAGGAACGCCAGATCGCGGGGTTGAAGCCGGTGGAAAGCCGTCTCCACATTCGGTATCTTCAGCGGATTTCCCGGGAAATCGAAAAACAGGATTCAAAAGTAAAGCAGGGGCAAAAGGCGGTGGATCAAAAGCGCCGGGAATTGATCAAGTCGGTGAAGGAACTCAGAATCATGGACCGATTGAAGGAAAAAAAGGAAGAGGCCGAAAGCCGCGAATACGAGCGCCGGGAACAGGTATTTCTGAACGAAATCGCCGTCGTTCGACACAACCGGAACAGGACAGACCCATAAAAAGGAGCATTCCGCCATGCCGACCGCAATGATAAACCCGGCGCCCTCTCTTGAGGAAGCCGTCGGCTCCAGACAAACCCCCAGGCAGACGAATCGGCCAAAAAACGAGAAATTCTCATCCGAAAACCGGGTCGAGGGCCTCGCGCCGCAGGCGTTTGTATCGGTCATCATTCAGATGGCGCAGGAGCTGAATCTCACCCCCAAGCAGACGGCCGAGTTTCTGGAGAAGTACGCCGCCGATTTTGCCGATATTCGGGATTTTGCCGGATGGGAAAAGAAGAACGGTTCGGCCGCACCGGAAATTTCGGCCGAAAGGGCGCCCCTAGATCAACTGAAAACACTTCTCCGATCGGCTCTCAAAGACCCGGCATGGACCCCGGCCGCCGTCCCGGGCCGGGCACAGGAGATGCCGGCCGGCCAGACAGCGGATTCAGCGGCACAATCGACTTCCGCCCCTCGAACACTTCCGGAAAATGCGGAGAATCCGCATCCGCTGCCCCCTTCACAGAGGACTGAAGAGGGTTCATTCCCGCCGGTCCGGTTCCAGGGCCCATCCACACAATCCCCGGAGCCATTCCAGGGCGGAAAGGGCGGCGGCTCCATCGAGCCTGAAATTGTTGCCTCCTTAGCCCGAGAACCGCCGGTTCAGACGACCGCCCTTGCACCCGAAACCGGGGGGGGCGACATGGGGGCCGATTCGGCGGTTTCCGGCTCCCGGCCTCCGGTTCCGCCGTCCGAAGCGCCGACCGTCGAAATTGCAAAGACGCCTCCGGTTTCTGAAAATGAGCTGCTGGATCAGGTGGTGGAAAGAGCCCGCATGCACCGTCAGGTCGGCCATTCGGAAATTCGGATCGATCTAAAGCCGGAATCCCTGGGAAAGCTTACAATGCATCTCTCGCTGGACCAACAAACGATGACGGTCAAAATTTTGACGGAGACGCCCCAGGTGCGGGATATGATCGAAACGAATCTGCCGCAATTGAAAACCGAACTTCAAAACCAGGGCCTGAAGATCGAATCGGTCCACGTGATGCTGGCTCAGGATTCCCGGCATCATGGATACCACGGCAAGGGCGGCACCTGGTTCAGCCGCGGGCAGGAGCCGTCCGGGGAAGGCCGCGGTTCATCCGTTTCGGCTTTGCCTGCCGGTGACGCATCCATTCCCGCACCGGGCGTCAAATTACCCAGTCGAGTGGATTATTTCGCATAACCGCCTGATTCCAGGCAAAATACGGGGATTCAACCCCATGAGGAGGCACCGCATCCATGTCGATCGATTCAATCAATGCGATGGGAGGGATACATAAAAGCCCTGAGACCGCCAAACCGGACCCGATGGGACAAGACGATTTTTTGACGCTGCTGGTGACCCAGCTTCGATCGCAGGATCCGCTCAACCCGATGGACAGTACGCAATTTACAGCCCAGCTGGCTCAGTTCAGTTCTCTCGAGCAGCTCATGTCCGTAAACACCAGCCTCGAGAGCCTCATCCAGACGCAATCCTCAACGACCCGGATGCAGTCGATGGATATGATCGGGAAAAATATCCGGGTCGCCGGTAATTCCATCCGGGTGCAAAGCGGTGAGGCCCGGCTCCATTTCGAACTGGCGGCGGATGCCGAAGCGGTCTACGGATCCATCTATGACGAAAACGGAATGTATATTCGAACCCTTGAATCCGGCCCTCTCCCAGCAGGAGAGCAGACACTCGCATGGGATGGCAAGGACAGCCACGGGAATAGGGTTCAGGAAGGCGTCTATCGATTTGAAATCGCCGCCACCGATGCCCAGGATATGCCGGTCGAAGCCGCCGCGTTTGCGGAATGCCGGGTCACCGGCGTCTCCTTTCGAAACGGCCGGACATGGGTCGAATCGGAGGAGATGGCCCTTCCCTTGCAAGCAGTGGTTCGAGTGACTGAAGAAAACCCTTAGCCGGCATTGCACAATACGCAACACCGGCCGCCGGCAAAAGCCTGAATATTGAACCGACAGGACGCAAAAGGAGCAACAGATGATCAAATCATTATCCACCGGGGTATCCGGATTGAATGCGAATGCCGCCGCAATGGGGGTCATCGGCGACAACATCGCCAATGTCAAGACCACCGCGTTCAAAGCCAACTCGATCTCATTCGCCAATCTGCTGAGCCAGAGCATCGAAGGCAATTCGGCAGGAGATGGGGTTCGTGTCTGGAATACCCAAACCTCCTGGGGACAGGGATCGCCTGAAAACACCGGAAATTCAACGGACCTGGCCATCAACGGGAACGGCTTTTTCACGGTTCGGGATGATTCCGGCGCCACCTATTACACCCGTGCCGGACAGTTCAATTTCAACAAGGAGGGGTTTTTGATCAACCCCGACGGCATGAAGGTGCAAGGCTATTCCATCGATCAGCTCACAGGCAACATCGGCGGAATAGAGGATATTCAGATCGAGCGAGGCATATCCCTGCCGAATCCGACGACCATGATCCGGACCCAGCTCAACCTGGATGCGGAAGCAGAAGTGGGTGAAAACTTTTTTTCTACGATCACGGTATACGACACCCTGGGCACCGCCATTCCTTTGACGCTGGCCTTCACCAAAGCCGCCGACAACCAGTGGGACTGGCAAGCCACCCTTCCGGATTCAGCCGCCGGCGCCAACACCCCGCCGTATGACCCGGTTTCGGTGTCTACCGGATCCCTCGAGTTCGGATCCGACGGAAGTCTGCTTCCGGCCAACGGAACCAACCCTTCCATGGCCATTACCCTGACCAATGGCGCGGAAATAAATCCCCCGGACAATACCATCACCTGGGACCTGTATGAGTACGACGAGGCGGCCGGTCAGACGGAGGGTCCCGCCAACGCGTCGGTAACGCAATACGCATCCCCTTCCGGCGCTTCCGGATTGTCGCAGGACGGGTTCCCTTCCGGCGCGATGGAAAGCGTTTCGGTCAATGAAGTGGGATTCGTGTCCGGCGTCTACACCAATGGGGAGGTGAGACCGCTGTATCAACTGGCGCTGGCCGATTTTGCAAACTACCAGGGCTTGACCGGAAAAGGGAGCAATCTGTATGCGGAATCCCTCAGCTCAGGCGCCCCGACTGTCGGTCTGCCGGGGAGCGGCTCTCTGGGCGGGATCACGCCGGGGGCACTTGAAATGTCCAATGTCGATCTCTCTTCCGAGTTCGTCAAGATGATCACCACCCAGAGAGCCTTCCAGGCCAATTCCAAAGTGATCACAACGAGCGACGAAATTCTCTCGGAACTGATGAACCTGAAGCGGTAGGTACCTTCGCTGGGTGCGGCTCAGCCGGTTTGAAAAGCCTCCCTCCGCTGTCGCCCCATGAAGAGGATTCAAAAATATGTTCAGCCCACGTCAGATCAATTCAATGATCGCCCTCTTTACCGGTTTGGGACTGGTCCTGGCGGTGAAGGCCGGTGCGAACCTGCTGGAAGCATCCCTGGACTGGGGGAATCGAGAGACCCCTCGACCCATGTCCGATATTGCGGACGACCCATCGCTGCGATCCCGGATCGCGGCAGTGGAAAATTCGGTGCTTGAATTGGATAAAGAAGAGGGCATCGATTCCGAAGTAACCTCGGAGGGCGCCGTCATCAAGCTCGAGGAGACCCTGCTCTTCCAATCCGGAAAAGCGGATATCCAGTCCCATGGACTCGGCCTGATGAAACGGATCATCGAAACGGTTTCTCAGGCGCCCGGAAAAATCCGGGTGGAAGGTCATACCGACAATGAACCGATCACCCATGCCACCGAATTCGAATCCAATTATGAACTGTCCATGGTCCGGGCGCTGAATGTCGCCACCTGTCTTGCGGAGCGCGGCGGCATCGATTTTGAAAGGATTTCGGTCATCGGGTACGGTGCACTCTGTCCGAGATTTCCCAATGACCGCCCGGATCACCGGGCCAAAAACCGGCGGGTGGAGATCGTCCTGGAAATGAATGGAGCGCCTTCATGAAACAGAAAACCGTGATCATTATCGCCGTGGCGGTTTTTGTTCTGTTTCTGGTCATGGTCGGCATCGGCTTTTTTGTGATGTGGGAAAAAATCGGCAGACTGGCGCCGCCGGAGGAGATTCAGGAAGAAGAAGTGGTCGAGGGGGATGTGGGCCGGTCCGAGATGGGACCGATATACCCTCTGGAAACCTTCATCGTCAATCTGGCCGATGCAGGGGAACCCCGCTACCTGAAAATCACGGTGAACCTTGAACTGGAAGAATCGGACGCCGAAGAGGAAGTGGACCGACGGCTGCCCCAGATCCGGGATTTATTTCTATCCCTGCTTCCCACCAAAAAAAGCGAGCAGCTTCAAAATATGGAAGGAAAGCAGGCGGTCAAGGACGAACTGGTCGAGAACCTGAATGCGATACTGCAGACCGGTCAAGTGTCCCAAATCTATTTCACCGATTTTGTCATCCAGTAATCGATGTCCGATAAAGTACTCAGCCAGGAAGAGATCGATGCCCTCTATTCGGCCATGTCCGACGGGCAGATTCAGGTGAACGACGGAAAGGAGGCGGCGGAGGTTTCCGAAGCCGCCCCCTACGATCTGAGTTCGCAGAAAACAAAGCTTCATCGTCATTTCGACGTGTTGGAAGAGGTATACGACAAATTCAGCGGTCAATTGAAGGAACGCCTGTCCGGCAAATTAAAAAGCGTCGTCAAGGTCGAACTGATATCGACGGAGATCGTCAAGTTCGGAGAATTTTTAAAAAATTTTTCCAGACCCACCAGTTTCAATGTTTTTTCCATGGAGCCGCTTCACGGCAATGCGCTGCTGATTTTAACCCCCAATATGGTCTTTTCCCTGGTCGATTGCCTGCTGGGAGGCAAAGGGCGACCCATAAAACTGAACAGAGATTTTACCGTGATCGAACAGCGGCTGATTCAACGGCTGGTGGTCGACATGCTCAAGGAATTCGAACGGGCATGGGAGATCGTTCACTCCGTTCGCATTCTGCTGAAAAACACCAAGACCAATCCGGATTACATCCATATGATCGAGAACAACGATCAGGTCCTGGTGAGCAGCTTCTCCATCAAGGGCGAAGAATACATGGAGGAGATCTATTTCTGCATACCCTACCTCATGCTGGAGCCGATCAAGGAAGCCCTGTCTTACGGCAAATTCAGGGCATTAGAGGCGAGAACGGCTTCGGATGAATGGATCAAAAATGTTCTGGGAAATATCGAGATGACACTCACCGCAGAACTGGGGCAGACATCGTATAAGGTCCGGCAGGTGATTGAACTGAAGGTCGGAGATGTCATTCAACTGAAAACAGGGCCGCAGGACCCGATCCTTGTGAAATTTGAGAATGTCCCTAAATTCACGGGCATTCCCGGCATTCAGAAAGGAAATATGTCCGTGCGCATTTCAGATTACTGGCGAGAAAAACAGGAGACGGGCAAGGATGATGACAGAGAATGAATCCGGCGGGACCGCCGAAGCATTGGAAAAGAACGGCAGCAAAAAGGCAGGGCAGTTCGACACATTCGAGGATACGGATGGCACGAAGGAAAACCGGGCCCCAAAAGGCATCGATTTTATATTGGATATCCCCCTGACGATCTCGGTCGAAGTCGGCCGGACCCGCATGCTGATAGAGGACCTGCTGGCGCTGGGTCAGGGGTCGGTCATCGAACTCGGAAAAACAGCCGGAGAAACCCTGGATATACTGGCCAATGACAGACTGATCGCCCGGGGCGAGGTGGTGGTCATGAATGAAAAGTACGGGATTCGGATCACCGAAATCATCAGCCCGTCGGACCGGATCGAAAAATTAGGATGAATCCCCCCGATCTCACCACGATTGCATTGAAGATGTCATCGGTCCTTCTTCTGATGACCGGCCTGATCGTGGCCCTGCTCTATCTTTTCAGACGCCTGGGCGCAAGGGGCCTGAACTCCGAGGGCAAATCCATTCGACTCCTGTCGAGCAGCTATGTCGGGGTGAAAAAATATATTTCCCTGGTGGAAATACCCGGTGCGATTCTAGTCATCGGGGTGACGCGAGACCGAATCACCCTTCTCGACAAAATAGAAGATCCCGGCATCTTGGAACAGTTTCGACAACCCTATACTCCGACGGACGCCCCCGCCTTCTCCAGACATCTGAGCCGAATGATCGCCTCCCTCTCCCCGGGAAAATCGAATCCACCCGGCAGCAAGCCATGACGACCGAACGATTCAAATCCTGCCTTCTGATCGCTTTCTGTGTGCTCACCCTGGTTTCCGCAGCCCCGACCGAAGGATCGGGCGCAACCGGAATCCCCGGAAATGGAGCACCCCACATGAGCATTCAGTTCGACCGCACCGAAGAGCCCGGCCGGGTGGCGGTCGTTCTGGAAATCTTTTTGCTGCTGACCGTCCTGTCCCTGGCGCCGGCAATCCTCGTCATGGTAACCTCCTTCACCCGCATCGTAATCGTCCTTTCGGTTCTGCGGCAGGCCCTGGGAACACAGCAGATGCCCCCGAATCCGGTCGTGATCGGTCTGGCGATGTTTCTGACTTTTTTCATCATGCAGAATGTCTTTTTCGATATCAACCGGCAGGCGCTTCAACCCTATATGGCCGGAAAAACGACGCTCATGCAGGCTGCGGAGGAAGCCGGCGGTCCCCTTCGGGAATTCATGGCCAGGCAGACTCGCGAAAAGGACATCGCCCTCTTCGTGGAGATCGCGGAATCTCCAAGGCCCAAAACCATTCAGGACATTCCCATGACCATTCTGATCCCTTCGTTTATCATCAGCGAGCTGAAAACCGCCTTTCAGATCGCTTTCCTGCTCTACATGCCCTTTCTGATCATCGACATGGTGATTGCCAGCGTGCTTCTGTCCATGGGAATGATGATGCTTCCGCCCGTCATGATTTCTCTGCCTTTCAAAATCATCCTGTTCGTCCTGTCGGACGGATGGCATCTGATCACCGGTTCACTGGTGAAAAGCTTCGGTTGAACCCATACAGAGAGGATCCTATGAGCCCTGAATTCGTCACCGGGTATCTGTTCAACACCCTCAAAATCACCCTGCTGATGGCATCCCCCATGCTGCTGGCCGGCCTATTGGCCGGCGTACTGATCAGCATGTTTCAGGCGGCTACCCAGATCAACGAAATGACGCTTGTGTTCATTCCAAAAATGATCGCGGTCGCCCTGGCGCTCCTGGTGTTCTTCCCCTGGATGCTTCAGATGCTGGTCGATTTCACCCAGAACCTGCTTCTGGGCATACCCGGCTATATCCGATAGCCCCCCGAAGAATGCCGGTTGCGATCGTCCACATACCGCTTCTTGAGCTGCAGGCCTTTTTTTTCATTTTTCTGCGGGTCGGCGCCATTGTAATGACGCTTCCGGTCCTGGACAACCGAACCATTCCGATATTGTTCAAGGCGGGCCTCGCACTGGGCATCAGTTTGCACATTCACCCTCTGGTCGATTCGCAGAGCGCCCCCGCCCTTCTGGAGGTCCTTCCCTTCGGGATCGGTGTCGTCAATGAAATCCTTCTGGGGGTGCTGGTCGGCCTGAGCGTAAAACTGGTGTTCGTCGGGGTGCAGATGGCGGGCCAGCTGGCGGGGTTTCAAATGGGATTTTCGATTGCCAACATCTTCGATCCGGGGGCCAATTCCCAGATTTCGCTTCTTGCCCAGATCTATCACCTGGCCGCTTTGCTGGTCTTTCTGACCCTGGATGCCCACCACCTTCTGATCAGAGCCATTGTGAACAGTTTTCGTCTGGTACCGCCCCTCGGATTCCGGTTGACCGGCCCCGGGCTGGAAAGGTTTCTGGTCCTTTCGGGCGACCTGTTCACGGTGGCCGTAAAGGTCGGCGCCCCGATTGTCATCGTTATGCTTTTGTTCAGCGTCGGACTGGCGATCGTTTCCCGGGCCGTTCCTCAGATGAACGTCTTTTTTGTCGCCATGCCGGCTCAAATCGCGGTCGGGCTCTTCTTCATCGGCGTCACGTTTCCCTTTTTACTGCAGTTCCTGAAAATTACTTTTGAGAATCTTCACCGTACGGTCGGCCTCATTTTGATGGACTGACCGCCCTCTCATTCTTTTCCGGGATGAATCATCCGCCGGGGGAAATATGGCTGAGACAAGCGATCAGGAAAGAACAGAACAACCGACCCCGAAGCGCAGGGAGGAGGCCAGAAAAAAGGGGGACGTCGCCAAAAGCAATGAGATACCGACCGCCTTCATTCTCCTGGCGGCCCTGTGCGTATTTCTGTTCACCGCGCCCTGGATGATTCTGGAGATGACCGGGCTGATGGGCGTATGTTTTGAGAACATCGCCACCTTCCACATGACGGGCGTCGAGCTGCCCGCTTATTTTCAATGGGTTTTCCGACGCGCTGGGCTGCTGCTGGCCCCTCTTTTTGCGGTCATCCTGATCGTGGCCGCCGCATCCCACGTTCTGCAGACCGGCATCATTTACAGCATCACCCCTTTGACGCCCGACTTTTCAAAACTCGACCCGGTGTCCGGAATGAAACGCCTTTTTTCCCAGCGGTCTCTGGTGGAACTGGCCAAATCCATTCTGAAAATGGCCTTCATCGGAACAATCACCGCAATGGTAATGAAAGGGCTTCTGCCCGAAATCCCGCCTCTGATGCACCAGGGGGTCGGAGACATTCTCTCCTTCACGGGCGGCGCCTGCCTCAGGATCGCCTTTTATGCCGGTCTGGGACTGGTCTTTTTGGCCTCCCTCGATTTTGCGTTTCAGCGGTGGCACCACGGCAAAAAGCTTCGAATGACCAAACAGGAGATCCGGGATGAACAAAAGCAGCAGGAAGGAGATCCGCAAATCAAGGCCCGGATCAAGAGCATCCAGATGGAAATGGCCCGCCGCAGAATGATGTCGGCGATTCCTGAGGCCGACGCGGTAATCACGAATCCGGACCATCTGGCCGTTGCCCTGAAATACGATCCCCTCAAAATGGCCGCCCCTCTGGTGGTGGCGAAAGGGGCCGGCTTTCTGGCACAGCGGATCAAGGAGGTTGCGCGGGAAAACCATATCCCCCTGGTGGAGAACAAACCCCTGGCCCGCACCCTGTTCAAGGCCGTCGATATCGGAAAATCGATTCCGGAAGAGCTTTACCGGGCTGTTGCCGAGGTGCTGGCGTATGTATACCGCCTGAAAGAGTAGTTCCGATATATTGGCACATATAGTGCATTCTTCTTGCGGAGATACGGCTTCAATACTGAAATCAGATGAAGGAAAGATGACATCAGAAGACACAACGCTCCAATCAGGACCGCTTTTCCTGATCACCCGGAACAGCGAAATCGTCATGGCACTGCTGGTTGTGGGAATCCTCGTACTGATGGTCCTCCCCCTGCCCACCCTGATCCTGGACCTGCTGATCTCCTTCAACATTACGCTCGCCCTGATTCTGCTGCTGGTGTCCATGTACATTCAGAAGCCGCTGGACCTGTCGGCGTTCCCATCGATGCTTCTGGTCATCACCCTGTTTCGTCTGTCCCTCAACATCGGGTCGACCCGGCTCATCCTTCTTTACGGGAGCGAAGGTCCCCAGGCGGCCGGAAAGGTCATTCTGGCGTTCGGCGGATTTGTAGTCGGCGGAAACTATGTCGTCGGCTTTATCGTTTTCCTGATTCTGGTGCTGATCAATTTTCTCGTCATCACCAAAGGGGCCGGAAGAATCGCGGAGGTGGCGGCCCGCTTTACCCTGGACGCCATGCCGGGCAAGCAGATGGGCATCGATGCGGATCTGAATGCCGGCTTCATCGACGACCATCAGGCCAAGACTCGGCGCCAGCTGATTACCAAAGAGGCCGAATACTACGGCGCCATGGACGGCGCCAACAAATTCGTCAAAGGCGATGCCATCGCCGGCATTCTGATCACACTGATCAACATCGTCGCCGGCCTGATCATCGGGGTTTTTCAGAATGGGATGGATTTCGCAGACGCAGCCCGAACCTATACCCTTCTGACGGTCGGCGACGGCCTGGTAACCCAGATCCCCGCCCTGATCGTCGCTACGGCGGCGGGAATCATTGTGACTCGAGCCAGCTCCGATTCGAGTATGGGGGTGGAAATTACCACACAGATTCTCAGGCAGCCGCATGCCATCGGCGTGGCGGCGGCGGTTCTGCTCGGTTTTGCGCTCGTTCCGGGGCTTCCCTCGATTCCGTTTCTGGTCCTGGCGGTCAGCGCCGGATTTTTGGCGTTCTTCCTGATCACCACCCAGAAAAAGGCGCTCCGGGAAGCGGAAGCCGAAAAATCGAACCTGGCGCAGATCGAATCCCCCGACCGTGTCGATCTGCTGCCGCCTCTTGACGTTCTTGCCCTGGAGGTGGGCTACGGTCTGATTCCCCTGGTGGATCAGAGCCAGGACGGTCAGCTCCTCAACCGAATTCGTTCCATTCGAGGCCAGATCGCCCAGGAGATCGGGATTCTCATACCGGCGGTTCACATTCAGGACAACATGCAGCTGGCGCCGGGGGCGTATTCCATTCTGCTTCGAGGCAACGAGATTGGAAAGGGCGAGCTGATGATGAATCATCTGCTCGCCATGAGCGTCAGTGCATCCCCTGAAAAACTGAACGGCATTCCCACCAAGGAGCCCACCTATGGACTGGCCGCATACTGGATCAAGAAAGAGACAAAAGAAGACGCCCTCTCCAGAGGGTATACCGTCGTCGATTTGCCCACCGTCCTGATCACCCATCTCTCCGATATCATGCGGCGCCACGCCGATGAACTGGTGGGGCGGCAGGAAATTCAAAAGCTCCTGGACGACCTCAAGGAAACCTATCCGAAAGTGGTCGAAGACCTGATCCCGAACCAGCTGTCTCTCGGGGTTCTCGTCAAAGTCCTGCAGAACCTCCTTCGGGAACAGGTGCCGGTTCGGGACCTGTTGACGATTCTGGAGACCCTGGCCGACTGGGCGCCGGCGACCAAGGACGTCAACCTATTGACGGAAAAGGTCCGCCAGTCCCTGGCCCGAACCATCACCCGGTGTCTGCAGGCGCCGGACGGAGAAATCCACCTCCTGACGGTAGGCCAGTCCATCGAAAAAATCCTGCTCGGCGCCCTGCAACATGTGGAACCGGGAGGCGTTATCCCTCTGGACCCGGATGCAGCGCATCAAGTCGCCGAAAACATCATCCGGCACATGGAGCGCTTTTCATCCATGGGTCAGCAGCCGGCGCTGCTCTGTTCAGCACAGGTCCGTCCCCATCTCAAGAGACTTCTGGATCAGTTCATACCCAACCTGACCGTCGTTTCCTACAATGAAATCGTAAACACGGTCGGAATTCAACCCTTAGGAATCGTGGAGCTTTCAAATGCAGATTAAACAGTTTGAAGCCAAAGATATGACCGAAGCGCTGCGGTTGATCAAAAAAGAGTTCGGGCCGGATGCGGTGATCCTCTCGGCGAGGGATATGCAGACTCGCGGCGGGGTCCTGGGGATGTTGAAACGGCCCGGGGTCGAGGTCACCGCGGCGATCGACGTTCCGCTGGAGTCCGCCTCCCGCCCCCCCTCCCCCCCCTCGGAATCGCCCGCCGATCAATCGCCCGATTCGGGTGAACACCGGATGGGGATTCTTTCCGGCGGACCTCTTCACGGGTATCTTCGGCACATCGAACCCGAGAATACCGGCAGAACCGGATCTCTCCCGCCCCCACCGGACCTGAATTCCCAGGGTCTGCTGGACCAGGGCGTGGAACCGGCGCTGATCGAAGAGATTCGAAACCGATGCGGGCGGAATACCCGGCAGCTTCGGGATTACCGGCTGAATCTGGAGCGGTTTCTGAAGAGCAAACAAATTTCGGAGTTTTCCGGGCGGGCATCGGCTGCGGGAAACCGGATTCTCACCTTCCTGGGCCCCACCGGCGTCGGAAAAACGACTACCATCGCCAAACTGGCCGCAGCCCAGGTCCATCACAACGGCGGATCCATCGGATTGATCACGCTGGACAATGAACGGATCGGAGCGGTCGAACACCTCTCCATTTACGCCCGCATTATCGGGTGTCCGCTGGAGGCCCCCACCGGCCGGAAGGAATTCCACGCGGCGATTCGGAAATTTGCTTCAAAAGACCTGATTCTGATCGATACCCCGGGGACAGGCCCCACCGATTCCCGCAGGCGGCAGGAGCTGAAATTGCAGCTGGAAACGGCGGAAACCGGCGACCATCTCCTGGTGATCAGCGCAACCACCCGGGACAGGGAGATGGAAAAAACCGTACAGGCATTCAAGGGAATCGGAATCGACGGTCTGGTGTTTACCAAAATGGATGAATGCTGCACCCTCGGCGGAATTCTGAATCTTCTGGGCCGGCACCCTTTGCCGCTGGCCTATTTTGCAGCGGGCCAGCAGGTGCCGGAGGATATCGAAACCGCGTCTGTCCGAAAACTGGTGAACATTCTGATGGGGACCGGAAACCTGAAGGCCTCCCGGCCCGGTGCGGAGCGGAATGCGGTTTTCCATGGGGAGGGGCTTCCGGACCACGCTCCGTTCCAGGCGAATCGACACTCCGACATTTTCCATCGCGCCGAATGCAAATCGGCCCAACAGATTCACCCCAAGAATCGTATCTGGTTCGACAGTGTGGAAAAAGCGGTGAAACGGCGCTTCAAGCCTTGCAAGATCTGTTTATCCGATCGAACGGAAATGGCCGAGGCGTTTTCACTTGTCGATATTTCAGCCGCCAGAAAAGTGGGATAAAACCTTTTCATTGAGGACAAAACGCATGGGCAGACTTCATACTCCCAACAATGTCATTCTGTTTTCCAATGCGGTAAAGCACCGCAGGCAGGCCCTTGGTTCAAAGCCGCCCGACCATTGCGCCCGAATCATGGCGTTTACAAGCGGCAAGGGAGGCGTCGGCAAGACCAGCATCGTAGCCAACCTCGGCCTGGCTCTCCGTCGAATGGGGAAAAAAGTGCTGATCATGGACGCGGATCTCGGGCTGGGAAACCTGGACCTGCTGTTGGGGCTGGTCCCAAAATACAATCTTTCCCATGTGATTCAAGGCATGAAATCGGTCTCGGAAATCATGCTGGAAGGCCCGGAGTCGATTCAGGTCCTGCCGGCCGCATCCGGCATTCAAGAATTGGCGCAGCTCACGAGAGAGCAGCGATTCAGGATCATTTCGGAAATCGATCAGGTTCTGGATACCGTCGACATACTGCTGATCGATACAGCCGCGGGAATTTCATCCAATGTCACCGACTTCAATGTGGCTTCTCAGGAAATCTTCGTCGTCGTCAATCCGGAGCCTTCCTCCATCACCGATGCCTATGCGCTCATGAAAGTTCTCTGCGTCAAATACGGAGAAAAAAAATTCCGCATTATCGTGAACAATACCCGAAGCATGAACGAAGGCAAAGAGGTTTTCCGGCAGCTCCAGCTGGTCGTAGACAGGTTTCTCCATATTCCGCTCGAATATATGGGATTCATCATTCGGGATGACGGCGTGGTCCAATCGAGCAGATCCCGGAAGCTGCTTCTGGAGGTGTATCCCGACTCGCGCGCCTCCAGGTGCGTTACTTCGCTGGCCCATAAAATCCTCCTCTCATGGGTCGATCCCTGCCCAAAACGAACCGGAGAATCCCTCTGGAAACACTTTTGCACGACCTGAACGAGCCGCGGCTGATGTGCAGCGAAGAAATATTTGAACAGTATCTTCCGTATGTAAAGCGGATCGCCCAACGTTTCACCTCCCACCTTCCGCCCACGGTGGAGCCCGAGGATCTGTATCATGCCGGGACGGTCGGTCTGATGGAGGCGTTGAATCGATTCGATCCGTCGCGATGCACCAAATTCACCACCTACGCCACCTTTCGCATTCGAGGCGCCATTCTCAGTGAACTGCGGTCTCGGGATTATCTGTCCAGAGAGCATCGAAGGCGGGTGCGGAAGTACCGGAAGGCATGTTTTGAACTGGAACAGAAGCTGGGACGGGCTGCCGATGACAGAGAGCTTGCCGAATCGCTTCAGATGGATGAGGAACAGTTTCAGGAGACCAAGAGAATGGCCGGCTATTCCCTGGTCGGGCTTGAGGACCTGGACCTCGGCTCGGAAGAAAAACGAGACCTGCTGGACAGGCTCGGCAGCGGCGATGAAAAATCGGCTCTCGATCTGACCGCCTTGAAGCAACTCAAGGACGCACTGGCGGAAGCGGTCGAAGGGCTGCCGGAAAAAGAGAGACTCCTGCTTTCCCTCTACTATTGGGAAGAATTGACCATGAAGGAAATCGGGGTGGTCCTGGGCGTCAGCGAATCGAGAGTATCCCAGCTCCATCTCAAGACGGTTCTATATTTGCGCGCCATTCTGAAGCGCAAAGGCATCCTCAGCGGATAGCATCCAATGGCAGCGGGTAGCGTCAAATTTTCCGCCATCCGTCAAAGGAATGACGGATTTTCCGGAGCAAACGGGTATTCACCAACAGCGAATCAGGAGGAGACAATGGAGTGGTTGAGCATCGTAGGCTGGGGGCCGATTCTGGACATTATCGCTTTCTGCCTGTGCGGAATTACGGTCCTCTCTCTTTTCCGGCTGAAAAACCGGCTTCACAGGCCGCCGCAGACCCCGCACCGGGGGATGAACGGACCGGCTTTCGAGGATAACCGATCGACCCCGTTTCCCTCACCCGGTGGGGCCGAAGCCGAGTCCCCGTACGAAACCGCCAGGATGCTGGCCATCGCAGGCGTCGGCCCGGAAGATATCGCCGGCCAGGTCGACCTGCCGCGCAAAGAAATCGATCTCATGATCAAGCTCTGGCACAAGAAGGGCGGCGATTCGATCCGGTCCGGAGAAAAAAGGGAAGCCGGTTCGACGAAAAAGGTCTCTTCCGCTGGCATTCATATTGCTTCAAATCGAGTCTCAGGAACCTGAAGACGGAGAATCAAACCATGAGCATCGCACTTTACAAGGGGGTTTCAGGCGCCATTCGCCAGCAGTACCGGCTGGAAACGATTTCCAACAACCTTGCGAACCTCGGCACAGCCGGATACAAACGGGATGCCGCGGTTTTCAGGGTGCCTTCACCGCCCGAGAATCCGGAGGGTTCGACTGCGGGTCCGCTTGCGGACCGAGCGGGGGTACGGCTGGAAACACGGACCGATTTCACTCCGGGCCCACTTCGAACCACCGGAAACCCCCTGGATCTGGCCCTGGTCGGAGACGGTTTTTTTTGCATCGAAACCCCGACCGGTGTCCGGTACACGCGCAATGGATCCTTTCACCTCGATCCGGACGGCCGGATCGTCACATCGGAAGGATATCCGGTTCTCGGTGAGGGCGGAGCGATTGCGGTCACCGGAACCGATACCCTTCGGGGTACCCGGCTCAGCGTCGATGAACAGGGCGATGTCTTCCTGGGTGAGGACTCCCTGGGGACCCTTCGGATCGTCGATTTCCGGGATCGGTCCGCTCTGGTCAAAGCTCCCGACTCCCTGTTCAGTAATGAGAGCGGCGAAATCCCTCAGGATCGGCCCGAAAACACCAGGATTGTCCAGGGATCGATCGAGGCGGCCAATACCGATGCGGTCGGTGAAATGACCCGCATGATCTCGGCGTACCGACTGTTTGAATCGTACCAGAAACTGATCCAGACATCGGATGAAATGGACAAAAAGGCGGTCAATGACCTCGGCCGTCTGGAACCGTAACCAACCCTAAGGAGGGCACCCCCCCATGCTGCGAACCCTATGGACGGCGGCGACCGGAATGCAGGCCCAGAACCTGTCTATCGATCTCATCGCCAACAATCTGGCCAATGTCAACACCACCGGCTTCAAACGAAGCCGGGCCGACTTTCAGGATCTTCTCTATGACAATCTTCGCCCCGCCGGGACGCCTTCGGCCGGCGGAACACAGGTTCCCACCGGAATTCAGCTCGGCCACGGCACCCGGACGGTGGCGACTCAAAAAATCTTCCTTCAGGGAAACTACCAGGACACCAAAAACGAACTCGACATGGCGATCGAGGGAGACGGCTTTTTTCAGATCCTTCGGCCGAACGGAGAAATCGCCTATTCGAGGGCCGGTTCTTTCAAACTCGACGGGGACGGCCGCCTCGTCACCTCCGACGGATTTCTCATGGAACCCGAAGTGGTGATTCCGGCCGATACGGTTTCCGTATCCATCAGCCCAAGCGGAACGATTTCGGTGTTGAGAGCCGCCGAAAATCAGGCTTCGGAAATCGGCAGCATTGAACTGACCAAGTTCGTCAATCCGGCCGGACTCAGCAGCATCGGACGAAACCTGTTTGTCGAAACCTCGGCTTCAGGCCCTCCCGTCACCGGAACCCCGGGCGAGGACGGGCTTGGGACCCTTTCTCAAGGCTTTCTGGAGATGTCCAACGTCAATGTGGTCGATGAAATGGTCAACATGATCACCGCCCAGAGAGCTTACGAAATCAACAGCAAAGCGGTCCAGACCGCCGATGACGTTCTTCAGATCGTCAATGGAATGAAGCGCTGATCGCTTATGCTTTTCAGATTCAGCCACCGAACCATCGCCGGTCTGACGGTGCTTCTGATCACCTGCAGCCCCGCCCTCTCCGGCCCCGTCGGCGAAGTGGAAACCGGGATTGCGGTCACCGCCCGCAGCCATGCCACGGTGCCGGGCGAACGGATCCTCCTGGAAGACATCGCCGATTTTCATGGAACCGATTCCGAGTTGATTCTTCGTCTGAAAAAGGTATTCATCGCGCGCGGACCTCGACCGGGCCGGACCCTTTCCATCAGCAAACGGATGGTCCGGTTCCGATTGAAAAAAAGCGGCCTTCCCGTTCATCGCATCCGCCTTCAAATGGCGGATCGCATCCGGATTCAAAGGCCGGGCGTACGGATTCCCGGGGAGCGGATCGAAGAGATCGCCCGGGAGGAACTCCGGAAAAAATTCGAAGGCAGGAATTGGATTCGGATCGGGGAGGTCACCGCACGGCAGGACGGGATGGTGCCGCAGGAACCCTACCGGCATCAGGTCGTTTTTCCGAAGGGGCGCCGGCTTGCGGGGGCGGTGCCGCTGCGGGTGCTGTTCACCTCCGAAGGGGGGTATGAAGACGAAATCCATGTCACCGCAAGGATTACGGCACTCACGCCGGTCCTGGTCGCCGCAAAGCCGCTGGCTCGATTCCAGCCGATCGGCCGGGAGGATATTCG
>JBEPWQ010000042.1:0-19881 GCA_041642315.1 Desulfobacteraceae bacterium | reverse complement strand
GCGACCCGATCACTGGATTTCCCGTCGGGAGCCTGGATGCTCCGTGCTTTTTAATGAGGCCCTTCATTTACTTAGCATTTGTGACAGCATCCCCAACTAAAAAACAGTTTGGAGGAAGATTATGAAACACCGACCATTGCAATTTTATTTCACCGCCGTATGGATTATGCTTGCAGCCGTTCTATCGATCGGGGCCGGCCCGCTTTCGGCCGAAACCTGTCACCGGGGCACATTGGACCAGGCCTATTGCGATCGGAACCGGGACCTGGTGGCCGACCTTCCCGTCGATGAATCCGAGTGGGAGGACCCGGATACCATCATCTTCTCTTACACCCCGGTGGAGGACCCGGCCGTATACCAGAAGGTCTGGGACGGCTTCATCAAGCATATGGCCGATGTAACCGGAAAGAAGGTGGTCTTCTTCCCGGTACAGAGCTACGCGGCCCAGTACGAGGCCATGCGCTCCGGTCGGCTGCACGTGGCCGGGGTCAATACCGGCGGCGTCCCGGTGGCGGTCAACTGCGCCGGGTTCGTTCCCTTCGCCATGATGGCCGCCCCGGACGGCTCCTACGGGTATGAGATGGAAATCATCGTGCCGGCCGACAGCCCCATTCAATCCCCCGAGGACCTGAAGGGCAAGGCCCTGGCCTTCACTTCCCCGACCTCCAACTCCGGGTTCAAGGCCCCCTCGGCCATTCTCAAGGCCGACTTCGGTCTGATTGCAGACCAGGATTTCAAAACCGCCTTCTCCGGGAAGCACGACAACTCCGTTATGGGGGTGGCCAACAAAGACTACGAGGCCGCCGCGGTGGCCAACTCGGTGCTCAAGCGGATGATTTCCCGCGGGGTGGTGGATCCGGCCAAGATCCGGTCCATCTATAAATCCCAAACCTTCCCCACCACCGGGTACGGGCATGCCCACAACCTGGATCCGACGGTAGCGGCCAAGATTCGACAGGCCTTTTTCACCTTTCCCTGGGAAGGGTCGGACCTGCAAAAGGAGTTCAAGGCGGAAGGCCAGTTCATCTCCATTTCCTACGAACACGACTGGGCGGTCATTCGCAAGATCGACGCCGCCAACGATGTCCGCTACGAGTGCAAGTAACCGGCCGACACCGGGTATCCCGTTCGGACCGTTCGCCGCGCCCGGCAGCGGTCCGATTCTGCTTTTAAACCAAGGAGTATTCCCATGCTGAAGATGTCGGGGCTGACCAAACGTTACAGAACCGGAGATCTGGCCCTGCGGGAGATCGATCTGGACATTCCCGACGGCCAGGTGATGGCCCTGATCGGCCCGTCCGGGGCGGGCAAGTCCACCCTGATCCGGTGCATCAATCGGCTGGTGGAACCGACCTCGGGAACCGTTTTTCTCAACGACATCGAACTGAACGCCCTTCCCCGCAATGGGCTGCGCCGGGCCCGCCGAAATATCGGCATGATCTTTCAGGAATACGCCCTGGTGGAGCGGCTGACGGTCATGGAAAACGTGCTTTCCGGACGGCTCGGATATGTGGGGTTCTGGCGGAGTTTCTTTCGAAAATTTCCCCGGCCCGATATCGCGGAGGCTTTTCGTCTGCTGGAGCGGGTCGGTCTGGACCCTATGGTGGACAAGCGGGCCGATGAACTCTCGGGCGGGCAGCGACAGCGGGTGGGCATCTGCAGGGCGCTGATTCAGAATCCGCAGCTGCTGCTGGTGGATGAACCCACCGCCTCCCTGGATCCCAAAACCTCGCGGCAGATCATGCGGCTGATCTGCGAGCTCTGCAAAGAGCGCGGTCTGAGCGCCATCATCAATATCCACGATGTGCAGCTGGCGCGGATATTCGCCGAACGGGTGGTGGGCCTGCGGATGGGGGAGATCGTCTATGACGGTCTGCCCGACCGGCTGACGCCGAAGGTTCTCACCGAAATATACGGCGAAGAGGACTGGGAAACCACGATCGGCGGGGAGAAAACGGGAGGGGGCGATGCCGATGGAAACGAAGGAGACGATAAAGACGCGGGTCCGCACCCTGAAAAAGAACGCCTGGCCGGAATGATATGAGAAGATAATTATGACTGCATCGACATCGTCCTCTTCCCCTTCGGGAGGTGTTTCCTGGCGAAAAGCCCCCTTCATCGCCGACGCCCGTCTGCGCTGGGGGCTGGCTATCGGCCTCGGCGCCTACCTGGCGGCGGCGGCGGGTACCCTGGAGATCGACTGGCTGCGCGCCTGGGAGGGGCTGCCCCGAGGCCGACAGTTTATCTCCGCCTTTTTCCCGCCCGACATGACCAGCCGATGGAACGAAATCGGCGAGGGGATACTGGAAAGCATCTGGATGGCCCTCACTTCCACCATGGCCGGCATCGCACTTTCCATCCCGGTGGGCCTCGGTGCCGCCAGAAATATCGCCCCGCCGCCGGTATATCTTTTCTGCCGCGCCCTGCTGTCCGTATTCCGAAGCTTTCAGGAGGTCATTCTGGCGATCTTTTTTGTGAAGCTGTTCGGGTTCGGCCCCTTTGCCGGGTTTGTCACCCTGTCTCTGGCCACCATCGGTTTTTACGGGAAACTGCTGGCCGAGGATATCGAAGATATGGACCCGGTGCAGGCCGAGGCGGTTCGCGCCACCGGGGCCGGCTGGTTTCAGTGGATCAATTACGGAGTGCAGCCCCAGGTAATGCCGCGGATGGTCGGCCTCGGACTCTATCGACTGGACATCAATTTCCGGGAATCGGCGGTGGTAGGCATCGTCGGCGGCGGCGGCATCGGGGCCACCCTCAACACCGCCTTCGACCGGTATGAATTCGATTCGGCGGCCGCCATTCTGTTGATCATCATCGGCATCGTTCTGGCCGTGGAATACACCTCCGGCATGATTCGAAAACGGGTGCAGTAATGGCGGTGATCACGAGAGACGGCAAACGGTCGTGGCGGCGCCGAAGCCTGCGGAATCAGCTGGCGGCCCAGGCCGGCTGGCTGGGGGCTGCCGTCACCTTCCTGGTCTGCTGGCGGTTTATTTCCGAAAAAACCATCTGGATGTTCGTTCTGGACGCGCCTCAGCAAGCCGCGGACCTGGCCTCGCGCATGGCGCCGCCGGACTGGTCTTACGTGGCGAAACTCTGGAAGCCGCTGTGGGATACCATCAATATCGCCACCCTGGGCACCCTGCTGGCCATTGTCTTGGCGGTGCCCACCGCCTTTTGCGCCGCCCGAAATACGACCCCGAGCTTTTTGCTTGTGCGGCCCGTGGCCCTGTTCATCATCGTGTCCTCCCGCTCCATCAATTCTCTGATCTGGGCCCTGATGCTGGTAACCATACTGGGGCCGGGAATTCTGGCGGGCATTGTCGCCATCGGGCTGCGCTCCATCGGCTTTTGCGCCAAGCTGCTTTATGAGGCGATCGAAGAGATCGATCCCCGACAGGTGGAGGCGGTCACCGCCACCGGCGCAAGCACTGCCCAGGTGACGGCTTTCGGCATCGTACCCCAGATTATGCCGGCTTTTGCCGGCATATCCGTGTTTCGCTGGGACATCAATATTCGAGAATCCACCGTCCTGGGTCTGGTGGGCGCCGGCGGCATCGGGCTGCAGCTCAACGCATCGATCATGAATCTCGCCTGGACCCGGGTCTCGGTCATTCTGCTGATCATCATCTCCACTGTGGTGTTCAGCGAATGGATTTCCGCCCGGGTGCGCCAGGCCTTTATCTGAGCGCGATCCTGAAGAGATACCGACAGGTGCCGCGACCTCGGATTCGAATCCATGCATCCTGTTGCCCGCCGTCCACAACCTGGTGGCGGCGGGTCGGTGTCGAAATGAGAAATCATGGCCAGCTACGACATCGGATTTACGCAACCGGTCAGTCTGGAGGTGGACACACTCCCTATTCCTCCGGGTCCGCATGAACCCGAAAGACCGGGTAGCCGCGGTAGCAATGCACCGCCTCGATCAATCCGCTGATTCGGTTGAACTCATATTCGGGGATTTTCAGCGGCTGTTTTTTGTAACAGATGCACGCTTTGCACATGGTTAGATCGTTCCACCGCGCGGCCAGGGACAGACAGTGATCATAAAAATGGCAATCATATTTTCTCATTTTAATCTCCTCTGTGGATCGAACCCTGTCATGGGCAATCGAATAGCCGCATTGAGTTAAGCGATGATTAGGATGCATGCGTTTCATCAAAAATTAATCGGCCCCTAATTTCTCCTTCTTCATCCCATGCGAATCTCTTTCAGGTTTGTGAGAAGTTTCGTCTGCCATGAATCCGAGATCCAAGGCCCGATTTTTCCGGGGATCACCACAAGATGGTACATGCCGTTTCCGGACCCGGCCAAGGTGGCGGGGACACAGGAAGAGATGCTCGCCAAAGTTCGGGAGATTCGGGACGCCATCAAAGAATGGCTCGCGCTGTTGGGGTTTCACGTCAAAAAATAACCCCTCTGTTTCGATTCTAATATTTCTCTAACAAATCATCGCTACTGTTTGTGAGGAATTCACCATACTTTAAACAAAGGAGATCTTCATGAAACATGCGAAGCGTACCAAATGTCTGCTGGCGCTGTTGCTGGCCGGGCTGGTATGGGGGTGCAGCGACTCCGATTCCGATTATTTTCTGTTGTCGGTCGGGACCGAAGGCGAAGGCCGGGTGGTCAGCGATCCCTCGGGAGTAGACTGCGGCGAGGACTGTTCCGATTTCTTTAGAGACGGACGTGAGGTGACCTTGACCGCCGAACCGGATCCCGGTATGACCTTCGGCGGGTGGTCCGGCGTCTGCACCGGCATCGGCCCCTGTGTGGTGACCATGGATCAGGACCGGTCGGTCACGGCCACCTTCTCCGGCGAGGTCCCCGGGTTTATGACCCTCCTCGGCACCTACGCCACCGGAGAATTCGACGCGGGTGCGGCGGAGATCAACGCCTATGATCCGGCCACCCGGCGGCTTTTCGTGGTGAACGGCGCCGACGGCACGGTCGATGTGCTCGATATCTCCAACCCGTCCGATCCCATGCGGGTCAATCAGCTCGATATCACTCCTTACGGCAAGGGAGTCAACAGCGTGGCCTTTTCCGGCGGTCTGCTGGCGGCGGCGGTGGAGGCGGAAAACACCGAAGACAACGGCCGAATCGTCCTTCTGAATGCCGAAGGCGATTTCATCGCCGAATTCGAGGCCGGGGTGCTGCCCGATATGGTCACCTTCACCCCGGACGGCAGGACCCTTCTGTCGGCCAACGAGGGCGAACCCAGCGACGACTATACGGTGGACCCTGAGGGATCGGTCACCCTGGTGGATCTTTCCGCCGGAGTGGAGAACGCCTCGGCGGTGACCGTGGGATTTCTCGATTTCAACGCCCGGGAAGCCGAACTCCGGCAGGCAGGGGTCCGCATCTACGGTCCCGGCGCCACGGTAGCCCAGGACCTGGAGCCTGAGTATATTGCCGTATCCGAGGATTCATCCACCGCCTACATTGCGCTGCAGGAGAACAATGCGGTGGCGGTGCTCGACATCGCCCTTCAGACCATCACCGGCATCTATCCGCTCGGCTACAAATCCTGGAATCGGGTCGGCAACGGCATGGATGCCAGCGATGAAGACGGCATCATCAACATTCGGAACTGGCCGGTCCTGGGTATGTACCAGCCGGATGCCATTGCGGTGATGACGGTCGGCGAAACCACCTATCTGCTCACCGCCAACGAAGGCGACAGCCGGGATTACGACGGCTTCAGCGAAGAGGCGCGGGTGGCGGATCTGGTCCTGGACGAAACCGCCTTTCCCAATGCGGCCGAGCTTCAGGACGAAAAAGCCCTCGGCCGGCTCAAGGTCACCACCGCTTTGGGGGATGTTGACGGAGACGGCGACTTTGACGAACTGTACGCCTACGGAAGCCGGTCCTTTTCCATCTGGAAGGTGACCGATTCCGGTGTCTCGCCGGTCTATGACAGCGGAGGTGGGTTTGAGGAGATCCTCGCATCCCGATATCCCGATCATTTCAATGCCTCCAACGACGACAACGCATTTGACGACCGCAGCGACGACAAGGGGCCCGAGCCCGAGGGCATCACACTGGGAACCCTGAACGGCCGCACCCTGGCCTTTATCGGCCTGGAGCGGATGGGCGGTATCATGATCTATGACGTGACCGACCCGATGAATCCCCTTTTTATTGAATATGTGAACAACCGCGATTTCACCGGTGATCCCGAAGCCGGCGCCGCCGGAGACCTGGGGCCGGAAGGGCTTCAGTTCATTGCCCCGGCCGACAGCCCAACGGGCCGGGCCATGCTCGCGGTTTCCAACGAGGTCAGCGGTACCACCACCCTCTATTCCGTGGGAGACGTGGTGCCGGAACAGGAGGTGGTGCTTCAGCTCCTCCATGCCTCGGACCTCGAGGGCGGGGTGGAGGCCATCGACCGGGCCGCCGAATTCGCCGCCCTGGTCGACCGGTTCGAGGAAATGCACCCCATCACTCTGGTCATCTCCGCCGGGGACAACTATATCTCCGGCCCCTTCAACTCCGCGGCCGGGGACCGAAGCCTTCGGGATGTCTTCCGGCGGGTGCTCGACAACCCCGACGCCCGTGAAGGCAGCGGCCGGGCCGATATCGCCATTATGAACCTGATCGGGTTTGACGCCTCCGCCTTCGGCAACCATGAGTTCGACCTGGGCACCGCTTTCATAGAGACTTTGATCGCCCCGGATATCCGGGAAGGGGCCGAAACCCGGTGGCTGGGGACCCGGTTTCCCTATCTCGGCGCCAACCTCGACTTTTCCATGGACGACAATCTTTCCGGCTATGCGACCGACCAGGTTCTCGAGGTCACCGCCTTTGAGTCCCCGCTGTTTCGGCCGGAAGAAGCGGCCGAGGCCCCCAAGATCGCCGACTCGGCGGTGGCGGTTCTAAACGGGGAGCGGTTCGGAATCGTGGGCGGCACCACCCCGCGCCTGGCAAGCATCTCCTCTCCGGGGGATACCCGGGTCAAGGAGCCCGGGGCCGGCACCGACGACATGGCTGCTTTCGCGGCCGTGCTGCAGCCGGTCATCGATGACCTTCTGGACCGGGGGATCGACAAGATCATCCTGGCCACTCATCTCCAGCAGATCGACCTGGAAAAAGACCTGATCACCCGTCTGCACGGGGTCGACATCGTGATCGCGGGCGGCTCCGACACCCTGCTGGCCGATGCCGAGGATGTGGCCCGGGGGCTTCAGCCGGGGGACCTGGCGGCGGATACCTACCCGATCGTCACCGTCAATGCCGATGGTGATCCGGCGGTGATCGTGAGCACAGACGGCCGGTACCGGTATGTGGGCCGACTGGTGGTCGCCTTTGGGCCGGACGGAAGGATCCAGCCGGCCTCCATCGACACGGCGGTCAGCGGCGTTTTCGCCGCCACCGGGGTGCAGGTGGCGAATCTCTGGGGTGATGCCGATACGCCTTTTCAGATCGGTACCCGGGGTCATGATGTTCAGACCCTGACCGAGGCGGTGCGCGGGGTGGTGATTCAGAAGGATTCGATTGTTCACGGCCAAACCGAGGTTTATCTAAACGGTCAGCGGGAGGATGTCCGGACTCAGGAGACCAATCTGGGCAATCTCACCGCCGATGCCAATCTGGTGGCGGCCAAAACGCTGGATTCGACTGTGCAGGTCTCCATTAAAAACGGCGGCGGCATTCGGGAGCCCGTCGGCGCCACCATCGAAACCGCGCCAGGGGTCTATGAACAGGTACCGCCCAGGGCCAACCCAGCCTCCGGAAAATCAGCCGGCGAGATATCCCGGCTGGATATCGAAAACTCCCTCCGATTCAATAATTCTCTTACCCTTCTGAACCTGACCGCGGCGGAACTTATGGCGGTGATCGAGCACGGGGTGGCCGCCTCTGAGGAAGGCGCTACACCGGGCCAGTTCCCCCAGGTGGGCGGTCTGGCCTTCAGCTTCGACCCGAGTCTGCCGCCCGGAGAAAGGGTCGATTCCCTGGTGATCACTGACGAGGACGGCAATGCCGTGGATGTGATCGCCCGGAATGGAGAAGTGGCCGGTGATCCCGACCGGGAAATCCGGGTGGTCACCCTCAATTTTCTGGCCGGGGGCGGGGATGGATACCCCTTCGATACTTTCGGAGAAAATGTGTTGGAAACTGAGATCGGCGAGCAGAGCGCCCTGGCCGATTACCTGGCTGCCAATTACGCAATCACGCCTTATGACGAAGCGGATGTGCCGCCGGAATTCGACACCCGGATTCAGAACCTGGCCTATCGGTCGGATACGGTGGGCGAGGATGTGACCGGGGAATGAATCCCCGACTGGCTATGCTCGAATTGATACAAGGTTTTCTCCAGAGCGATGACCCCGCTGTCCGGCTGATCGGGCAAATCGGGTGGCCCTCTGGACCGACCTGGCTCTCGGCGCAGCGGCGTATCAAACGGGCGACACTGTCATTCCAGGAGGGATCGAATACCTTTCCGGTTCGGAAATCGAAACATTGAGTTCGGAAAAGCAGAGGACGTTCTCTATCCCTTTCGCCAGCCAGGGCGCCATGCGATTCGGGTGATCCGGCCGGTTTATGTGGAACGGTTTATCAGCGACGACAGAACCATGAATGCTTCCTTATCAATGGGGGTTGGAGGTGTCCCTTTTAGATGGTCACCTCCGTAACCATCACTTTTTCCCTGAGCACTAATGACATGAAACGGCCGCATGTGACTATTCAGCAATTTCCGCCTTGCGCCGTTTGACGAACCGAATCAGGGCCTCTTCAACACCCGAATCGATGACCGGCTTTACATAGGCGGCCAACCGCTTTTCTTTGTATTCCGACGCTTTTTGCCAGATCTTCTTTTTTCCGGTAACGGACCAGCGTTCGTATCCGCCCCGACAGGCCAAGTTCGGAATAAAAATCTCGCTCCGGAACCGTGAAAAGGTTTCGGGAAAGGCAAGGTAGGATCCGCCGATCCCCGCCCGCTTGATCTGGTCCATGCCGATGGTCTCGTCGGTAACCTCCATGGGGCGGAGGATTCTGCGCACATAGCCGCAGTTTTCCTCGTCTACAAGAAATTTCTCGAAGCTCATGGCATTGAAGCAGGAGAGAATTCCGCAGGACTGGTCCATCATGTGGGCCCCGGCGGCCAATGCGGTAAAGAGACCGAGGGCCGATTCGAACCCGGCCTGCATGTCCGGAAAATGGGCATCCGTGACCGAGCCGCCGGCCTTGCAAGGCAGTTTGTAAAATTTCGCCATCTGGGTGATGGCATGAATGAGGACAATCGATTCGGGTCCGCCCGCTGCCGCGGCACCGGTCTTCATGTCTGTGGCGCATGAATTGCCGCCGAAAACGCACGGCGTGCCCGGATGGATGAGCTGTGCAAGCACGATACCGGCTAGGGCTTCCGCGGTGAGCACCACCAAGGTGCCGGTAAGACTCACAGGTCCGGTAGTGCCTGCCATGCACAAATTTGGAAACTGGAGGGGTTGGCCGAGCCGAGCGTACTCAATGAGGGAGCCGGTCATTTCTTCGGTATAGATGAAGGGCGAAACAGGGTTGATTTTGGATATGGTGACGGGCCGATCCTGAATCGTATCCCGTCCTCCCCAGAGAATGCACAACATGTCTATATTGTCTTTTGCCTTGCTCCGGTCCTGGGGGCTGGCCATGCAGGCCTTGTCCGTGTATAGAAGGTTGGCCAGCATCATATCCAGGTGGGAATGAAACGGAGGAATGTCGGATGGCATCACCGCCAGAAAATCCATCATGTCCAGATAGGGGGAGGTATGGACCAGCTTGCAGAAATCGACGTAATCGGCCATTAAAGCCTCACGCTGGTTTCCGTTGCCGTCGATAATAAAGGGAGATCCCCATCCGGGGAGGAGGGCGAAATCCTCTCCCCCGATGGCCACATCCTTTTCCGGATTCCGTGCATGGACGACAAACCGGGCGGGGGCGGTGGCGAGGGCGTTCATCACTTGCTCCGCTTGAAAGAAGACCGTCTCGGTTTCCGTTTTGAAGCCGTGGTGTTTAAAGATTGCCACGGCGTCCGGCTCTCGGAAGGCGACCCCCACATCCTGCAATACTTCCAATACTGCGTCGTGAACCGTATTGATTTCAGCCTCGCTGAATCCTGTCAAACGGTGAAACAAGGCGACCTCCTTTTGCCGGCGGCAAATAATGCGTACCTGATTCCCTGCCCATAATCCATTTCTAACTTAGATGTGTATAGCAGATCGAATGTTTTCAGTGGAATATATACCGGGTTAAAAAGTAACTCATGATTGACTTCTTCCGTTTTGTGAACTAATCATGCTGAATATCTCCTCACAACAACCAAGCTGCGAGAAAAGAAAGGAAAACGAGCTTTGGAAAAAATCGTAGCTGATTTTTATGATACCGATATCGGATATTTTTTCAAGGATGAGGAACCCTTTCTCCATGTTTATGACCCCGGCGCTATCAAAAATAATCCCGAGTACCGATGGTGTTATCTTTGCGGGGAGCTGAACACGGACCATCTATTTCACTTGGGCGGCTTCCGTTGGATTTGCCGTGCGTGCAATTTGGAAAAAATTTCCGAACACGACCTTTTGCCGCCGGAAGAAAAAGTCTGCGGAGATTGCCGCCGGTCAGGGTTCGGCCCGGGTGAGATCACCGTCTGCCTGAGCAAGTGGCGGTGTAAAAGTTGCAAAGACTCCTTTGTCCAAAAAATTCAAGAATTAAAAAGCGGTGCTGAGGGATGAGGCGATTGTAATTGCGCTACAACCACAGACAAGCAGTTGCGGAAGGCCGAACCCATCCGAAGGCTCGGCTTTTTTGATTTCCTGAACCAGTCGGTGGCGCCGATATGTATCCCCCAGGAATCCCGCCGACCGGTTTCATAAGACCCAAAGTGTCTTCGTTTGACCAGGTTTCCACAATCTTCTCCAATCCAGATGGGTATTCCGATATCCTCGCAAAAAAGATTGATACAAATGTCAGTTGAACCAAAAAGATTCTTTTGTTTTAATCCAGATGCTGAAAGGAATCACTGAAGTTCTTCTGTGCTCAACCCTCCGATCCATTTGGGGATTTTTTGGCCATCATTTCTTGCACTTGGAGAGGGAGTTAACAAGTATGCAGAAAAAACCGACCTATGAAGAATTGGAAAAACGAATTCAGGAGTTGAATCAGATCGAAATATCCTTCCAGGCGGCCAAAAAGAAACAATATGAAATTGAAAAACAATTCCGCACAACGTTTGAAAGGGCGGGCATCGGAATGGCGATTATTGACAACGCAGGGCGGTTTGTCGAAAGCAATTCCGCCCTGCAGAGATTGCTCGGCTACAGTGCCGGTGAACTGGCGAACATGGTATTCACAGAATTTACCCACCCGGAAGAGGTTCAGGCAGATACCGAACTTGCTCAGGAATTAATTGAATGTAAGCGTGATTTTTACCAAATTGAAAAACGCTACATCAGAAAAGACGGGAAACGGCTGTGGGGCCATTGGACCGCTTCTCTGGTTCGGGATCAAGCGGGCAAATTTAAACTGGGTATCGGAATGTTGGAGGATATCACCGAGCGAAAACAGGCCGAAATGGCGATGGTTCGAGAACGGGAGCGCGCCGAATCCGAGCGAAACCGCCTCCAGGCCGTGCTTGAAGTCTTGCCGGTCCCGGTTTTTATCGCCGATGAAAACGGGACGCTGGTGGCGACGAATTCGGTCGCGGATGAAATTTGGTCCAATGCGCCCCTGTCCGAGTGGACCGGTCACTCCGGGGATCACTGTCGGGCCTGGTGGCCCGGCACCGAAAAGCGCGTTCAGGCCCATGATTGGGGCATGGCCCGTGCTTTGTCGAAAGGCGAGGAGTGTATGGCCGAGGAAATGGAGATCGAAACCCGGGACGGAGGACGTAAAACCATTCTCAACTACGCCCGCCCAATCCTCGATTCAACCGGCCGAATCACCGGCGGGGTTTCGGTCAACGTCGACATCACCGAACAAAAGCGAACAGAGAATCGACTGCGCGAAGAAGGAGAACGCATGCGGCTTGCTACCGATGCAGCCGGTGTTTTTGCGTGGGATATAAATTTGCAGACGGGCGCGATTACCTATTCGAAGAGCGCGGCACAGGTTTTCGGTTTGGAGGCGTTAAGCGATGATTACCAGGATTTGAGAGTTCTTCAAAACTTAATTCATGAAAAGGATCGCGAACGGGTTTTAGAAGCGGTTGAAAGGGCGGTTAAAAGCACTGGATCGTTTGCCGATCAATACCGCATAAAAGCCGGTGACCGTTATTTATGGATCGAATCCCGAGGAAAGGTCCTTGCCGACAGGAAAAGCGAACCGGTGCGTATGCTTGGAATATCGCAGCACATCACCGACCGGAAGAAAGCCGAGACGGCGCTGCTTGAAAGTGAAAAACGCTTTAGAGATCTGGTAGAGATGCTGCCGGTTGCCGTATTTGAATTGGACCTTGATTTCACAGTGACGTTTGCCAATCATCATGCGTTCAAACTTTTCGGGTATTGCCAGGAAGATTTGAAAGCGGGAATAAACGGCCTATATTTATTCGTGCCCCAAGACAGAATCCGTGCCAAACAACATATCGCCAGAAGGCTGAATGGAGAGAAGCTTGGGATGGTGGAGTATCGGGCCATCAAAAAAGATGGTTCCAGTTTTCCCCTTCTTTTACTTGCCGCTCCAGTTCTAAAGGAGGATCAGGTCGCGGGGTTCAGGGGTATAATCGTCGATATTTCCGACCGGGAAAGAGAGGAAGCAGAAAAGCGAAAAATTGCGGATCAGTTTCGCCAGGCGCAGAAGATGGAATCCATCGGCAGGCTTGCCGGGGGAATCGCCCACGATTTAAACAATCTGCTTTCGCCGATTATCGGTTACTGCGAATTGCTTCTGTGCAATTTTGATCCCCAGGACAGAAAACGGGAATCTGTAAACCAAATGCTGGGTGCCGGATTGAGAGCCAAGAACCTTGTGCACCAGCTGCTTGCTTTCGGCCGCAAACAAAAACTGGAAAATCGGCCTGTAAACCTCAACCATGTGCTGGCCGATTTTGAAAAACTGCTTCGTCGCACGATCCGGGAAAATGTTGAAATCGACTTCATCATTTCACCCGTCGATTTGATTGTCATGGCGGATATCGGACAGGTTGAGCAGGTGATCATGAACCTTTCGGTCAATGCCCAGGATGCCATGCCCGAAGGCGGCGTTCTGAGAATAAAAACCGAATTGGCCGAAATGGACGAAACCTTTGCCAAGGCCCATCCGGAAGCAACCCCGGGCCAATACGCTTTGCTGGTGGTAAGTGATACCGGCTGCGGCATGGATGAGGAGACCCGCGAGCATCTTTTCGAGCCTTTTTATTCCACCAAGGGGGATAGGGGTACGGGGCTAGGTCTGGCCACGGTTTACGGTATCGTCAAACAGCACGGAGGACATGTATGGGTTTACAGTGAGGCGGGAAAAGGCTCCGTTTTTAGAATTTATCTGCCGATACCCGAAAAAACCTGTTCCCACGTTGATTTCAGCAAATCCAGAATGGGTGAGCTTGCGGGTACTGAAACCATTTTAATTGCAGAGGATAATGAGCAGGTCCTTCTCCTTGCAGAGGAAATCCTGGTACGGCAAGGATACAGGACTCTTATTACACGAGACGGGGAAGCGGCATTGAAGATAATGGAAATTTCTCACCAACAAATTGATTTGCTTTTGACGGATATGGTGATGCCCCAAATGAATGGACATGAACTTTTTTCAAAGGCTGTAAAAAAACGCCCCGACCTAAAAGTGCTTTTTATGTCCGGTTACAGTGCAGATCTGGCTGAATTCGACGATTTGTCTGAAGAAGGGATGCCGTTTATCCAGAAGCCCTTTTCCATAGGCACTTTGTCATCTAAAGTTCGAGAGATACTGGATAATCCAAAAACTTAAAGAGAAAAAAACTTACAATTTCATTTCCTATGCCCGAAAGGCGTCAATCTACTCTATGGGAACACAATTCCATGATAAACCGCTCCAGATCATTGGGCTCCCCTTCGGTGTAGTCCTCCGGATAGAGCAGGGCATACATGTAAAACACGCTGTCGATTCTCAGGGAGTTGGCGGCGGAGGAAGAAAACCGCTCCAGGCGTTCTTCCACCGGCTCCCGAACCGTTTCGGGCAGATTTTTCGTCACCGGCGCCAGGGTATCCGGCAGGTGCTGCAGCAGCCGGGCCTTTTGACGCATTTTCTTCGTATACTCTTCCTTGTCGCCTTTCTTCAAGGCCCTGTCTGCCGAGGCCTCGATGTTGCGAATGGTTTGAGCCATTTCTTTAAGCGCGGGGATCAGTTTTTCCATCTATATCTCCTTTGGGTGTTGGGTGACCGGCCGTTAATTTTTCGCATCTGCTTTAGAACCGGTGCGGTCCGGTTTCCCTGCGGGAATTATTTTATGAGCGAAACGCCTTGAATTTATCAAATTATCGAAAAAACACAACCGCAAAAACCGTACTTGAAAAAGGACTCCGGAGGGGCTATCGTGGTGGGAAAGGTCGAATAAATAATGATCGGAAATGCCATACCCCCCAGAGACAGGAGGTGCTCCCATGTTCAAAACCTTGATACCGTCGGAAGGCGGCAAATACGACATCGGCGAATGCAAAAGCATTCGGATCACCTGCGTGTCCGAAATGGGATGGTTCGACAACGACCGGCTGACGGCGGACATCAAGTCGGCGGGTGGAGAAACGGCCAACCAGTGGGAGGTCCCCTGGGACCCGGAAAACGCCGCCGGCAGCTGCTCCCTGATAGAAGTGGAGACCCTCGGCGGAGACCGCCGCAAGTTCCTGCTGGATGCCGGGTGGAATCGGGAATACATGGATGCCGCCTTTCAGCGGGAGGGGATCGACCGGATGCTGACGGGCGGGGAGATCGACTTTCTGTTTATCAGCCATGAGCACATGGACCACTACTGGGGCCTGGAGACGGTGCTCAAGTATCGGCCGGATATTCCCATCGTCATCCCGAGCACCTTTCACCGGGAAGGCCGGGCCTTTCTGGACGGCAAGTCCTTTCCCGAGGCCGGGGCCGAAAACCGGATCCCCCACCGGGGCGAGCGGACCGAACTGCATCCGGGCAAGGTCTACCGGCTGATGGACGGGTGCGCCGCGGCGGTGTTCGACCTGAAGATTCTGATCGGGGTGCGCGGGGAGGAATCGCTCTATTTCAATGTAAAAGACAAGGGGATCGTCTGCGTGACCGGATGCTGCCACCAGAACATTCTGAAGTTCGCCGATTTCGCCCGGGACAATCTGGCCGGCGGCGACCGCCTTCACGGAATCTACGGCGGGCTTCATATCGCCCCCTTCGGTCCGCTCAAGGAGGAACAGGAGGCGGTGATTCAGGCCCTGGGCCGGTACGGATTCGAAAAGATCGCCTGCAACCACTGCACCGGGGCCCCGGCGGTGGCCCGAATGCGGGAACTGGGATATCCGGTGGCCGAGGGCGGGGGACGGCCGGGCACCGGCGGACCTCCCTTTGTCGGCGATGGGGATACGGTCGAGTTCGGGTGAGCTACGAAACCGGCGGGAACCAAGCGGATGCCGGGCTCCCGCCAGTGGGTTCAAAATCAGAAACGAGAGTTTCGAATCTTCTATCTGAAGGTGCTGTTCAGCGGGTCGATGGTGGACAGCTGCCGGGCCATTTTCAGGAGCGGTGCATAGGCGCCGTCGAAATCGGGGGCTTTCCTCAACCACCGCCAGAAGCGGTTCCCGCACATACCGGAGCAGTTTCCGCAGGTCCCGGGTTTTGGGCACCCCGATGCCGGGCTTCAGAAACCGGTTCAGGGCGGTCCAGTATGCCTCCAGCCAGATTTGCGCGCGGTTTGGAAAGCATCGCCGTCTGCAAGGGCCGGCAGGTGTTGAAGCAGATCCGCAGCCGACGGTGAGAAGGTCTCGACCATTTCCATCAGCAGCCGGTGGGCCGGATCGGGGGTTCGGTTATACCGAAAGCGAGGGGCTTCGAAAAGGACCACCGGCCGATCGTCCGTTTCGAGGGGAACATCTCCGGCGAACCGGGCCAAATCATCCGCATCCGCCAGATACCCTCCCAGCAGGTTGATACGACTGGGTCGATCCTCTACATGCGCGTTTATCCCATTTTAGGACTCATCCACTCACGCACATACCATACATGGTGTGAGCCGCCTTTATCGTCATGCGTCACGAAACCAATATAAAAGTGAACAATCCAAGCGTGATCTTCATTATTTGCGGGAGTAGTGGAAGTCCAGTAGTAAGATGGTAGTATTCCGATGAAAAGATGCCCCGTCGGCAAGGCTGGATTATACCGGCCCAAATCGATCAAACTCTCGAGTTCATTTCGATTGGGAAGCCGCCAATCGGTATATCCACCATCGGTGCAGGATTTCGCTCCTAAAACAGCCTCTTCCCAGTCCACTTTTCCATTGGCCTTGTCTGCGTTCTGGGTCCACATCAACCCGCTGAGGCGGTCGGTTACGGTTCCGTCTCCGTGATCTGTAAATCTTGGCATCGGCCAGGGCTTTCCGGCTTGCAAATCACCATCATCTGCTGACATATATGTTTTTGTCTGACCCGTTTTTGGAACGATATTCGGTCCAAAATTTTCGGAATTGGACCATTCCACTGAAGTTTGGGTTTGGACTGAGGTATCCGTCAACTTGTCCGGACGAAGCTGCGGATGACATGCCAACAGTGCGAAACAAATCAGGCTCATCAAAAAAAAGTAAAAAAAAGACGCCGATAGATGATTGATTTTCATTGATATACTCCATTAAATTGTTGGCTTTCGCTACCGCAAATTTATCTTTCAAGTTAAATGCCATTTCATCATAGTTATCCAGGCACAAGTTCCACAACGTTAGTTGCTCAGGTATTCCCGTAACCTTTTTGCATCTCGGCGCATTGGATTCGCCGTCTCTAACTCCATGAGTAGTTCCCTTGCATCGTTGGGATTGATTCTGTGAAGCTGCTGCGCCATCGCAAGCAGCGGATAATACGCTGCATCAAAATCGGGGCTCTGACGGATAATGGATAGAAGCGGGTCGCGGACTTGACCAAGCATCTTCACAATATCGGACGTCTGTTTTATACCGGCACCTGTTTGTAGAAATTTGTTCCGCGCAAGCCAGTATGCCTTCAACCGATCATTGACTAACTTTGCATCGGCCGTGCTTCTTTTCTGTAGTATTTGGACTGGTTCAGGATTGAGGTTGTCCACCAGGGCTATCAACCGCACATGGGCCGGTTCGTTTTCAGTATATGCAAACTTTGGTGCTTTGAATATGACGACCGGCCGATCGTCGGTATTCAGGGGACCTTTGCCCGCATATTTGATTAAATCCTGGGGACCGGCAATGAAATTGCCGAATAAGGCATAGGAATTGTCAAGTCGAAGTGAAACGAGCTTCTTCCGGAGTATGTCGCTCGTTATTCTTTTCTCCATAAAATCTGGAGGATAACCAGTGTTGCCAATGCCTGCAATTAACCCGACAATTGGTGTTTGCAGGCTGTATGTCGCCAAGAATCCTTTACCGTCCGGAAAGACGTGCAGGAAAGTTCGAATAATGGTTCGCAACACCTCCAAGTCCATTTGATACAGCGGTAGCCATTGGCAGAATATCCCCCCAGGGCTCATCAGCGATCGTATGGCTTGGAAATGTTCGATCGTATATAAAAAGCCCGCCCCGTCTCTTGCGGGATGAAAGAGGTCGGCGACGATGACGTCAAACGGTTTGTTCCAGCCGTTTACGAATCGGCGTGCATCCGCCACATGCAGTTTATACCGCCGCTTGTTATCCAAAGGGCCTGTGGATTTTTCAAAATAAGGGAGAACCTTGATGACCTCCGGCACCAATTCGACACCATGGGCGATCAAATTCGGATGATCTGAAGCGGCGGCAAATGTGGCGCCCGTTCCAAGACCCAAAAAAAGTGCTGAAGCCGGATCCGGATGAAGGAGAAGGGGAATATGGCCTTGCCGCCGATCGGAAAAATGCGATGTGGTTCCTCCCATCATAAATTTGTTGTTCACTTTGAGATAATAATCCTTCCGACTGTCTTCGAGTACACTCACCGCAGCCATAACCCCGTTGATGTGTTCGACAACACGGGTTCCTGGGATTAAGGTGATACCGTCGAGGCCGGCAGGGTTCAATAAAAGCATCATCGACAATGTCGCCGGTACGGCTGAAGGCAGCCACTGTTTCCACCGGCGGGAAGGAATCAGGAAGAGGTATGCCGTCGAAACGGTTATCAGGCTCAGTTTCGGTCCGATTAAAGGCAGAAGAAAAATACCGAACACAAGTGGTGCGGTAGAAGCGCCTAAGGTATTAATAGAAAATGCTTGACCGACACCGCCCGAAGGCCTTCGGGCGGCCTGTGCCAGATGGCTGAATGTGGCCCCCATAACCAGTGTGGGGAGAAAAAACACCGATACCGCAAGCCCCATTTCACCGGCAATCGATCCGAACAAGCCGCTGCCGGTTAAGATTCGCAGTGATTCAAAAATGCGCTCCCCCTGCGGCAAAATGGCAATACCGATCAGGCAGAAAAGAGATTGACATTGAAGCAGACCCCTAAGAACCGTCTCTTGATTTTGGCGGGGAGAAGCGATTCCGTGGTATATGGCTGCGCCTGCCGCCGTTCCCATCAGGTAAATAGAAATCAGACTGGCGAAGCTGAACACCGTGTTTTCCAGAACCTGGCTGGCGACTCGGACGACTAGAACCTCGTATCCGATGCCCAAAAATCCGGTCATGAAGAGGGTGATCATTATGCGGCCGGTGCCCGGCGGTTTCCGGTTCGAAATCGGCACCCGAGGCCGTTCGGTTTCATTGCGAGCCGGGCCGAAGATCACCCCCATTGCGCAACAAACATTCAAAACGGCCAGCAGACCGGCCGTGACGCGGAATCCAACAGCAGGTGCGATGACGAAGGTCGTCAGCAGTGTTCCAGCCACAGCGCCGAACGTATTTGCGGAATAGAGGCCGGGTACAGACCACCCGCTTCTGCGCAGCCGGGAGAAAAGACGTTCCATTGCCGCAAAGGTGCCGCCCATGGCGGCTGTGGCCGGCAGCAGCAGAAGGAATGGAACGGCAAATGCAACCGACCAGTGCCGGAACATGGAGGGATCGGTTCCGGTAAGAAATGCAGCGGCTCGATTGGCTTGTGGTATCAAAAAAATGAGAATGAGCGACCATATCCCGATCCCCAGTTCCAGAAGCGCGTACCATCTGCCGGGACGCAGACTGCGGCTGATCCTGCCATCCAGAGCCCAGGCACCCAGGGCCATTCCGCAAAAAAAAGCGCCGACCACGGCAAGAACGGAAATGATTTCATGGCCCAGGCCCACGGTAAGCATTCGGGTCCAGATCATTTGGTAACCGAGCCCTGCAAATCCAGAGAGGAATAGCACCAAAACGAGAAAACCGGTATTAAGATTTCTTATACGCATATGCGGTATTGTAATGGACTGAATCCGGCTAAAATAAAGGGGGCTCAGAAAGCCCCCTTTACGGGGTTACTGCCAATACGGACAAATGGATGACGGAACCGGATCCTCCAAGGGGGGGATCCGGCTATTCAGGCATTATTCCACCATGACGAAAATCGGGTTGGAGGTAAACCACAGATCGGCCCACGCTTCAACATCGTAGTTCAATACGCCGCCGCAATGAGCCGGGCATTCGGGACAATAGATGTTGTCAGCCATGGAATCAGCGAGTGGGTTACCCTTCTCATCGGTTTCATTCGGCGTGTCGACGGGCATGTTTGTGCCGCGCAGGCGGAAGTACATGCTCTTTTCGGCTTTGAACTGGTACACGTAGGTCATGTAGCCGTTTTTGTCTGTGCCGCCGTGACGCTCGAAACGGGCGATAACACCGGCGGTGG
>JBEPWQ010000041.1:0-20169 GCA_041642315.1 Desulfobacteraceae bacterium | reverse complement strand
TCCCCATCGAAAGCCTGGTGCTGAAAGCCATCGATGCCATCGAAGGGATCGAAAGAATGGTCAATTCCGCGGATATGGAAGAGGGTTTTACAGCCCTCAGCGGCACCCTGTCCGAGATTGAACAGCTGGCTGAAAACATGAACCAAGAGGTGATTCCTCTGGCGACGGATGCACGGGGGCTGATTCAGAACACGGACAAACTGGTGAACAATGCCAACGATGTAATCGTCGATGTCGGAGAAAATATTAAAGAAACGGTTGCCGAGACTGAAAAGCTGGTCCGGCACATGGAAGCGATCATGGATAACCTGAACGGCCGGATCACTCCGGTCGCCACGGATATTCAGCAGGCGGCCGAAGCGGCGCGATCGGCCCTGAATCAAGCCAAACAGACCTTGTCTGATTTGGGAAATATAACATCCAAGGAATCGCCTCTAGGCTATCAGGTTTACAACGCCGTCGACGAATTCGCCGCGGCGGCCCGATCCATTCGAATCATGGCCGAATATCTGGAGCGACACCCCGAAGCCCTGATTCAGGGAAAGAGAGGAAGATAATGAAATACAGCATACGATCCTGTGCGATCCTGTTTTTGATGCTTGCAGCCGCGGCCCTGGCCGGCTGCGCTCGAACTCAGCCGTCCCGGTTTTATGTCCTGACCGCAGTTGCCGAAGCGGAAAACCCGGTCCCCGGCGATTTTACAAAAAATGGAAAAACCATCGGTGTCGGTCCGGTGGAGATTCCCTCCTATCTCGACCGGCCCCAGATCGTAACCCGAACCGGACCCCATGAGATCGAACTGGCGGAATTCGACAAGTGGGCCGGCACCCTGAAAGAAAATACCACCACTGTGTTGGCGGAAAACCTGTCGACCCTGCTCACCACCGATCAGGTCTACGTTTTTCCCTGGCGAACCGGGATCTCCATCCGGTATCAGGTGACGGTCCAGGTTCTGCGCTTCGATGCCGTGCCCGGGGAGGGGGTCGCCTTGGACGCCCACTGGGTCATTTTAGGGGATGACGGCCGACGAATGCTGCTGATGCGGGGCTCCCGAATTCGACAACCGGTTCTCGGGACCGGATACAACGAAATCGTGGCTGCGGAAAGCCTCGCCCTCGGCAAATTGAGCCGTGACATCGCGGCGGCGCTTCAATCTCTTTCATCGGAAGGATGATCCTCAGGCCCCCTCGGCGACCGCCGTGTATCCCCGGTAAAGCTTGCGTATCTCCCGAAGGTATTTGACCGTCTCATGGCCACGGACATATCCGAACCGGGAATTACGTGCGTATTCCCGCTTTGAAAGCAGTTCCATGGCTTTTTCCACATGGTCGAACCACCGATCGGGATTAAGGCCCAGCTGACGGGCCAGAATCCGGGCGTCCCGGACATGGCCCTGGCCGGCGTTGTAAGCGGCCAGAATGAAATTCATTCGTTCATGGACCGGCAGCTCCGGCTCGAAATATTTGCGGAGCCGATCCAGATATTTGATTCCGGCATGGATGCTGGTCTCCGGATCGGTCAATTCCTCGAAACCGAGGGCGTAGGCCGTTTTGGGCAGCATCTGCATCAACCCTCGGGCCCCGGCAAAGGACCGGGCCTCGGGGTCGAACCGACTTTCCTTGAACATCAAGGCGACGATCAGCCGCCAGTCGAAATCATAGCGTGCGGCATAGGATTTGACAAGGTCGTCGTACGGGGAGAGAGCGCCGCTGGTTTTGGCCCGAAATTTTATATGGCTTCGGATCTTCTGGGGGTTCTTAAAATATTTTTCCACGGTCATGTTGTAAAACAGGCCCCGATATTCCTTTTTCAGAAACCGGTTCACCGCCGCCAAAAGCATTTCATCTTCGGGACGGACCGCCCACCCATGAGAGACCGGATCTTCAAGTGCAAAGGCGCCTTTGACGTCATCCCGCCAGGTCAGTTCGATGTCCAGGATGTGGCTGTCGGCCACCGTGAGATCAACCTCTCCTTTCGCCACCTTTCCAATGATCTCCTCGGTTTCCAGCAGCTCCGGCGCCGGTTCCGGTTCGAATTCAGCGCCCGCTTTGAGGAGGGATTCCAGTGTGGCCCAATAGGAGCTTGATTTCCGAACGGTGATGGTCCGGCCCTTGAGGTCCGCCACCCCTTCGGGCCCCTCATCCGAGGCCCGGGCCACCAGGATTTCAGATACCTGGTGGTAAGAACGGGAAAACCGGACCCCTTCCTTTTTCGCCCGTTCAGGAGAGGCGGTAATGGAGGCTGCGATCAAATCGCCCCGCCCCTCCAGAAGCCAGAGAAAGAGATCCTTCCGGGTGGGCGGCACCACCATCTGCAGACGAACGCCGAGTTCTTCCGCGAATTTTCGGGCCATTTCATACTCGAACCCGACCATCTGGCCCCGCCATATAAAATAGGTGACGGCGTTGTTGCGGGTCAGCACGCGCAGCACTCCCCGCTTTCGAATTTCATCCAGATCGGCACGATAAATGGCGGGCCGGTTTCCGGGCAGATGGGTGGTGCTCAGGAAGCGATTGATTCGGGCGAGAAGCGCCTTATTGTCCGGGCGAACCGCCCAGGCGATATGACGGTCCCCCTCGAGCGAAAAGGCCGGACGGACCCGATCTTCATAGGAGAGAAATATCTGGACGATATGATCGTCGGCCACCGTGGCCTCATACCGCCCTTCCGCCACCCCGGAAAGAATGGTCAGGGTGTCCAGATCTTCTGGCATGGGCAGAATCTCGAGAAAAGGATCTTTTTTTTTCAAACCCTCCAGAGATTCCCGGTAGGATGAGGACTCGCGAACCGCGACCGGTCGTCCTTTGAGGTCGGAAAGGCTGTGAACCGGTGAATCCTTTGGGACCACGACCTGCTCCTGCACCGTCAGAAAGGGAGCGCTGAAGGCCACCTGTCGGCTTCGATCCGGGGTGATGGTAAAGCTGGCGGCGATGATGTCGCCCTTTCCAGCCAGCAATGCAGGGATGAGTTGGTCCTGATGGTCCACCCGGACCGGGATCACCTCCAGACCGACGGCCCGGCCGAATGCATCGATCAGCTGCCTTTCGTAATCTTCGGGGCGGCCGCTTCTGGGAAGATATTCAATGGGGCTGAGGCGCGGCATCAGAAACCGAATTCGGCCGCGATCCTGAACCGCCGTCCACCCGCCCTGCTCGATATACGCGCCGAATCCGAAAAAATTTCGAAGCGGTCCCGCCCACCACAAAATCGCCGCCAGAATGGAAATCACCAGGATGGTAATGCCGGTTCGGCGCAAATTCTCCTTTCGCACAGTCCTTTTGCCCTCCTCTTTCGGGTTGAGAATTCAAAGGATTTTTGCAATAACCGTTCAGCTAATAAACCACACCCATTGGTTTTTTTCAACATTTCCGATTGTCATTATCAGCAGCTTCATCCCGGTGGTGGGGGTCTTTATCAGCTCCATTCCTATCTGTCTGGTGGCGTTGCAGACCAACGGAGGGCTCCAGACCATGTTCCTGGCTATCCTGCTGATCACCGGCATCCATATTGTTGAAGGATATGTCCTCAACCCGAGCATCTACGGCACCCGCATGCGGATCAATCCGGTGATCGTCCTGATCGTGCTCACCATCTCGGGAAAATTGTTTCACTTCTGGGGACTAATCCTGGGCGTTCCGGTCTTCACCTACTTATACGGGCATGCCATTCCATATAAATCGGATTCGAAAATGCTCTGAAGGCAGGTTGCCGGTTTTGGACATTGACCGTCACCAGGATGTATTATATTTAATGTACCGAGTATTTTGGGTTGAATTCGGCATCTAAATTTTTAAGACATTATGCGCCGGACTATTGGTTTAACGGCTGACCAGAAGGGGCGTGGAAATGTTCAGATCACGGATATATCGCTGAGCCCTAAAAGGAGGGCAGTATGCAAATAACAATCGATGTGCCGGAAACCTTTTTCAAGGAGGTGTCCTTTGGGTATGCCGATCCGGAAAAAGAGATCAAGTTTCTTTTGGCGGCAAAGTTAACGGAAGCCGGCCGCATATCCACTGGAAGGGCTGCGGAATGGCTTGGGATGTCCAAGCCACGTTTCCTTGTCGAAATGAGCCGATATGGGCTGTCCGCTTTTCCAATTGACGAGGCGTCGATCGAAGAGGATATGTTGAATGCATCCAATGGTGATTCTTAACACTTCCCCTATTCAATACTTGCATCAGCTCGGACTCCTCGACCTTCTTGAAAGGCTTTTTGCAGAAGCTTATGTCCCTGCCGAAGTCGTTGAAGAGTTGGGTAACGGAAAACTTGAAGGGGTGCATCTGCCCGATTTGCAAGACTTCGAATTTATAAAAACATTATCGCCTCAACCGGTTTCCGCCATTAAGCTGTCCCGTGATCTGGGCAATGGAGAGACCGCTGTTATTTTGCATGGCTTGGAAAATCCGGGATGCTTGATCGTTTTAGACGATCTCCTCGCCAGAAGAACGGCGCGCAGCCTTGGCTTAAAGCTCACTGGAACGGCGGGAATATTGATCACCGCCAAGAGGAAAGGCCTTATCCAGGAAATCAAACCGTATCTGGACCAGTTGCCCCAATTTGGGTTTTATCTTGCTCCTTCGCATAAGTCTTTAATTTTGGAAAAGGCGGGGGAACAGTCAGCTTAAGGAGTATTAACCATGAAAACCGATACGGAAATCAAAATGGCGGGACTTGAAATATTGCACCACGGACTTGGCATTGTCGAAGCTGAAAAATTCGTCGCCCTTATTCAAAGAGAGAGATTCGATTATACAAAGTGGAGGAATGTCACCACCAGGCGATCGTCGTCAAAGATCCGCAAGGTTTCGTCCTTAACCCGCAGGAGGACGGTTTTGCCGACCAGCTGATGGGCAACGACATAGCTGCCCCGTTCAGATGAATCTCAATGCCATTCGGGAATGCCGCGACACAACATCGGATCGGGTCGCGTGGGTTTATCGCCTTTTGTACGAATACGGCAAACGATTGACCTTGCGGCAGATGTCGGCACACCTGGCGTACAGCCTGACGGCCGGGCTCGATTGCGGGCGCATTCGGGAAATGGCGGAAAGCCCCACGCCCCCGCCTGTCAACGCATATTATTTGTTCTACAATCGCTTTTTCGGGTTTCGCGGCGCTTCCATGGATGAAAAGGCCCAGCGGCTCAAGGCGGTTCAATGTCTGATGCCGATGGCCAGAGGCGTTTGGGCGATTTGAAAGTGGAAGGATTGAGATACTATCTGCCAGATCTGTTTCGGCGGCGCAAATTTAGGACAATGATTCAGCAAAAAAACCCAAGCCTGGGTAAGTGCTTAGAACCAAATAGTAATCTAAAGGGCGCCGGAAGGGAAATAACCCCGGCGCCCTTTTGAGAACTCCCTAACCGCGGGTATCATCGGATAAAACCATAAACCCCGTATCACTCTTCAAACCGGGCACCGGAATCACCGGGCGGCCCTCAGAATCGAGCTCCACCCCATCCGGCCACTCGAAATCGGGCCACATGGCCCGGTAATAGTCCAGATCATATGGTAAAAGCGTAACCCGAATCTCTCCGTCCCGATCGTACATGCGGGAGGTCATGCCGAAATCCACCTCACCGAGCGGGGTTCGAATGATGTACCGGGGGATTTCCCGCCCGCTCCCCTCCCGCCGGACCGTGGTGCCCATATCCAGGACATCGTCGACATCCACCGGGCAGGTTCCGTTGGCGGAGAGTTGAATCGGCAATCCGGCCACGTATAGATGATGAAATTCGATTCCCGCCTGTCGGCAGGCGAATGCCAGCCGGTGAATCTCTTCGGCGCTGTCGTTGATGCCGGACAGAATCGGGGTATTCGCGTACACCGTAATCCCATGTCGGCGTAGCGCGTCGGCCAGCTTTTCATGTTCCGGCCGGATCTCGCCGGTATGGAGGAACTGGGTTTCGATCTCCAGCCGCAGGGGATTGGCCACCGTGAGCCGATTCAGCCCGGCCAGACGGTCCAGCGCCCCCAGCGTATAACTCTCGGGCGCATAGGCGAACTTGAAGCTTCGCAGCCGAACCGCATTGACATGCGGAATGTCCTGAAGCGACCGAATGAGCTTTCCGATGGGGTAGAGGCTGTCCACCGCATCCTTGCGGCCGGCGATCACCACATCGGTGACGGCGTCGTTCTCGCGGATGTAATCCAGTTCGAGTTCATCGGCTCCGGGGTCCATTTCCACCCGGGTTTTATGAATTCGGAACAGCATCTGGGATCCGGTGGGGACGATGCTCTGGTCGATTCGCTGGTCCCGGACCACCGCTTCCTGAATGGATTCAAGGTGTTTCCGGTCGGTTTCGGCCGGTTTGGAAGGCCGGGGCTTTCGAGAACCCCACAAGAGTGAGGGGTCCCCGATTTTGGCCATGTACCGCACATCGATGGTCCCCTCTTCATTCACCCGAAGCACATCCAATCCCTTGGTCAATGGGGCGAAGTCGTTGAAGTATTCGGGTGTGTAGGGCGACCGAATCCAGATAAAGTTTTCATCCGCATCCTGCTCCACGGCCCATCCGCTGGAGTGCCAGTCCATCTTGCCGATGGGGGTGGCGGTGCAGATGCGGGGCATGGCCCGGTCGGAGAGATGGGCCCGCAGATATGCGGCGGCTTCGAGCCCCTTGGAAATGGGGGTCCAGTAGACGCTGTTACCCTGGATGGGGCTGCACGGAATATAGATGTAATGGAGTTCGGCCCCGGCCCCGCGGAGACGACAAAAGAGATCGGTCAGCTCAGGCCCCTCGTCGTTGCAGTCATTCAAAAACGGGGTCTGAACATAGACCGCCATGCCGCTCTTGACGAAGTCGGTGATGATCTCGAGGCTCTGTGGGGAGATCTCGTCCGGATGAATGAAATGGGTGGCGATCTCCAGCCGCTTGGACCGCTGATTCAGTTCCAGGTTCTTTTCCTTGACGTAATTCCGCCAGGCCATGTCGCCCGCGAAAAAGAGATGCGGATAGTAGGCGATGGACCGGGTGGCCAGCCGCAGGGTTTTGATGTGGGGAACCTCCATCAGCTCTTCAACCGCTCGAGCCAGGGTTTTCCGATTCATGAACGGGTCCCCTCCGGTGAGGACCATCTCCTTCACCGCCGGGGAATTGCGGATATGGTCGGCGGCGATCTTGACATCCGCGTCGGTCGGAGTCGGCTGGCGCCTGCAGTCTTTATGCTTTCTGAAGCAGAACCGGCAGTAGACCGGGCAGCTCATGTTGAGCACGAAAATGATCCGGTTTCTGTACATCTGCTCCAGCAGTCCCTGGTGGAACTGACCGATCCAGGTGTTGGTCAGCCCCACCGGGTCGAGCTCCTCCACAAACGGCAGATACTGATAGGCCACCGCCTTGGAGAACCGCATCTGCCGAATGGTATGGGTGGACAGCCGCACCGGATACCGTTCGATCACCTCCTGTAGCGGCTCCCGATCCGAATCCGGCACCGCCATGTTGGTCAGCCGCTCCAACTGATTCACATCCTTGATTCGAATAAACCGGTCTTCCGGCATGATCCGCTCCAGAACCGCCACCAGCATCGGGAGCGGCAAGGCGATCCCCCCCACCGCTACCGGGTCGGGATCTGCGCTGTTGGCCCGTTCAATTTTACATATCAGTTCCGAAATAAATCCTCTGGAGTCGGCCTCGTATCCCGCCGATTTGATCAGGCGTCGGTATCTGGCCAGGCCGTCGCCGTCTCCGATAATTTTATAGAAGGATTTGCCCACAAAGGAGACTTCACCGAAAAATTCCAGAAAATCTGTGATTCCTTCCTCCAGGGTTTTCAGGGCGACCTTCTTCTGAACCCCGGAATGGGCAAATTCCACCGCGAAGACCGTTCTGTCGTAGTTCATCATTCCCTCCCCTTCTCATGCCCGAAATACGGTCGATTCATCAAAAAAATGCATCCGACCTTAGGATATTCATTAAAAAGGCTATACACCCGGGACGGGGCGCTGTCAAACTCGGACTGCGAAAAGAACAGGCCTTTCCCCCGGCTGGAACTCGTTTGACATTCCCCCGAATCATGAAGATAGTCATAGAAAACTCATTTGAATTTTTTGTACCCGAAAAAAAGCGGAACATTGGAGGACACCACCCACTTCGGAATGATGGTCGATCTGGCAGGTTTGCTCGCGGATTTCGGCGGATTTGAATACCGCATAAGTTTCCCTCAAAGAAAGGTGATATGGCAAGATCATGAAGAAAACACCCGAAAATGTGTATGAGGACAGGCAACTTTTTGATCGGTCCCATGTGTTTACAGATCGACGGCATGCAGGCAAGTTCCTGGCGGAAATGCTCCTGTTTTATAAGGATTCCGATGCCCTGGTGATGGGAATACCGGCGGGCGGGGTGCCGGTGGCGGCCGAGATCGCGAGGGGATTGGGCCTTCCCCTGGATGTGGCGGTGGTGAGTAAGATCACCCTCCCCTGGACGACGGAAGCCGGTTACGGAGCGGTGGCGTTTGACGGAACGGTAAAGCTCAATGAAGAACTGGTGGAACAGGTCGGATTGGGCCGGCAAACCGTGCAGGAGGGCATTCAAAATACAAAGCAAAAGGTGGAGAACCGAAATCGACTCTTCCGCGGAGATCGCCCGATGCCGCGGCTATCGGACCGGAAAATAATCCTGGTGGACGACGGACTGGCTTCCGGGTTTACCATGCGGGTGGCCGTTGCGGCGATTCAAGATGCCGGGGCTTCGAAAGTGGTAGTGGCGGTGCCCACCGGCCCGATTCGCAGCGTGGAACGGATTTCACCACAGGTGGACCGGCTCTACTGCGCCAATATCCGAACCGGGGTGCGGTTCGCCGTGGCCGAAGCCTATGAAAACTGGTATGATGTGTCTGAGTCCGAGGTGACGGATCTTCTCAAGGAATTTCAGGCCGGGTAAGCCGGAACCGATGCCGGCGGAATGGCCGACGGTCACTGCTGCATCGATTCCTTTTCTCTCCCGGACAGATAAGCCCGGCGCAGCGTGTCTGAGACCACCGGAAGCGATACCGCCTCGGGCGGGTGAAAACCGAATACCGTCTCCAGAAAGCTGGTCACGATGCGATAGGTGACCCCCCACAACATTTCCCGCTCCCCGTTTCGTTCAAACAGAAAACAGGGAAAGTCCTCCACGGTTCGGTCGAGCTGCGCTTGAATGGACCGGGAAAACCGGACCCGAAACCGGGCATAATGGTCCGGGTTCAACAGGTATTTCAGGGGAATCCGGACCACCTTTTCCACCTCCCAGTTGGGGATAAACCGCTTTTGGCGGCGGACCCACACCACCATCGGATAGATTACCCGCTGAAACAGGCGCAGGTAGTCCGGAGGCAAGGGGCCGAGAAATTTCACTCCCAGCGGGTTCAGCCGCATCTCCTCAAAACCTTCCCGAAGACCGGTGGCCAGAAACAGGGTCATCCGCCGGGCCTGAACGGGGTGCCGATTCCGCCATTCAGACCAGTAGGGCCATCCCATCATGGAAACTCCCGGCAGGGTCAGCAGTTTAGCCAGATAGGGATCGACACCGGGCGAAAGGCCGCCCCCGGGGCAGCAGAGATCTCCGGGCTGCCGAACTTTCCGGGACCGCTTGTTGAGAATCAGGCAGGGCCCCTCTCCCCTTTTCCCCCCGGTTCCGCATCCTTCTCCCAACACCATCAGGACCGCCGACGGGGCGATTTCATCCTGAACCGCTGCGGAAAAATATCGGTTGTGGCGGGTTTCCGCATGAAGCACCTGCGCCACATGGCGCTGAAAGCGGTCCGATCTTCCCATCAATTTCGACATATATACCCCGACGGTATGGGAGACGGCGAAACCGTGCCGGCCATCGATAACCAGGCCGGCGGCTTGGCGGTCTAATAGATTTTTCTACGCCGCCGTCTGCCTTCGGGGCCGGGTTCGAGGCTCATGATTTTGCCCTGGATCACGCAGCCCGCCATCACTAGGCCGGCAAAGACCCAGATTGTGAATTCGGGGTCCATAGGGATGGAATCGACAGCCAATGCGGAACCGATGATCGAGGAGAGAACGATGAGGGCGTAATCGAATATGAAGACCAGCAGGAGGGTGCCCAGAACCCCGCCGGCCAGACAGGCAAACCAGAGCATCTGGGTTTGCTGAAAATCGAGGGCCTCCAGCAAGAGCAGGGCCAAATAGCCGCCGGCCATAAAGCCCGCGACCCCCACCGCCAGGCTCTGCAGAAAAATAGCGCACAACGCCCCGAGAACACCCATAAAAATACCCACCAGCAACAGGATGTAATCCGGTTGTGGCCCCAGAAACTGTTCCGCGAAACTGAATCCGATGACAAACCCCATGCTTCCGACAAACAACCAGAAGAGCTTTCGCCCTAGAATTAGCAGAATGGACCCCACAATCAGATTGGGAATATTCATCGCGTCATCTCCTTTCGGCGGTTAACCGCCCAACCGCGCCAAACCGGCTTCACCTTCCTGTATCCTTGGGCCCACGCCCTGAATTTCAAAGAAAACAGCGCTCGGGGGGTGTAACGGGCGGTCCCCGTGTGAGCCCGACATCGCAAGAACCGCAGGCCTTTCGAACCGAACGCATGGTATATTATTTGAGCGATCTTGTAAACGCACTTCTTATCCTTGCCAATTGATCGGTTCACGTCTAAAATGGCGCGCAAATGAACCAAACAGCGGAAGGCGGCTACCGCCGCAAAGGGATGGAATCATGAAGGAAGGGATGTTGAGCCGGGGCTTCTGGGTCATCGCATGTACGGCCCTGATACTGGCGGCCGAAATCGGGTCGGCGGCGACGGAGGGCCGGATCGATGAGGCCCCGCTGGTGATCGTCGAAGAAGACAGGTTGACCCTGAGTGCCGAAGATCGACCTTTGGGAGAGGTACTGGAGGAGATTCAGCGGCAGAGCGGAGTGGAAATTCTGGGGATGGACGGTCGGGTGGACGAACCGGTCACCTTCTTTTCAAAGCCGGATGCGATGGAGAAGGTATTGAAACGGCTGCTTCGCCACCTGGATGAAACCAACTTCGCTTTTGAATACTCCCGCACCCGGTTGCGGCGGATCTCGGTTCTGCCGAGCGGGGGGAGCGAGGCAACGGTCCGGTCCCCGGAACCGACGGCAGCGGCCGCCCAGTCACCCGATGAGCCGGAGAAGGTGAATACCGTACGGGTTCTCAAGGTCAATGAAGGCACCCAGGCCGCCGACCTGGACCTGAGTCAGGGGGACCTCATCCTCGAATACGACGGGGCCAAAATCAACAGCGCCCAGGAGCTTGTGGCGGCGGTCAAGAGAAAATCCCCGCAGGAGACGGTGGAGATGGTGGTGGTCCGCGACCGGCAGCCATTCCGACTGGTCCTGAACGGAGGGTTGATCGGCGTCAATATTCTGACGGTCAGCGTTCCCCAAGCAGATCTGGGGCTATAATCTTTTGGGTTTACCCCCGAACCCGACAGGCCGAACCGGCTATGGCCGTTCCCAGGATGTTCAAGATCAGGGGCAGCAGAAATCCCGATACCGGAATCGGCCCTTTATCACTTTTCAAAGTGGGAATCCGAAGCAGATGACTGATCGGATGTGTAAACAGAGCCCGCTTGTCCGGTGCATGGCAGAAGGCATCCTGAGTGATGACGATCATTCGGGCGTGCCGGCAGCCGAAGGTGGCCAGTTCATCCAGGGCCTGATTGAAATAGTGGTTTCGGGTGGCGTCCATGATGATCAGGTTGTCCTGTGTCGGGTCATAGAATTCCCGCAGCTCCGGCAGGTACCAGTCCCCTTCCGCGAAAAACGGGGCCGGAAACCCGCCTACGGCAAAGGCCGGCGTATTACCGGCCAGAAACGGATCCAGTGGACCCCCGATATATCGTGCTTCCCATTTTTCCACCTGCTGAAGACCATAGGCGGCGATCATCTCCGTTCGTTCCTTCAGCCGCACGAATTTTTCCCGGACCCTGTTGTCTACTGTAGCCAGAGGGCCGTGAGCGCTTTCTCCAAAGGGGTGCCAGGCCAGGGCCGGTCCTCCGGCGCGATCAAAGATGTCCATCCAGGCTGGGCCCGTACCCGAGGGCGGCCCCAGAAAAAAGGCGGTTCGATACCCGCAGTTGGCGGACATGGCCTGGGTGATCTCCGCCAGCAGCTCACCATGGTTTAGCAGCATCAGAATAGAAGCCGCCCCTTTCCGGAAGTGGGTCTCCAAAATTTCGCACCGATCCTTCCGTCGAAGACCGAGTGCCCGGATAAAGAGAAAACAAAGGGCGGTATAAACGCTTTCCGTGGCGATATTCCCGAGGTTTCCTTTAAAAGGAAAATATCCCAGTGATTCCTTGGAAACACGGGCTGCCGAATTCGGCAGTGCAGGTCCCACCCATAGACAGGGCCGGTCGATAAAGGAGAGCCGTTCCCAAAGCAGTTCCGAGGGCGGCGGTTTGGAGGCGACCAGGATCAGCACCGTGTTTTCCTGATAATGGCTCGGCGGTTCCCCGATCAGGGCGGTTCGCATGGCGCAGCCGAGAAATCTCGGCCACTGAATGGCGGCGCTTCTGGCCGCGGCATCCGCCGCCCGGTCCAGGGGAATGAACACGATTTCTCCGTCCGTGGGCAGCTGATCGAACAGTCGGTCTGAAAAGCCTTTTAAATTCGAGCGCGACTGCCCCAGCAACTCCCGGAGCGGATACTCCGAGCGCATAATTTCCGCCAGGGACCGCATATGCCGGTAATACCGCCGTTCTCGTTCATCCAGGGCGGATTTCTCCCACAGCGTCTCGTTTGAGGCGGAGTCTTCCGCTCCGGCGGCGATTTCCATTTGACCGTTTCGAGCTTTCAGCATCATCAGTTCTTCGGCCGTGGATCGGTGTTTGGCGGGTCGACTCCGTCCGGCCGCCACCGACTTGACCCGATTTCGGGGAAATTCATCCGGGGTTCGGCCGTGGGCACGGGCGTACTCCATCGTGAACAAGTAATAGAAAATAACATCCACCAGAGGCTGCAAGGGGTCCTTGACCTTGGGCAGAAGAAGGTATTGATGCCGGCTGTACAGAGCGATTTCGGCCCGGTAGGGATTGTCCGCCGTGATCAGGGCCGCAAAATTGCCGCCCTCCCAGTACAGCTGCTCCATCACCGCCAGAGCCTCCTCCTCCCGGGCCCGGTTGGTGGCGTTGACCACCACCAGGTGCTCCCCCATCTCTTTTCGAAGTTCATGAAAAAAGACCTCCTGGTAGTCCATCGCCTTTCCGACGGCCGTCCAGCTGTTCTCTTCCAGCTTAAAGGCAGCCTCCGCCGGAGTGCCGACGGAGTGGAGCGCGCCGATGATCATGGCGGCATGGCTTTGGGCGCTGTTGTCCGCCAGGGTGCGGGCAAAGGATTGAATGGTGTCGTCTTCGAGGACCGCTTCCAGTATGTCCGGAATGCCTCGAAGATCATGGATCAGGTTATAGGCTTCCACGGTCCGATTCAGCCGAATCGCCAGCCAGATTCCCAATAGGACGGCGCAAAAATGCACGCAGACGGTGCTCTTGGTTCCGGATACGGTCACCTCCTCGCCGCTGAGAACCGGAATCACACCGCCGCTTCGGGTTGCGATAAGCGCCATATCGGCAAACACCTTTTCGGTGACGCCGATCATGAGCACCCCCAGTGTCTGAAGTTCCTTGGCGAATTCGACGATGTCGGACGTTGTGGCGGACCAGCTGAGCAGAATCACCAGATCCCGTTCGGGAGACACCGCTTTGGAAACGTCATCCACCTCCACCGGTTGAAGCACCCGCACTTCGATGTCCGGCATCAGATGCTGAAATACCGGCCGGAGCATCAATCCGATTTTATGGGAACTGCCCATCCCGGCCAGAAGAATCCGTTCGAGTTTTTCAAAATGTCGCCCGAATTTCCGTTCCAGGGTTCTTGTCTGAATTTCGAATTGGGGCTTGGTTTCTTTTCCCGGGAAATAATAGCTCAGAATATGCCGCAGCCGTTCGGGGATTTCCCTCAGGTGGGTTTCGAAAAAAGAGCTGTAAAGGTCTTTGCGGACCTGCATGGGGCTGAGCTGAGTGGAAAAAGATTCGATCTCCGGCAATGGCTTGCCGTCGAAATCGGTAATGACCGGGGTTCGGTCCAGTGCGCCTTGGGTGAGCCGGGTTTCGATTCGGGCGAAAATCGATTCTCCCTCCAGGGGATAGATCTCTATCCGAAAAGCCGACAGAAGTTTCTGCTCTTCCTGCAGATAGTGGCGAACAAGGGAATCGATTTCTTCCGCCGGGACTCCCGGTCGCCGGCAGGCCTTGACTCTCCGCTCTTTTTGCTTCTGAAGCCGTATCAGGTCCAGAGTCCGCGCCAGGACCAGGGACTGAGGAAACAGTCCCAGGGCCGCATTGATGTCGGAGACCACCATGATGTCCTGGGTATCGATTCGCCGAACCAGAAATACCGGCCGGTTATGGCTGGCCACATACAGCCGGCGGGGAGAAACCAGACTGATGCCGGCCACGGCGATCTGCCCTCCGCCGGTGATCATTCTTTTGGCGGCTTCCAGAAAGGCCAATTCATCCAGTTCCAGGTCGCTTCGCCCGCCGATCCATTGAAAAGTCTTGTAGTCGATGGCCTGGCTGCCGATATAATAATTTTCCAATCCCGCCGCCACCTGGGTCCGGATATCCTGGTACCGCTGCCGCTCCCCTTTCAGGTTGTGGTAGTAATAGCCCCAGAGCAGAGAAAAATATTCGGCCGAGTTTTCACTGCGGAACGGAACCGGAATCACCGTGCTTAAAAATTCTTTGGCTTCGGCTTCCACCGCGCTGCTGAACTGTCCGTTTAAGACAATGGTTCGATGCCGCTGGAGATCGAAAAAAGGGTGCGCGTTCTGGACTGTGACCGACGACTGCAAGGCCCATCGGCCATGGGCGATAATGGGTTGTGAAAGAAAATCGAGAAAAACCGGGTCGGTCCAGCCGGATACCACCGACTTCACCGGGAGATCTCCATCCTTTGAAACCTGCCAAAGAAGCGGGAAAAAATCGTTTTTCTGAAGATAGGTCAGGACCGCTGCAGCGCTCCATCCGTATACATTGGCCCCCTTTTCCGCCCAGTAAAGGGTGCGCCAGTCGGTATTGGGGATTTCCCGCACCCGGGGCCAGAGGTTCTCCAAGACCTCCTGAACCCGGATGTGGGTGTCCGGCCGAAGCTGGATGCGGCACAGCAGGGCGGCGTCCAGCAGCCGAAACAGACCCCGGACCCCGTCCCGATCATAATCGAGGGGAATTTCGATTTTTATGTTCTGAAGGCATCTCCATACCGCCGTCAGGGTTTCGGCGCTCTCCTCGCCCGGTTCTTTCTCGAGAGAGGCTTCGGTGGCCAGGTTTTCCGATTGCAGCACCCGCTCCAGAAGCTGGTCAAAGGTATTCAGAATTGTCGGCGTGTCCAGGTCCATGGGTGAGGTTTCCAGGTACTGTTCGATGCGGGTTCGAATCAGCGTCTGTATGATCAGAACCGGCAGATCGTGCTGGAGCGTGAGGTCCCGCAGCATGTGAAGAAGGTCGGTCTCGGACCGGATTTGAAAAGACGGCGGGGGCGACTCCCGGCCAGGCATTCCGGGGCCGATACGGCCGGTTCCGTCGGAAAGGACCAATTCATCCAGGGTCCACATTCGGCGTGATCCGTTCAGAAAGGGTTCGAATACCGCCGGATCATGCTCTTCAAAGGTGAGAATACCTCGCTGAAGTTCACGTTTTGAAATACCGGCGGTATCGGCCTTTGCCCAGATGCCGGCCAGTTTCTCCGGCTGATTGGGATAGGCCGCCGAATTCAGCAGCTCCCGGCTGAGACCCGCCACCGAACCCAGTGATTTCCGGGTTCGCATGGGTTCGAGTTCATCTCCGAACAACCCGATCCCGGTGCTGTCGGGTGCTCGATAAATGATCGCCGACATGGCGGTCAACACCCGGGTCAGATCGTTTCCGGCACCGCCGAAATAGACGATGATTCCGCACATATTAGCGCTCCTTTATCTTTCAGGGATTCTCATCCGCAGCAGAATCGAATCAGATCTCTTGCATCTTCAAAAGTTTCAAATTCGGCCACGGCCGCCGCCAGATCCTCGGTCCGATCAGGGCCCAGCACCGGAGAGACCAGCCACTGAAATTTCGCATTCAGCTCCGCATCCGAGGGAAGGGAATCGGGGGGTTCCCACCCCGCCGCCATCACCCCGGAAGCCAGTGAAGCGCCGGCGAAGGTGGTGATGACCACCTCGGCCAGGGCTTTGGCCGGAAAGGCCGCCTCGAACGAATCCACCGACATCACCGACACCCGGTCCATTAGATTTCGAATGTCCGGGGAAAACAGCCGCGGCGGCATCACCTGAGCCGGTCCCACCTGGCCGTCGATCAGGGCGGCGGCGATGGGAAAGGCCATGTTGTACTGGGCTTCCTCCGTATTCAGGGGATATCGTCTGCTCAACCGGGATGCAGCCTCAAAGGTGTGGACCTGAATCGCTTTCACGGCGTCCGGTCCGATGCGGTGGGCCCGCATGATTTTCAAGGCCCCGTCAACCGCCGGCTGGGCCCACCGGCAGGCCGCATAAGGTTTAAAATAAAGATTCAGGATTTCATACCGCCTACCCAGCCCCTCGATCCATGCCGGATCGGGGGTTTCTTCGAAAATGGGGATGATCCCGGTAAACCCGATCCGGGCCATGAGCACCGACATTACCGCGGTCATGCATCCCCACCCGATGCTGTCCTTGGTCATGGCGGGGGAGTCTATCCCCTTCATCATGGGCCCTAACGGCGCGTGGTATTCGGCAGTCCCCATCGCATGGCGCAGGGTTTCCCGATTTAGTCCCAGAAGTTTCCCGGCCGCGCCCGCTCCGGATATCGCTCCCCAGCTTCCTGAGGAATGGTAGGTGGGGTATCGGGCATGGCGGATCATCCCTGCCCGAATTCCCAATTCATATCCCACCACCAGGGCGGTCAGAAAGGATGGGCCGGACACACCGCCTGAAATTTCGGCGGCAGCCAGGATCGGCGGCAGCACGCAGGCCCCGGGATGCCCCTTGACCATCCGGAAACCGTCATCGATGTCAAAGGCGTTTCCGGCAAACCCATTGGTCAGTGCGGCTCCGGCGGCCGAGACGGTGTGCCCGGTGCCGAGAATGGTGGCCTGATCTCCTGCGAACTGGGTTTGAGCCATCCGCTCCATAATCTCGGCCACCGGGGAGCGGGTGCCGGCCAGCAGTGCGCCCAGGGAATCCAGCAGACACCGCTTGGACTGACTGCGGACAGATTCAGGCAGATCCGCCCAGGTGGCATTCAGGATAAAATCGAGGGTTCGATCGGTATGCAAACCGGATGCTGCTGTCGTCACCTTCTCCTCGTGAATAGGATTTAAATAAAAATCCCCCGCCAATTCAGCGGGGGGATCGGTATTGCAGCAAATCGGCTCGGCCGAGGCCGGGCTTTTCGAATCAGAGCAGAATATCGAATTTTTCGCGAATCTCCCGATCTATATCCTCGGGAATATATGAGGTTTCTTCCTGGGAAAGAATCCGCCTTGCGATTTCCCGGGCCCGGCTCCGTGCGTCTTTGGCACCGTCCTTCTCCCATTTGTCCCGGTTGTTTCGATCCGATACCCCGTTTCCGGTGAAAAACTCCTTTCGCATGAACTTCATGGTGTGGGAGGCGGTCATGAAATTGCCCCCCGGCCCCACCTGGTCGATCACTTCCAGGGCCAGGTGTTCGGCGTCGGTCTCGATTCCTTTGAGCACTTTGCAGCTCATGCCGATGATTTCGTCGTCGATGACGAACTGCTCATGGGCCACGGTGAGCATCGACTCCAGCATGCCGGCCGCATGATGAATATAGTTGGACCCGCCCATGCCGGCCAGAAGCGTGGTCATGGCCTTTTCCCAACCGGCCTGGGCGTCGGGCACCTTGGAATCGGTCAAGCCGGAGGAGTTGTAGTTGGGAACCTTGATATGCGCCGCCATCTGGTGAATGGCCGCGTTCATCATGCCGCACTCGACGCCGCCGCCCATATAGCCCATGGTGCGAAGATCGGCCATTCCCGGAATGCCGCCGTAGAGCTGGGGTGAACCGGGGTTGGTGAGCTGGCCGATCGTGATCCCGGCCATCTGTTCGGCATGGATCAGGGCCAGGGTGCCGGCCATGGTGATGGGGGATGTCGACCCGGCCATGGGGGCGCAGGACAAGGCCACCGGAATGTTGTTTCGGACCGCCTCCTGCATGTTCCGGGTGGACTGGGTACAGAGTTTCAGGGGGCTGATCGCGAATGCGGTGATGATGGAGAAAAAGGGCCGCTCCTTGAGCTTTTCTGGTCCGCCCGCCACAATGGAGGCCAAAGCCAGGACCTTTTGAAAGCCGGCCTCTTCGTTGACCCCGGCCATGACATGCTTGTTCGTGGCCCGAAAACAGGTGTAGAAGACATTCACATCATAGGCATCCTTGGGAATATCGGTGGGGATGCAAGGCCGAAGGAAAAAATGGATGTTGTCGAGCTTGTCCACCAGCCGCCCAAGTTGGTGAAGGTCCTGGAGAGTGCTGGACCGCGCTTCCCCGGTTTCCGGATCCAGAATTTTAATGGCGGCGCCGCCGGTGCCGAGATGAACCCGGTCTTCGGTCAGTTCCAGATCGTTCTCCGGAACCCTGCCGTACATGACGATCCGATCGGGCGCTTTGGCGTTCATTTCGTTCACCAGAGCCCGGGGAAAATAGACCCGTCCAGTTTCCCGATCCACCGAAGCCCCCGATTTTTCCAGAAGCTCCAGGGTTTCATCCAGCCCGGTTTCGTATGTAAAGCCGGTCTTCTCAAGAATGGACAAAGCGGCCTCATGGATGGTTTCGATCTGTTCCCGGGTCAACGGACGGTACTGTCCCCCGGTAAAACCTTTGTAATTCATTTTTACAAACCCCCTGAAAATAAAAATTTCATTAAAATGTCTGTCTGAGAAACGGCTTTTTTTTCGATCGGGATGATCCGATTCAGGACGGAATCGGTCATGCTTCGAATTCAGTCTTAGGTCAAAAAAGCATCGATCCGTGAACGGATGGGATGACAGTTTCGTCGGATACGATCGGTCGAAAAAGGTGATGAAAGAGATCATCGTCTTCAATCGGCCCCTATGTCACAACCGGTTTCGGATGTCAATTCAAAATGGAAAATCTTCCTGAAAAATCCAAAGCATCCGATATTATTTTATTATTTTTTTATATAGATATTGGATTCGGTGGTTGCCGCCGTTCATCTGAGGGGTCCTATTCCGTAAACCCCGGGGGCAGTCCCCCATCACCAAATCCGCCGGGTTCGGTTTCCGGGGACAGACCGTAGGGATCGGATGCCGGTTCCGCTGTTCCGCTTCTGGAAAGCCGAAGCTCCAGGCCTATGGCCTGGGCGGTATCCCGGTAAGATCCCTCCGCCAGCCGAAGCGCCTCCATGGGCGCCACCACGATGGCCGATTCGGCCTGAACCGGACAATGGTGTTCGCAGAAGCCGCATCCGCTGCACCGGTGCTCATATACGAAAGGCACCGGCACCGAGCGGTCCGGAACCGAATTTAGGTCGATGGCGTTGTAAGGGCAGACCTCATCGCAGACCAGACATTCTCGATCAAACTCCCAGGCCAGGCACTTATGCCGCAGCACATAGGCGGTGCCCACCTTGGCCCACAGCTTTTCTTCAGGCGGCAGGGGTCGAATCGCGCCGGTGGGGCAGACCTGGCCGCAACCATTGCACAGGGGCTCGCAGGGCCCCCGCCGAGGCGCGATGCGGGGGCTGAAGAAAGCGTAAAATCCGGCTGTCAGGCCGATCGGCTGAAGGGTGTTGGTCGGGCAGGCCCTCATGCACTCGCCGCATCGAATGCACCGGGTCAGGAAATCGTGCTCCGGCAAAGCCCCCGGCGGGCGGATCAGGCCGGCATGAAGAATCTGTCCGGCACCTTCCCGAGCCGGTCGGTAATTGAGCCCGGTCATGGAAACCACCGCCGCCCCGGCGCCTGCCGCACCCGTTAGTATCAGCCGGCGGCGGTCCTGAGAAATGTGCTGCCGATTCTCTGCCGGTCCGGCTTGTTCCGCAAAGGAGAAGCGGATGGCGTCCACCGGGCAGATTCGCACGCAGGTTTCGCAGACGATGCATTCGCCGTGGGCCGTCGCCAGGGGATTTTCGGGAATGGCCGCCATAGGGCAGGATTTTTGGCATTTC
>JBEPWQ010000040.1:0-20420 GCA_041642315.1 Desulfobacteraceae bacterium | reverse complement strand
GGGTGGTGTCCATGGGCCGTTCGTCTGTGTCGAAAACCATCTCGCCCTTGCGGGCCTTGATCGCCACCGGCACGATTTCGTCCCTGAACCAGCCCTCTTCAATCGCTTTTCGGGCACGCTGATGGCTTAATACCCCGAGCTTGTCCTGGTCCTCCCGGCTGATGCCGTACATGGACACGATATTCTCGGCGGTGAGCCCCATGTGGTATCCATAGAATATTTCATAGAGTCCGTCGAACACCATCAGATCATGGATATCGCCCACCCCGTTCAGTTCCATTCGGTACCCCCACCGTGCCTTGGGCAGGGCCATCGGAACCAGGCTCATGTTTTCCTGACCCCCGGCGAGCACCACCTCGGCCTGGCCGGACATGATGGCGGATGCCCCCAAACCGATGGCTTTCAACCCGGAGCCGCAGACCTTGTTGATGGTGTATGCCGGCGTCTCCTTGCGCAATCCGGCCTTGATCATGGCCTGCCGGGCCGGGTTCTGGCCCTGCCCCGCCTGAAGCACATTGCCCATGATCACCTCGTCGATCACCACCGGCGCGGCGGCATCGTCCCACTCATCGGCTTTCTTTTCGAGTTCGATCAGGCCCTGTTCTTTCAGTCTATCGGGCACCCCGGCCTTCATTTCGTCGCCGAGGGTCGGTTTCAGGTTGATTTTTTTGAGTACATCCTTCATGACGATGGAACCGAGTTCCACCACCGGCACATCCTTCAGGGAACCGCCGAAAGAACCGACGGCGGTTCGGGAACCGCTGACAATAACCACTTCTTTCATGCCTTCATCCTCCTTTACGAATTCAAAAAGAGACTTAGATTACAAATGAATTACATTATCATTCTTAATTTCCGAAATCAACGGCTATGTGTCTGATTATATTCTCATACGACAATCATCCGGAATACCGGTTGATTCTGGCGGCCAATCGAGATGAATTTTATGATCGGCCCACGGCGCCTCTGGGGTTCTGGCCGGATGCGCCGGGAATACTGGCGGGTCGGGACCTGAAGGAAAAGGGCACCTGGATGGGAATCGACCGATCGGGCCGGTTTGCGGCCCTGACCAATTTCAGGGATCCGGGTTCGGTCCGCCCCGATGCCCCTTCCCGCGGGGCTCTGGTCAGCGATTTTCTGACCGGATCACTGCCACCCAGAATGTATCTCGAAGGGCTTGGGCTGTCAGCCGACCGGTACAACGGGTTCAACCTTCTGGTGGGAGACCGGCATCACCTCTATTGTTATTCCAACCAAAGGAATAAAATTCGAAAACTGATTCCGGGCATCTACGGGCTGAGCAATCGATTCCTGGACACTCCCTGGCCCAAGGTGGAAGAGGGAAAGCAGGAATTTGACCGCATTCTTTCCCGGGATCGGATCGAGACGGAATCCCTGTTTTCTCTGCTTGCGGATCGCACTCGCCCCCCGGATGACAAGCTCCCGAATACCGGAGTAGGCCTGATAATGGAGCGGCTGCTCTCTTCCCGCTTCATCTTCAGCGAACAGTACGGCACCCGTTCTTCGTCGGTCCTGCTTATCGGGCGGGATCACCGGGTTCAGTTTTCAGAACGGACCTTTGTTCAAGAAAACGGCCGCATCCGGCCTGAAAAAACCCGAACCGTCAGCTTTCGGCCGGCGCCTTCAAGATCTTCAGACGATCCAATTCCTTCAGCACATCCGATACGGTGACCGCTTCCAGACATTGCCGATGCGGTCGGGGGCACCGCCGCTTGAAACAGGGGCTGCACGCCGGTCCGAGGCGGACGATTCGGTGACCGGGTCCGAAAGGGCCGGTTCGCCAGGAGGCGGTGGGCCCGAAGAGCGCCACCACCGGTGTGCCCACGGCTACGGCCAGGTGCATGGGACCGGTGTCGGTGGTGATCACGCATCGAGCGCGTTGGTACAGGGCCGCCAACTGCTTCAGGGAGGTTCGGCCCGCCAGGTTGAGTGCGGCCCTATCCATTCGGGACTGGATATCCGCGATCATCGGCTCGTCGCCGGGACCCCCGGTAAAAGCCACCCGAACCCCGTATGCTCGTATCAGTCGATCCGCCAATTCGGCAAATCGGTCATTTCGCCACAGTTTGGTTTCCCAATGCGCCATCGGGTTCAAGGCGACAAGGGCGCTGTCCGGATCCGGTTTCGCATCCGCGGGTTCATGCCGGTCCAACCAGTCCGATACCGCCTTTCGGTCATCATCTTCCACCGGCAGGTCATAGACGATTTTCCGCACCGGAATACCGGCGGCCTTCACCATCATCAGGTACCGTTTCAGGGCGTGGTGTTCCATACTGACCGGCGGAATCGTTCGGTTCAGGAAAAGATAGCTCTTCTCCATGTGCTGCATGCCCTTTCCGAAGCCGATCTTTCGATTCCCCCGGGCCAGACCCGCCAGTACTCCGCTTTTGAGGAGCTGCTGAAAGTCGAACACCAGATCGTACCGGGTGTCCCGAAGATCGCGGACGAACCGGGCCATTTCACGGAGGCAGTTCCACCGATTCGAGCCCCGAAGACCGTGTATCCAGCGCTTGCGCTTTGAAATCAGCACCCGATCCAGGGCCCGATGCCCTTCTATAAGGGGGGCGGCCGCTTCCTCGGCGACCCAGGTAATGTGGGCATCGGGAAAATGGTCGCGAACGGCGTTCAGTGACGGAAGGGTGTGGATGACATCCCCGATGGCGCTCAGCTTGATGATCAAAATCTTCACGGCCGAAGGTGCTTTCTGACGATCTCAAAGACACCGTCCACCGTCACAGCCGTCATGCACCGGTGATGACCCAGGGGGCACTCCGGTTCCAGGCACGGGCTGCATGGTGTGTCCCTTCTCACGATGACGCTGTCGGGGCTGGCCGGAGAGGTGGTGGTGTGATCGGTGGGACCGAAAACGGCGATCTGCGGAATACCTAGCGCCGCCGCCGCATGCATAAGTCCTGAGTCATTGGTGATGAACAGTCGGCATTGTCCGATCAGGGCGATCGCCTCCCGAAGCCGCGTTTTCCCGGAAAGATTGAAGCAGCCGTGTCCCACCCGGCCGGCGATGTCCTCGCCCAGGGCCTCCTCTCCCGGCCCCCCGAAGACCAGGATGGCGGTATCCGAATCCACGGATCGAATTCGACGGCACAAATCGGCGAAGCGCTCCGCGGGCCACCGTTTGGCGGTACCGTACGCCGCCCCCGGGTTGATCCCGATCACCCGCCTGTCCGGATTGACTCCCTGGAATTGAAGGAATTTCCCGGCCCGATCACGCTCCGTATCCGACACACGCAGGGTCAGTTCCCGTCCGATCGCGGGAAGGCGGATTCCTTCCAGAATTCCCAAATAGTAGTCGATCTGGTGGCGTTTCTTGAATGCCGGGTTCATCCTCACCGGATGCGTAAGAAGGAACCGCCGCCCGTCGGTGTCATACCCCAGTCGGCGGGGAATGCCGGCAAGAAAAAATATCAGTGCGGCCTCCATGGCATTCTGGACCGATACGGCCAGATCGAACCGGCCGTATCGCAAATCCCGGCAGAGGCGAACCATCCCCCGCCATCCGGCGTGATTCCCTTTGGCATCGTAGATCAGAATGCGGTCGATATCCGGGCTGTTCTCAAACACCGGTGCCACCCAGGGCTTGGCCAAAACGGCGATTTCCGCACGGGGAAAATTCCATCTCAGCCCGCGGATCAGCGGGGTGGACATGACCGCATCGCCCACCCAGTTGGCTGCTCGAATCAGAATGTGCTCGATTTGCCCCGGGTCGATCGGTCTCATGAACGTTTTCCCTGGTTTTTTTTCAAATATCCATGAATGAATTCCAGAAAAGCCTTCTCCGCCTCGCCGAAACAGATCGCAACTCCGATCACCGCCAGATCGAGCGGCCAGCGCCTTTCCCGGGAAAGACGGACAAAATCCTTTTCCGTGGTCACAAGCCATTCGGCGCCGGATTCCTGAGCCGACCGGGCGATGCGGTCCAAATCCTCGGCCGAATAGAGATAATGATCGGCAAATGAAACATGGCCGACCGGAATGCCGCCGCACTCCCCGATGGTATCCAAAAAGGCGGGGTTGTCGGCGATCCCCGAAAAGGCGAATACCCGAACACCCTCCAGAACCGTCTTCGGGTCGATGTCCCCGCTATAACGTTGGGGAAATTCGGATTTTTCGGCATCACCGGTTTTGCCCGCTGCAATGATGGAATGGAGATAGGGCCGGTGAACGGAGCGAAAAACCGGTTTGCCCGGCGGCAGAAAGGGATAGGCATTTTCCCGGGTCGGTACGATGCCGTCGCACCGGGTCAACACAAAGACATCGGCACGGTCCAGCCCCTGTACCGGCTCCCGCAGCGGACCCCGGGGCAGAACACGGCCGTTTCCCAACGGATGCCGGCGGTCGAGCAGCACCAGATCCAGATCTCTTTTCAGCTTCAGATGCTGAAAACCGTCATCCAGAAGGATGACATCGGGCTGAAACCGCCTCAGAGCCGTCATTCCGGAGCGATACCGATCGCCTCCCACCAACACCGGAACTTCCGGAAGGGTTCGGGCCATCATGAAGGGTTCGTCTCCGGCCGCCGCAGGTCCCATTCGGATGTGTCCGCCGTCGGAAACGATGCCGCCGGTTTTCTGAGCACCCCCCCCGTATCCGCGGCTCACCACCGCCACGCGAAGACCCGCCTGCTGTAAGGCCCGGGCCAACCAGATCGTCATGGGTGTCTTTCCGGTGCCTCCGGCGGTAATATTGCCCACCGACACCACCCGGCAGGGAAGCCGGCGGGATTGAAAAAGGCCGTACCGATACCCCCGGGTACGGAGACCAAGGGCTCCGCCGTAAAAGACCGATAAAACCCCGAGGATGGGGGTCAGCAGCGGATTCGCATTCCTGCCGGCGATAATACCTTCCACCTTGTGACGGAGCGGTTTCACCGCCCCATGTGCTCCCGAATCACCGCCAGATTCCTTTCCACCGACCCCCGGTTCTGCTCGAACACCTTTCGTCCCCTTTCTCCCATTTCCCGGGCCCGCAAGGGATTGGAAAGCAGCTCGGCGAGGACTTCCTGAAGGTCTTCACCGTCGGCAACCTGAACCGCGCCGCCGCCCTTGAGAAGCAGCCGGGAAATTTCAGCGAATGCCGCCACATGGGGCCCGAAAATCACCGGCTTGCCATGGGCCGCCGGTTCCAGAAAATTATGGCCGCCCCGCTCCACCAGGCTGCCGCCCACAAATGCCGCCTCCCCGAGGGCATACAGGCGTTTCAAGAATCCGATCCGGTCCACCGCCAGCACATCCGGTTCGGTATCGCAATGGTCCGTCTTCAACATCGTAACAGTCGAGGCGGAAAGGCCGAACTCCCGGGCGATCCCGCACATCTTTTCGGCCCGATCGGGGTTCCGGGGCGCCAGAATCAAAAACAGCTTCTCAAATGATGGTTTCAGTCGCGCAAATACACCCAAAATGACCCGCTCTTCCCCCTCATGGGTCGATCCGGCCACCCAGATACGCCGATCCGGGCCGATTCCCAACTTTCGGCGCAGCTGTTGCACCTCGGTTTTCGACAGCTGCTCAATCGGGTTATCGAATTTGACATTCCCCGTGATTTCAATCTTTTGCTCTGGAATACCCAGTCGCCGAAACCGATCCGCATCCGTTCGGGTTTGGGTACAGATCCGGGTCAATCTGCCGAAGACCGGCCGGAAAAAAAAATGGAACCGCCGATATCCGGCAAAAGACCTCTTGGATAACCGGCTGTTGACCAGAAAGACCGGAATTTCGCGCCGTGCCGTTTCCGCCAGGAAATTGGGCCAGAGATCGGTTTCCACGATCACCAGAAAATCGGGGTTCACCGCGCCGATGATCCGCCTGACCGAGAAAATCAGATCATAGGGAAAATAGAAAAAGGTGTGGACCCCGCCTTGAAGCTCCTTTCGAGCGATTTCAAAACCGGTCAGAGTGGAAGCCGAAAAAACGACCTCCCGGCCGGGAAATGCATCCAGAAGCGCCGTCACCATCGGCACCGAAGAGATCACCTCCCCCACGGAAAGGGCATGCACCCAGATCCGCCCTCGCGCACCGGAGCCGACTCGGGGCAATTCGGTCAGGCCCAGCCGATGCAGCACCGTCTTGCGTCGTTTTCGGAACCGGAGGGCCGCCGGCAGCAGAACGGGCAGCGCGGCGACCGCCCCCAGACCGAGCAGAAAATTGTACAAAAACATCATTTTCGCAGACCCCTGAACAGCTGAGGCAGCAGATCGATATAGATGGGGCGGCCCTGGACCGTTCGAATGAGAAGATAGGTGCCGATTCCGCCGGTCACGATATTGGGCACCCACATTCCGACCGCGGGCGGATATACCCCGGCCTCGCCGAAGACCAGGCCGGCCGACAGCATCAGGTAATAGAGCAAAAAGAGAAAAAGCCCCAATCCGAGGCCGAAAGAGGTGCGCGCGGTTTTCGATTGAATCCCCAGCGGCACGGCGAGAATCCCCAGGGAAATGCAGGCAAAGGGGATGGAGAATTTCTTATGGAATTCCAGGAGCGCGCTGTAATAATCTTTGTCTTTTTCCGGACGGGTTCGAATGAATCGACGCAGTTCGGTCAGGCTCATCTCCTTTTCATCCTTTGGGCCCAGATCCCGCCGCAGGCCCGCCTGCCGAAGGTCGATATTCAAATCGTAGGTTTGGAATCGTGTGGAATTGACGGTCTGGTCCTTCACATTGACCTGATTGATGGCCCCGTTATAGAGCCGAAGACGAAAATCAAGGCTGTCCGGGTCTGTGGTCATTCTCCCTCGGGGGGCGATGATGGTGATGCCGGAATCGGCGGTTCGCTCATCATGAATGAAGACATCGATCAACTCCTTGTTCTGGAGATCGATTTTGTTGACATAGAGCATGACCCCTTCGAAGTTGTCGTTGAAGGTCCGCTCTTTCAGGCCGATATCGATATGGGAACGGGCTACCTCCATGGTCACCCGCTTCAGGGAGAGCTTCCCCCAGGGGAGCCCGTAAATGATCACAAAGCCGGTCACCAGGGTGCCGATCAGACAGAACCCGAGCACCGCCGGAAGCAGATGATAAACGCCGATTCCGCAGGATTTCAGGGCGATGATTTCATTGTCCCCGGACATGCGGAGAAAGGTGAGCAGAACCGCCATCATCACCGACATGGGAATCACGAACACCAGAAAATAGGGCATGGTATAGGCGAGCAGCCAGAGAATCGTCAAAAAGCCTATTTTGTAATTGACGATCATATTGGTGATTTCCAGAATTTCGGTGAGCAGAAAGACAAAGGTGAAAAAAAAGACGTTTACCGTAAAGGGGCCCACCATTTCCAGAAACAGGTACCGGTTGGCGATGGAATTGATTTTCATAGCTCACGAAACAGAAAGCCCGGCTATCGGAAAATAGCCGGGCTTTGTAACAATCGCGGATTCTTTCTATTTTGCCGTTGCGCTGGCCATATACTGGTCCAGTAATTTTTCATTGTCTTCGTCGGTGATCACCTGAGGAAGCCGCTCCATCGCTCGGTCGATTGCGGAATCCACCATCTCTTCCTTAAATCGTCGTTTGGCCTGTTGAATCTGGCTGCCGACTTTATCTTTGGTGGACTCCATCATAATTCGGCTCTGCGCTTTGGCCTCCTCGATGATCTCCTGTTTTCGGCGCTCCCCCTGGCGCAGGATTTTTTCCTTTAAGTCGGCATACCGAATATCGCTCTCGGTGATCGCCTGCCGGGTCTCTTCGATGCGGACGGTCACCTTTTCTTTCTGGGATTCCAGTTCCCCGATCTCATAGGCGAGATCTTCTTTCCGCAACCGCAGAAAATCCAGAATGGGATCCTTGCCGAACTTGTAAATGACGAATGCCAGAATGGTGAAATTGACCCATATCATGACCGTGTCGTAAGTACTTCGCCAATCTCCGCCGGTTTCTTCGGCCCACACCGGCCCGGGGGTCGCCAGAAGGCCCAAGGCCGCGACCGCCAAAACCGAAATGATGCCGGCAATGATTCTATTTTTGGATTTACGCATTAGACAGCCTCCGACCCAGCACCTTTTCCATTACCTGAACGGCAAGCGCTTCGGATTCCTCTTCCAAATATTTTTTTGCCTCATTCAGCTGAGACTGGACATTCGCCTCGGTCTTCCGCTTGAGTTCCGCAATCTCACGATCGGCTTCCGCCAGAATGTCGGCGGCCTCCCGGCCCCCTTCTTCCTCCAGGGCCATTCGGGAGGCGTTGGCATCGTTGCGGGCGGCCGCTTCCTGCGTCTTCATTCGGGAGACCAGATCCGAAATCTCTTTTTCCGAATCCTTGATTTCCCGGCTCAATGCGGTCATGTATTCCTCCCGCTCGGACATGGATTCCTGGAGGGGACGAAACATGACACGATTCATTATGAATACGAAGAGCAGAAAGGAGACCAGCTGAACGACCATGGTCTCATTGATGCTGATGAGCGCTATGTTGCTGATAATCTGCATCGGCTATCTTCTTCCTCCGTCAGAGGATACACATCAAACTACGAACAAAAGCAACAGGGCGATAACCAGAGAATAGATTCCGGTCGATTCCGAAACGGCCTGACCGACCAGCATGGTCCGGGTCAGCAAGCCCGCCTCTTTGGGATTCCGTCCGATCGCTTCGCAGGCCTTTGCCGCAGCCATGCCTTCACCCACGCCCGGCCCGATCGCTCCGAGCCCCATTGCAAGACCCGCTCCAAGAAACGCAGCCGCTTTGATAATGTCTACACCTTCAATCGCCATCGCTTTTTCCTCCGTAAACGATTAAGTTAAAAAAAACTTCAACAAGCATATCCGGTCGCGTCCGGTCACACCACGAAAATCAGGACCAGTGCGATTACCAACGAGTAGATGCCGGTGGATTCGGCCACCGCCTGCCCCACCAGCATGACCCGGGTCAGATCGGCGGTCGCTTCGGGCGCCCGGGCGATCTGGTCCACCGCACTCCGGGCGGTAAATCCTTCGCCGACGCCGGGGCCGATGGCGCCGATCCCCATGCAGAGACCGGCCGCCAAAAGCGCCATGGGCGGGGCCCAGGCTTCGGTGGCCGGAAACCCCTTGAACATCAGAATAAAACTGATCAAAAGGCCGTAAATCGCGGTGGTCTGAGTCACCGCCTGCCCCAGCAGCATGACATTGGTCACCGGCGTGGTCTGCTCGGGCTGTCGCGCCACCCCCTGACAACTGGTCTCCGCCACCAATCCGCCGCCGAGTCCGGAACCGATGGCGCCGAGGCCCGAGGCCAAAGCCGCGCCCAGAAGGGCGGCCCAGGTAGGCGACACCGGCCGCCCTGAAAAGTCGGTGAAAAGCAGAATGAAAGAGGTCACCAGGGCAAAGATGGACGGGGTCTGGCAGACGGCGGAGCCGATCAGCATGTTGGTGGTCAGCCGACCGCTCATCCCGGGCTGACGGGCCATGCCGATGCAGGCCGCGCCGGCCGGGAAGCCGGACCCCACACCGGAGCCGATGGCCCCCAGTCCCATGCAGAGGCCGGCCCCCAATACTACCGAAATCATTGCGTAAGACGTGGCCGAAAATGAAGTAAACAACAGAATCATGGCGATGACCAGGGCGAAAATGGATGCGGACTCCGCAATCGCCTGGCCCACCAGCATGGATTTAAAAATGTCGCCCGCCATTTCGGGCTTTCGTGAAACGGCCTCATTCGCCTGCGCAGCCGTCAACCCCTCGCCGATCGCTGCTCCGATGGCGCCGAACCCCATTGCCAGTCCGCCTCCGGAAAACGCAGCCACTTTAACCCACGTGTCGATGTCGAAAGCCATGCTATTTCACCTGTACCGAGATGTAAACCACAGTTAGCATCGTGAACACAAATGCCTGAATCGTACCCACAAACAATCCGAAAAACGCATTCAACAGGGGCGGCAGAACGATACTGTAGGTGAGGTAGGAGACCACCAGGATGATAATGGAACCTCCCATGATATTCCCGAAAAGACGGAAGGATATGGAAACCACCTTGGCGAGTTCGCCGATGAGGTTGAGCGGCATCATGAAAAAGACCGGCTCGAAATAGGCTTTGATATAGGTCTTGAATCCCTTTGCCCGAATACCGGCATAGTGGGCGATAAAAAAACCCATGATTCCCAGACTCAGGGGCGTGTTCAGATCCTTGGTCGGCTCGCCCAGGTGGGGAATGATCCCCAACCAGTTGGACAGCAGAAGGAACATGAACAGGGCGCAGATCAGGGGCGCGTATTTTTTGGCAAGCTCCCTGTCTAAAGCGTCCTCGGTAAGACCGTACAGTTGTTCCACAAAAAGCTCCCCCACGACCTGCAGCGGCCCGGGGAGGCGACTCCGGCTGCGGGCGGCGAAATACCCGAACAGGGTCAGCAACAGAATGACGATCCAAGTCATGATGATGGCATCGAGATTGAATGTCATGGTGTGCCCATTCACCGGAATGATCAATTGGTAGACCTTGCCTAGTTCCTCCATAGCGCTATTTCCCCAATTTACCTTTCCACGGTTCGAAATAGATGAGCGAAATGATCCAGAAGTATCATGATCTGGACCATGAATACACCGGCTAGTACCGCAAACAGATTGAACGTGTCCGATTTGATGGCCGCTACGAATGGAATCGCCAGCAGCATATAGCGAAACAGAATAGATCCCAGGGCTTTGGCGAAAGTCTTGCGCACGGACGGGTCCATGCGTTTGGGCAGGGTTTCACCCATCAGTATGAAGTTTAAGATGCTGAAGAGGGTGCCGAGGATCAGCCCCTTTCCGATGGGGCTGTAATTGGCGACGATAAGCAGAGATCCCGCCATAATAGAGGTTATTATGGCCCTGGAACAATATCTTTTTTCTGTATCTCTAAGGGTTTCCATTGTTCGATTGTTCCGTGTCCTCGCTTTTTCCCTGGCGCATGAGTTTGTTGATTTCCCGGTACACAATATATCCGCCCCCCGCCACGCCGAAAAGGATGAAAAGAGTGACGAATACGCCCCGGGTGCCGAGCCATTTGTCGATGGACCAACCGACGAAAAAGCAGAAGGTAATGCATCCGGCCATGGTCAGGCCGATCTGCATGACGATGGTCAGATTCTCCGCCCAATCCCGATTTTCGCGATAATTGAAAAGCTTTTTTCTTGCCGTTTCGACCTCCCGTTCAGAACCCTGATCGCCATCCCCCTTTCTCAAATTCATATATGTTCCAGAATCAGAAAAGGTATTTGAAGAATAATTTAAATATCTGAAAAGAAATTAAAATCCGTATTCTTCAATTTTGCTGAACCGCCTATAGCAGAGGTCCGGCGCCATTGTCAAGATATGATTCATTCCCAAAGGCACCCTTTCGTGCAACTCTGCCTTTGAAAACGACGCACGGAACCCAGGCGGTTTGCACCGCATCGCGGAGTGCCCCGAGAGGCCCTGCGCATTCGTTTGAAGCACCAGGTAATATTTGCATTCCCCCCATCGATGTGTTAGCTTTGAGCATTTGAATTCAGGGCGATTCACCTCCGGCCCGGGTGATCCGGAGCGGTGGGGATAACCCGATTCAGTGACCGTAAATGGCCCAAATCACTTTTTTCACATTCTTTTTTTTGGCGGAATTCAAATTCCGTAATATCCAGGAACTTCTTTGAATGAAAATTTCCGCAGCCGAAAGATTGCGCCGGTTTTACGCTCAATTTTCGGGCGGGGATCATGTGCTGATCCTGATCAACGCCGACCCGGATGCCATTGCCAGTGCAATGGCGGTCAAAAGGCTGTTGTGGCGAAAGGTGGCCGGTATCACCATTTCCAACATCAATGTGGTGAAGCGGCCCGACAATGTAGCGATGATTCGGCTCCTGGACGTGAAACTCACTTTTGTAGAAGATCTGACCGACCCGAACCGGTTCAACCGAGTGGTTCTGCTCGATTCTCAACCCTGCCACAACGAAGTCTTTTCCCGTTTTAAATTCAGCATGGTCATCGATCATCATCCGAAGACCGAGGTGGACGCACCCTTCGTGGATATCCGACCCGACTACGGGGCCAACTCCAGCATCCTGACCGAATACCTTCGTTCGGCGAAAATCAAGCCCTCGGCCAAACTGGCCACCGGGCTGTTCCATGCCATCAAGACCGATACCCGGAATTTTGAAAGGCAGACCCTGATTGAGGACGTCCGGGCCTTTCAGTTTCTGTTCAAGCATGCCAATACCACCCTGGCGCGAAAGATCGAACAGGCGGATCTGAGGATCGATTTTCTTAGATACTTCAAAAACGCCATTGAAACCATGCGAATGCACCGGGGACGGATTTTCGTCAATCTCGGAGCCGTGGTCAATCCGGATGTCTGTGTGTTGATCGGCGACTTTTTCATGCGGGTGAATCCGGTGACCTGGACCATTGTCGCCGGCACTTACAAGAAAACCCTGATTCTCATTATCCGCAATGACGGGCTTCGCAAAAGCGCCGGCAGGCTGGCCAAAAAAAGCTTCTGCCAACTCGGCTCCGCGGGAGGCCACAAAAGCATGGCCCGGGCTGAAATACCGGTCGAAGCCGTTGCCGACCAGGTGGACACCACCGACGAGAAGAAGCTTCTGCAGTGGATCATCGACCGGGTGGAGGGAAAGCATATCACTACCCACGCCTGCAGAAACGGGGGGGAGGAGGCCGATTTGACCTGGGCCTCGGAAGAAAAAGAATGACGAAATCAAAAAGCGGCAGTCTGGACATCACGATTCTGGGGTCGGGCACCTGCGTCCCTTCCCTTCGGCGGAGTTCCTGCGCAATGCTGATGGAAACCGGAGGTTTGAAGTGGCTCTTCGATTGCGGTGCCGGCACCCTGCGTCGACTGCTGGAAGCCGGAACGGAAATTTTTGAAATCGACGCTGTTTTTTTAAGCCATTTCCATCCCGACCACACCGGTGAACTGGCCTCCTTTCTATTCTCCACCAAATATCCAAACGGAGATCTTCGGAAAAATCCGCTCAAGATAGTGGCCGGGACCGGTTTTTTGGATTTTTTCGAAGGCCTCAAGGGGGCATTCGGGGAGTGGATCGTACTCGCACCGGATCTTCTGGAGATTATCGAGCTGGATGCCGCCGGCCCCGACCGTCGCACCTTCGGATCGATTACCGTGGAAACGGCGCCGATGGCACACAACCCGGAAAGCCTGGGCTATCGGGTGACCGCCCCCGTCGGGGTTTCTGCCGTCTACTCCGGGGATACCGACTATACCGAAAACCTGATCGCCCTGGCCGAGAAGACCGATCTTTTGATCTGCGAATCGGCACTTCCCGATGATCTGAATACGGCGGGTCACCTGACCCCTTCCCGGGCCGGAAGAATCGCCGCCGAAGCGCAGGCAGCGGAGCTGATCCTGACCCACTTCTACCCGGAATGCGACCACGCCGACATCGTGGCGGAGTGCAGAAAAACCTATTCAGGACCGCTGCGCCTGGCCGAAGACCTGATGAGAATCCGCGTGGGCCAAGGATAATCCGTTTTTATGAGATTTTATCCTATCAATCTGGATGTTCGAGGCCGACGCTGTCTGGTGGTGGGCGGCGGATCCGTGGGCGCCCGCAAAGCCCGCAGCCTGTCCGATTGCGGCGCCACCGTCACCGTGGTCAGCCCTAAAACCGACCGGGCTCTGGAGGCGCTGGCCGACGCGGGGTGCGTCACCCTGGAACGGCGCCCCTACCGATCTTCCGATCTTGCCGATGTCTTCCTCGCCTTCGCCGCCACCGACAACGCCGATATCAATCGACAGGTCGGGGAGGACGCCCGGCGCCTTTCCGTACTCTGCAATATCGCCGACCGGCCCGAAGACTGCGATTTTACCCTTCCCGCCCGGGTGGTCCGGGGCGATCTGGTGATCACCGTCTCCACCTCGGGCAAAAGTCCGGCCCTGGCCAAAAAACTGCGAAAAAAACTTCAGTACCAATTCGGACCCGAATATACTGTCGGACTTCGGCTCCTGGGCGCGGTACGGGAACGGCTGCTGGCAGCCGGACATGATCCCGAAACCCACAAGCAACTGTTCCGGGGATTCATCGAGGGTGGTATGATTCAGCTCCTTCAGGAGAATCGCATCGACGCCGTGGATCGACTGCTGACGGAGGCCCTCGGGCCGGAATATACCTTTGAAAACCTGTTGGAATCCCATGCCGAGACGCCATAGACCATGACCTTTCTCATCGCAATGACGATCCTGTTCTATATCCTGAGCACCGCCGAGTATCTGGTCTACCTGTTTGCGCAGCGGGATCGTCTCTACAAAATCGGGTACCTTCTGCTGGCCACCGGATTTTTCTGGCATACCCTGCTGGTCGGGTACGCCTTTTTGAGATCAGGCTCCATTCCGGTTCATAACCTGCATCAGACCCTTTCCCTGGCCGGATGGACCGTCACCGGCTTTTTTCTGGTTTTTCATTTTCGCTACCGGTTCAAGCTGCTGGGGTTGTATGCGGCGCCACTGGCGTCCGTGATGATGATCATCTCCTCCCGCCTGCCCATAGAACCCGAACAGATTCAAAATTCCCTTAAAAGCATCTGGGTCATCTTTCACGTGATCGTCATCTTTATCGGAGAGGCGGCCCTGGCCTTCGCCTGCGGGGTCGGCATCCTCTACCTGGTTCAGGAACATGCTATCAAGACCAAGAAGCGCGGCTTTTTCTACCGGCGGCTTCCTTCACTCGAGTTTCTTGACAATATCGGCTATGCCTGTATAATTACGGGTTTCACCATGGTCACCGTCGGCCTGATCAGCGGATTTCTGTATGCCAAAACCGTATGGGGCAGATTCTGGAGCTGGGATCCGAAAGAGGTCTGGTCGGGCATCATGTGGCTTTTTTATGCAGTCCTGCTCCATGAACGTCTGACGGTGGGATGGCGGGGGCGGCGCTCCGCAATTATGTCCATCATCGGCTTCTTGGTCCTGCTGTTTACGTTTCTGGGCGTCAATTTTTTTCTTCAAGGGCATCATGGAGAATTTACGCAATGGTAAATCATGCGGTTCAAATCGAAATTTCCGAAACGGGCCATTCCAAAGGCGGTTCCATGAATACCCGCGAGCCTCGGAAAACGGAGGAAGAATCGAAGACCGCGGGCGGTCACAGAATTATCGGTTCAGTATCCGGGGCCGCTCGGCTGAAGATCATTTTGCTGGGTCTAAACCACAAGACCGCCGAGGTGGAGCTGCGGGAATGCCTCGGCTTCAGCCACGAAGAGGCGGCTGCCGCACTTCAAAATTTTCAGGATGAACCGGCCATCGCCGAGGTGGTGCTGGTCTCCACCTGCAACCGGGTCGAAATTTTGATGGCCACCCCCTCTCCCGATGCCGCTGTTGAAGCGGCCAAGACCTGCCTTTCCCGTTCCAAGGGCCTGGCGCCGACCGATTTCGAAAAAGCCCTCTATGTTCTCGAAGGGGACGAAGCGGTTCGGCATATTTTCCGCGTGGCGGCCAGCCTCGATTCCATGGTGGTGGGGGAACCCCAGATTCTCGGACAGATCAAGGAGGCCTACCGGTCGGCCACCATCAAGAAATCATCCGGCGTAATCCTGAACCGGCTGCTACACAAAACCTTTTTTGTGGCCAAACGGGTTCGAAGCGAAACCGGTATCGGGGACCACGCCGTTTCCATCAGCTATGCGGCCATCGAACTGGGAAGAAAGATTTTCGGCGCGCTGGAGGGTAAAAAAGTCCTCCTGATCGGAGCCGGCGAAATGGCGGAGCTTGCCGTGGAACACCTGATCCGCCACCGCTCCGGAAAAATCTTCGTGGCCAATCGAACCTTTGAGCGGGGGCTGGAACTGGCCGAACGCTTCAACGGACAGGCCATTGGATTTGAGGAAATTCCGGATCATCTCAGGGATGTCGACATCATCATCAGTTCCACCGGCGCTTCGGGATTCATTCTCAACCGGAAGCAGGTCAAAGCGATGATGCGGCCGCGAAAGAACCGTCCCCTTTTCTTTATCGATATCGCCGTTCCCCGGGATATCGATCCGGAAATCAACCGGCTGTCCAACGTCTATGTCTACGACATCGACGATCTTCAGGATGTCATCGAAGAAAATATCGAAGACCGCAACCGGGAGGCGGCACGGGCCGAACGGATCATCGACGAGGCGGTGATCCGGTTTCGCGGGTGGTATCAGAGTCTGGACGTGGTGCCCACCATCGTAGCCCTGCGGGAAAAGATGCGGACGATCGCAGAGGGAGAAATCCAGAAAACTCTGGCGCACTCCCTGGCCCATCTGACGGAAGCGGATGCCGCCGCCCTTCGGCGGATGTCCGATGCGCTCATCAACAAGATACTCCACGATCCGACCATCTTTCTGAAAACTGACGGCTGCCGGGGCGGCAAATCCGTCTATCTGGATGTTACCCGAAAACTCTTCAGGCTGGATGAGGAATAAAGCGAGAAAACGAGGTCAGTCATGAAAAAAACAGCTTTTCTTTTTCCCGGACAGGGCTCTCAATCGGTGGGAATGGGAAAGGATATTTACGAGAAGTATGATGCCGTCAAAGCCATTTTCGACAAGGGCCGGGAGGTGACCGGCCTCGATCTGGCCCGGCTTTGTTTCGAGGGCCCCATGGCCGAGCTGACCGAAACGGTGAACCTGCAGCCGGCGGTCACCGCCATCAATCTGTCCTTCTTGTCGATTCTCACCCGGGAAGGGATTCTGCCCGACATTTCCGCCGGCCATTCCCTGGGGGAGTACAGCGCCCTGTGCGCGGCCGGCGTGATATCCGAATCCGATACCCTCAAGCTGGTGCACCGGCGGGGAGAGCTGATGCACCGGGAGGCTTTGAAACATCAGGGGGCAATGGCCGCCTTGATCGGGCTGCCCATCGAATCCGTTCAAGAATTGGTCGACAAAACCGAAGGGATCGTCTCGGTGGCCAATCACAATGCGGAAAAACAGATTGTGATCACCGGGTCTCCGGAGCCGGTGAATGCAGTTTCGGAGGCGGCCGCAGCCCGAAAGGCCAAAGCCGTCCCCCTCAAGGTGAGCGGGGCCTGGCACAGCTCACTGATCCAGGAAGCCGAAGCGGAGTTCGAAAACGTTCTCAGATCGGTGCCCTTTTCCCCGCCGGCAAGCCCGGTGATCCATAATGTGACCGCGGATACGGCGCAGGAACCGGAGGCGGTGCGCGCCCTCATGTCCCGGCAGCTATGCAGCCCGGTTCGGTGGTATGATTCCGTTCTCAGACTGATGTCGGAGGGGGTAAAGGTCTTTGTGGAGGCGGGGCCGGGAAAGGTGCTCACGGGGCTGTTAAAAAAGACCCTTCCCCGGGATTACCCCTGCGATATCTGCAACATCAATGATCTTCCCGGCCTGGAAGCTTTCCTGAAGGCGGTCAAATAGTGGCGGATTCAGGAATCCGAATCGGGCTTGGTCTCCACAGGGAACTTGAGATACTGGACCCCTTCCTCCTTCAGGACCTTCTCTTCATCGGAGGTGCTTTTTCCCCGAATGTTGCGGGGTTCGGACGCCCCATAATGGATCTTTAGGGCCTCCTTGGCGAAATCAGACCCCACATCGTCGAAATGGGTATCCAGAAATTCCGTAAACTGCCGCCGAAGCGCCGCCATCTGAGCGGAAGGTTGACCGGCGGCCGGCCCCCCGTCCGATTTCGGCGAGGAAGACTTGATTCCAAAGGTACTGAGCACCTTGGTGATGTGGGTTTCGTCACAGATGGGGCAGGAGATCAAGGATCTTTCCTGTTGATCTTCAAACCCCCTGCTGTCTTCAAACCACCCCTCGAACCGATGCCCCTGTGCGCATTGCAAATCAAACACGATCATACACGAACCACCTTGCCTGATGAAAAATTATCCTTTTTTCTCAAATTATCATATCCTGCCAACATTTTCAAAGAAATTATTGACAGATTATTTCAATTAGACACAATATAAGACCTTTTGGCAAGAATTGACAATAGTTTATGGAGAGATATCGCTGATGAAACGGTTAACGGCAACTATGGGAATTTGCCTCCTGCTTCTGACTTCTACTTCTTATGCTCAAAACACCATGTATGTCAACGATGTAATCAAAATCACCATGCGGACCGGCCCGGGCATCAACCACAAGGTGATCGCCATGCTCCAGTCCGGGGAAACCGTCGAGGTGCTGGAACGGAATCCCGATTGGTCCCGGGTGCGGCTTCCCGACGGAAAGGAAGGATGGGCCCTGACCCGCTTTTTAACCACCAAAAAACCCAATGAAGTGCAATTGCGGCAGATCGAGGAAGAATACGAAAGCTTATCACAGAAAGCGGAAACCCTGATTCAGGAGAATCGGGAGCTTCAGGAAGAAAACCAGCGGCTGCTGACCCGGGCCGAAGAGACCCGCCAAGACCTTGAGCAGCTTTCCGAGTCCTACAGCAACCTGAAATCGGAATCTGCCGACTACCTGAATGTCAAGAGCGCCTACCAGGAAGCCTCCACCGAATTGAAAGCCCAGCGGGAAAAGGCGGAAGTAATGACGGCTCGGGTCTCGAAATTGGAATGGAAACGAAATGTGATGTGGTTTTTGAGTGGTGCCGGGGTATTTCTTCTCGGTTTTATCATCGGCGGATTTAATGAAAAAGGAAAGCGAAGGCGTTCCCCCTACCTGTAGGCTTTTGAAGGGCCGGCCGGAATGCCGTTTCCTTTCTTCCGGGGCCGCGAATCAGCCGTGTAATTGCCGATGGGCAGGCAAAACACAGGAGATTACTCATGAAAAATGAGACTGATTTTTTGGTCATCGGCAGCGGGATCGCGGGGCTCACCTTTGCCCTCAAAGTCGCGGAGTACGGACAAGTCGCGGTGGTCACCAAAAAAGAGACCACCGAAAGCAACACCAATCTGGCCCAGGGGGGAATCGCTTCGGTATTCGGAGAGTTCGATTCTTTTGATCTGCATATTCAGGACACCCTGGCTTCCGGCGACGGACTCTGCAACCGGGAAGTGGTGGAGCAGGTCGTAAAAAAAGGTCCGGACCGGATTCGCGAACTGATCGGCCTGGGGGTCCACTTCAACACCACCGATGCCGGGGGGCCTGAATCGGCTCCCGGGGGCGACGCCTCCCACCTGGACCTGGGCCGTGAAGGGGGGCACTCCAAAAACAGAATCGTCCACGCCCTCGACATGACCGGCCGGGAAGTGGAGCGGGCGCTGGTGGAAAAAGCCCGGGCACATTCGAACATCCGGATTTTTGAAAACCATGTCGCCGTCGACCTGATCACCTATTCCACCCGCATGAAGCGGGGGCTCATCACCACCGCCCAGGACGCCTGCTGCTGCGGAGCCTATATTCTCAACCGGGGGAATCAGCAGGTGGAGATCTTCAGCGCCGCGATCACTATCCTGGCCTGCGGAGGGGCCGGCAAGGTCTATCTCTATACCAGCAATCCCGATATCGCTACAGGCGACGGCATCGCCATGGCTTATCGGGCCGGGGCTACTGTGGCCAATCTGGAATTCGTCCAGTTTCACCCCACCTGCCTCTATCATCCGGACGCCAAAAACTTTCTCATTTCCGAAGCGGTACGAGGGGAAGGCGGTATTCTGATAGACCATAAGGGGTATGCCTTCATGGGAAAATACGACACCCAGAAAGATCTCGCCTGCCGGGATGTGGTGGCCCGGGCTATCGACAAGGAGATGAAGCGAAGCGGGGCCGATTCGGTTTTCCTGGATATTTCAAAGCGCTCCCCCGACTTTATTCGAGAGCGGTTTCCCAATCTTTTTAAAAATTGCCTCTCCTTCGGGATCGATATGACCCGGGAGCCGATTCCGGTAGTGCCGGCGGCCCATTACATGTGCGGCGGGGTGGCCACCGACCTGTCCGGACGCACCGATGTCCACCGGTTGTATGCCGTCGGCGAAACCGCCTGCACCGGCCTGCACGGGGCCAACCGGCTGGCCAGCAACTCGCTCCTGGAGGCCCTGGTATACGCACATGAAGCCGCCCGGGCCGGAGCCGAGGAAATAAAAACCCTCAAAAAAGACGGGGTCCCCGAGCTTCCGTTGTGGGACGAAGTGGGGACCTCCGACAGCGATGAAGCCATTGTCGTGGCCCATAACTGGGACGAGATCCGGCGGTGCATGTGGAACTATGTCGGAATCGTCCGCTCGGACAAGCGCCTGGCCCGTGCCCAGCGACGGATCGAGATCATCCAGAGCGAAATCCAGGAATATTACTGGAACTTCAAGGTCTCCCCGGACCTGATCGAACTCCGCAATATCGCCATGGTCGCGGAGCTTATCATCAAGAGCGCTCTTCACCGCAAGGAAAGCCGCGGACTTCACTATAATATTCGCTATCCCTTTCGGGACGACAAGCGGTGGAAAAACGACACATTGATTCGACGCCCGATCATGGGATAAAAAGCAGCCGACGGAAGCCTTGGGCCGCGTTGACAAGCCTGATTTCCGCATTACTTTAAAACACAAATTTC
>JBEPWQ010000039.1:0-20545 GCA_041642315.1 Desulfobacteraceae bacterium | reverse complement strand
GAGTAGAAACGCTCTCAGCGAGGGAAGACGATGCCAGAAAAATTCAAAAAACTTTGGTTTTAGCGGATTCCCCCCGGATAAAATCCGGTGCGGGCCGATATGAAGAAGAAAAAAAGAATTTTGGAGGAGGTGCTCGGGAAGGGGAGGTAACCCGGTCAAAGGAAGCCGCGGCCCCCTTGACCGGGGCGGCCCGATATATACTGTTCGGGGCCAGGACCGCCTTCGCCGACCGAACAGTGCAGGGGATCTTACGCGCTGTAGCCGGCTTGAGCGCCACCCCTGCCATTGATTCAAACCATATACCATTTCGTGCCGGGATGCAACCAGGGGAAAGGGAAGAATCCATTGTTTATTACTCCCCTCATATCGGGAACGAAAAGGTCATTTCCTTCAAGAATTTGAAAAATGCAATGGCAATACCTATCGATTCGGTTATAAAATTGTTGGGAAATGAGGTCTTTCGGGGCAAATGTGCATGTTAATTGCTATCATTTTGGTCACCAGATTTTGAATGCCGCCGGGACGCGTTCCACCGGTTTTCTCATTATAGAAAGGATAATCGATGCCGACAGACACCAGTACGCTTGAAACACTTGAAATCTTTGAAGAACTTAATTTAGATGAAATGGCGCAAATCGGTTCGCTCTTCCATTCCATGCGGGTGAACGAGGGAGAGGTCCTGACCCGACGCGGGGAGACGGCCCATACCTTTTATATCGTACTCTCAGGGAATTACATGGTCTATTTTAAAGGGGGAAAGGCGTTTACCCTGCATGATCGGGGAGACCTAATCGGTGTGGCCACCATCATCACCCCATTTCGCTATCGCGGCACCACTGTAGCGCTCACGGACGGAGAGGTGCTGGCCATGGCCGGCGACAAATTTCTGGCACTCATCCAGAGCAATGCCGCATTGGGGGATAAGCTCATGAACAAGATCAATGCGGTGATCCATCAGAGATCTCCGTTTGTCGAAGAAACCAAAGAGGAGAAAACGACATGATGGACCGTTCAGTCAGCCCTTGCCCCCCTGGTTTCATTGGTGATATACGCATTGGTAAATTTTGGCCGCTTTCCGGCGAATTTTGATCGATTTCGATCCATTCAAGCGGTGTGCTATAGCTTAGGATTCTAAAGAAGGAGGTTTATCATTGACTGGAATAGAAGCGATTTCAGCCCATAACGGGTGGTCCATCGCCATCGTGGGTATCAGCATCGTCTTTACCGGTCTCGTCCTGCTGTCGCTTACCATTTCTCAGCTGTACAAGGTGCTGGACATGTGGGAAAAACGGGGCGCCTACTGGGAGCGGTTCAAGCAGAGAGGGCAGGAGGCGGCCGAAACACCGCCGGAGCGAGAGTGCATCTATCTTCCCCGGGATGTCAAGGAATCCGCCCGACAGTGTAAGCTGCTCGTGGAACACCTCGGACAGCCGTTTTCCCTGCCAAAACTGCTCGAGTTTTCGGATCGTTGCGGTCTGAACCATCCCCATTCCACCATAAACGAGCTGCTGCTGGCCGGGGTCATCATTCCCGACGGAGAAGGGTTTTATCTCTGGAATGACAATGTCGAGTTCACGTCTTAATCTATATTTCGCAAAAGGAGTCGAAGCCAACCCATGGGAAATCTGTCTGATTTAATATTTCAGTTTATCGGCAACACCGGCTATTACATGCTCGATTACCGCTACCTGACCATGCTCATCGTGGGAGTCGTTTTTATCTATCTGGGCATCGCCAAACGCTATGAACCCCTCCTTCTGGTCCCCATCGGGTTCGGCATTCTAATGGGGAATATTCCGGTTTTCAAGGGATTGGGTCTTGGCATTTACGAAGACAACAGCGTGCTCCATTACCTCTACATGGGGGTCACTTCAGGGGTCTATCCGCCGCTGATATTTCTGGGAATAGGGGCCATGACCGATTTTTCCACCATGCTCGCCCGGCCCCTGCTCATGCTCCTGGGTGCCGCGGCCCAGATGGGAATTTTTCTGACCTTCCTCGGGGCCCTGGCCCTGGGATTTGCGCCCAATGAAGCCGGCGCCATCGGAATCATCGGCGGGGCCGACGGACCCACCGCCATCTTTCTGACCGCCAAGTTAGCCCCGTACCTGATCGGACCGATCGCCGTGGCCGCCTATTCCTATATGGCCCTGGTGCCGGTGATTCAACCCCCGATCATGCGGCTGCTTACCTCCCGAAAAGAGCGGTTGATCCGAATGGAAGAGCCCCGGGAGGTGAGCAAGAAGGAAAAGATCATCTTCCCCGTCATCGGATTTCTTCTCTGCTGCCTCTTGGCGCCGGCTGCCCTGCCGCTGCTAGGGATGCTCTTTTTCGGCAACCTGCTGAAAGAGTGCGTGGTAACCGAGCGGCTGGCGTTGGCGGCCCGGACTTCAGTGATCGATACGGTCACCATTCTTCTGGGGGTGACCGTGGGCGCCAGCACCCAGGCCGATGTCTTTCTGACGTCTCAGTCGGTGGGGATTTTCGTGCTGGGCGCGCTCTCTTTTTCCATCGCCACCGCGTCCGGCTTGCTGTTCGCCAAGTTGATCAACCTGTTTTTGAGCACCAAGATCAACCCGCTGCTGGGCGCGGCCGGGGTATCGGCGGTGCCGGATTCGGCCCGGGTGGTCCAGCATGTGGGCCATGAAGAGGATCCGACCAATTTTCTGCTGATGCACGCTATGGCGCCCAATGTTTCCGGAGTGATCGGATCGGCCATCGGCGCGGGTGTTCTCTGGAGTTTTATCGCCACCTAACCTGAATACGGGGGCATGCCGCCCATGCCCCCGCCAAGGAATCGATGCAATTTAGTATCCTTAAAAAGTTTATCCTCGCTTTTCTTCTCATATCTCTCGTTCCCCTCCTGGTGCTCAGCCTGTATGCCCGTCAGAAACTGATCGATGTCGGAGAAAGCGCCGTTCAGAACAGCAAGCAGGCCCTTCTGGACAACTCCGCCTCGCTGCTGGAGGCCCGTGCCCGTGCCATCGCCCGTCAGGTGGAGCTGCTGCTGGAGGTCTGTGAAGACGATCTGCGAGCACTTTCGCTGCTGCCTTTTGATCCGGATCTTTATTTTGACTTCAGCCGGGCCCATCTGCGCCGGATCTGGGTCCGGCGGGGAACCCGGGACCGGGTGGAAGAGGTGAAACCGTTGATTCCCCTGTACCGGGAGATCACCTACGTCGACCCCACGGGGGTGGAACGGATTCGGGTCCATGAAAACAACATCACCCTGGCCCGGCGCCATGTGGCCCTGCCGTTTATCGGCAGCTTCGGTGAGGAGGATTACTATAATGAGGCCCGTTCCCTTCCGCCCGGGGACATCTACGTATCTCACCTGCTGGGCCGGCATGTGCGCCGTGAAGAACAGCTTCAGGGGGCCCCGGATGTGGAAAGCGCGGTGGGCGGCACCGAATACGAGGGGATCATTCGGTTCGCAATGGCGGTCTACCGGGACGGCGTCTTCGTCGGGGTGGTCTCCCTGGCCCTGGATCACCGGCATCTCATGGAATACACCCAGCACGTGCTGCCCATCGGCGACCACGAGGTGGTGTTTCCCAGCTATGCCAGCGGCAACTATGCCTTTTTATTCGACGATGAAGGATGGATCATCACCCATCCGAAATTCTGGGATATTCGAGGGCATGATTCGGATACCGGCCGCCTGATCGACCCCGAGTCCCCGGATTACACCGAGACCGCCATGAAAGCGGGCCGGGTGCCGTTCAATCTGCTCCATGTCCCTTTTATCCATGAAAACTATCAGTTGATCGCTCGCTCGGTCTTGTCGGGGGAATCGGGGGTCACCACCACCTCCAGCGTGGGGGATGTGAACCGGGTCATGGCTTTCGCCCCCATCGCCTTCGATTCGGGGGTATACCGGCGGACCGGTTTTTTCGGCGGGGTAACCCTCGGGGCCCGCAGAGACGCCTTTCACCGGCAGGTGGAGGAGACCGCTGCTGTCATCCACAAGGCCCTGGCCCTGACGGTGCAGCATTTCGTGTTTATCATTATCATCACCGGTATGGTGGTGGCATTGATGGCGATTCTGCTGGCCCGAAGTTTCAGCCGTCCCATTCAGATTTTGAATCGAAAGGTCCGGGACATCGGGGCGGGCCGTTTCGACGTCTCGGTGGAGATCAAAAGCCGGGACGAACTCGAATCTTTGGGCCGGAACTTTCAGAAAATGGCCGGTCAGCTCGAAAACAACCGCCGGCAACTGGTGCAATATCTGCGGGAACTGGAGGCATCCAAAAAAGAAGCGGTCCGGGAGCGGGACTTTATTCAGGGGGTGTTCGCCAATGTGGTAAGCGGGCTTCTGGTGATCGATCGAAGTGAAACCATCACGGTGGCCAACCAGAATGCGGCACACATACTCGGGTACGAAGTGGAGGAGCTGAAGGGGGATTCGGTGGCCGGGGCCTTGTCCGATTATTCTGATTTGATTGATCTGATACGAGGGGTCTTTCAGGGACGGGAGGCTTCGGGGGTGGATCTGGAGATCGTTACCATTGAAGGACGAAAATATATCGAAGTCACCGCATCCTCACTGAGAGACACCCACCCGGCCGATGACCGGTCGGTATTGGTGGTGATTCGTGACATTACCCATCGCAAAAAGATGGAGCAGTACCTGCGCCGGTCCGACCGGCTGGTTTCTCTGGGCACCCTGGCGGCCGGTGTGGCCCATGAGGTGCGAAACCCGCTTACCGGCATCAGCCTGATGCTGGACGATCTTCACGACCGGATGACCGACCGGCCCGAGGACCAGGGATTGATGCGGATGGCCCTGGAGGAGATGGAAAAACTGGAGACCATCGTCAATGAACTGCTCGATTTCGCCGCCAATCCGTCCACCCGGCATGTGCCAACCGAACTCGGTATGGTGATCGAGAATACCCTGTTTCTGATTCAGAAGCAGTGCAAGCGGCAGCACGTGCTCCTGGTACGGGATATCGATCCGGAGCTGCCCCTCATCCAAATGGACCCGGAAAAGATGAAGCAGGCCCTGCTCAATATTCTGCTCAACGCCCTCCATGTCATGCCGGAGGGAGGCGAGCTGCATGTTCTGACTCTGCGCCGGGAGAATCTGGAGATGTTCACGGGCCCCCAGGAGGTCGAGATCCGCATCTGCGACACCGGGCCGGGGGTGGCGCCCGAAGACATGGACTACATCTTCGATCCGTTCTTTACCCGAACCCCGGAAGGATCCGGCCTGGGGCTCTCCATCACCCACACCATCATCGAAGAGCACGGCGGGAAAATCCTGGTGGACAGCAAGCTCGGCCGGGGCGCCTGCTTCAAAATTTTTTTTCCCCTGTCCGAGAGCGAGTCCGCGGGAACCCCGTCGAAAGAGGAGACCCATGCAGAAGATCTTGGTGGTGGATGATGAATTGATCATCCGTGACAACCTGGAACGGATTCTCACCGAGGAGTCCTACACCGTCGTGACCGTCCCCACTGGGGAGAAGGCTCTGTCGGTGCTGGAGGAGAATGACCTGGATGTCATGCTCCTGGACCTGAACCTGCCCGACATTTCGGGTTTGGAGGTGCTTCAGAAGGCCAAGAAGCTGGACCCGGAGCTGATGGTGATCATCATCACCGGATATGCCTCGGTGGAATCGGCGGTCAAGGCCCTCAAACTGGGGGCCTATGATTACATCAAAAAGCCGTTCAAGGCGGATGTCATCAAATTGATCGTGCGACTGGCCTTCGACGCCCAGAACCTCAAAAAACAGGTGGGCAACCTGGAACGGCGGATCAAGCCGATCCCCACGCAGCTCAACATCATCGCCGAGAGCGAGCAGATGCAGCAGATTCTCACCCAGGTGAACGAGGTGGCGAGGCACGAAGGCGCCACCATCCTCATTACCGGAGAGAGCGGCACCGGCAAGCAGGTGGTGGCCCAGTCGGTGCATATGTTGAGCCTGCGAAAGGAGAAGCCGTTTCTGGAGGTCAACTGCGCGGCCCTGCCGGACACTCTGCTGGAGAGCGAATTGTTCGGGTACGAGAAAGGGGCCTTCACCGACGCCCGCCAGCGAAAGAAGGGTCTGTTCGAAGCGGCTGAAGGAGGGACGGTCTTTCTGGACGAGATCGGGGAAATGCCGCTCAACCTTCAGGCCAAACTGCTGGGAGTGCTGGAAAAGAAGCGCTTCCGCCGACTGGGGGGCCACCGGGATATCACCGTGGATGTCCGCATCGTGGCCGCCACCAACATCGACCCCAAAAAAGCCATCGAGGAGCGGCGATTCAGAGAGGACCTCTACTACCGGCTCAATGTCTTTCCCATTCACATTCCGCCGCTTCGGGATCGGCCCGACGATGTGTTGGCTCTGGCCCATCTGTTTCTGTTCCAGTTCGCCCGGCAGTTCAACAAGGATTTTCGGGAGATCGACCCCCGGTCCGCCAAATACTTGAAGGGCTACGGATGGCCGGGCAATGTCCGGGAGCTTCGCAACGTACTGGAGCGAATCTGCATCATGCACAACGGCGACACCCTTCGGGTCTCTCATCTGCCCCGGGAGATCGTCTCTTATGAGGACATCGCCTCCTTCGTGGACATCCCCGAAAATGTCTTCGACATCGAGGCGGTGGTGGACGAAGTGACCTCTCAGCTCATCCGCCGGGCCATGCAAAAGGCCGAGGGGAATATCGCCAGCGCGGCCCGGCTTCTGGGAATTCCCCGGGGGACCCTGCGGTACAAGCTCAAAAAATACCATATCGACGGGTAGAATTTCTGGCGTTGATGATCGTTTCGGCCAAGCCTGAATGGTAGAAAGGCCACCCCGGGGGATTCTCCCGGTCCGGAAAGCTGTTTGAGCGAAAGTGAGTTCTTGCCGGGCCGGGAGAATTCCCCGGGGTGGGCGAAATGGTGATCATGGCCGAATTTTCTTACCGGCTCGCTTTCAGCAGATCCCCGGTTCCGGCGCTTCGCACCAAGAGCACCGTAGAGAGGTTTTCGGTGAATTTGTGGATTCGGGCTGCGATCTCCGGCTCCTGCCCTTGTTCAAAGGGCCGGATCCCCAGGATGGTCAAATCCGCATTTCGGGAGTGTCCGGCCAGAATCTCCTCGATCGGCTTGGGGGAATCTCCCAGGGCGATGACCATGGCCCGGGCGTTCAGCCGCATCTCATCGAGAAGTTTCTGGATGTTTTCCCGGGCATGACCGATGCCGCCGGGGTCTTGGATGACTTTGATGGCCCGAATGATGGCTCCCCGCCAGTCATCATTCTGCACAATCAGATGTGCCAGCAGCAGCATCAGGTCTCCATTTCCGCCCATCCCGCCCCACCAGATATCGATGGTGCGACGATCTCCGAACTCCCGATCCGGATCGGATTTGAGCAGAATCACGCTGTTTCTGGCCAGGACCCGCTTTACCACCCGGAGTTGTTTTTCATACTGTTCCGCGGTGCGGCCCATGCCGAAGAGGGCGATATTGGGTTTGAGCCTGCCGATGCCGTGGGCCTGGCTGATGACGCTGACCCCTTCTTCAAAGTCTCTCACCACCTGGACCTCGGGAAAGGCGGCAACCCGATTTTCCCGAATAAAGGTCTCCAGATTGTGCCGGGCGGTCTCGGCGGTTTTGAGGGCCTTTTTGTCTTCGGGGTCGCCCACCACCACCTGAAAAAAGGTGATGATGCCGTTGCCTTTGCTCAGCCAGCGGGAGAGCCGGGAGAGGGCGGGCCGGGTGCGGGGATTTCCGGTAAAGACCATGATATTGGGCTTCCAGTTTTTGGGGTGGGGCGGCTGTTCCTCCAGCTTGGCGAGAATGAACTGAGCCGCCGAAAAGAGAATGCCGCTTCGGGCGTCCCCCCAGTACTGGTGAAGAAAACGCTTCTTCAGTGAAAAATAGATGGCATAGCTCACCACTACGGCGGCCAGGGTGGCCGGTATATGGATGAGGCACATGGCGCCGTAGCAGCCGGCGGCGCCCAGAAAGGAGAGCGACCAATGGATCCGGATGGTGGGCCGGTAACTGGGGTTTCCCGAAAGCCCCTCCAGCCCCGCGGCCAGATTGAGCATGCCGTATGTATTGAGAAAGAACATCGAGATCACCGGCGCCACCAGGTCCAGATTGCCCAGAAGAATCACCGACTGGGCGATGCCGTAGGTGGTGAGAACGGCGAACCGGGGTTCGCGGACGCTGCCCATCCGACCGGCGAAAAAGCGGGGGACGATGTTGTCGAAGGAGAGCGACTGAAGCACCCGGGGGGCGCCCACCATGCTGGCCAGGCCCGACGAAAGGGTGGCGGCCCAGACACCGGCATAAAAGAAAGCCGGCCATCTGGAAATCTCCTTCATCACGAACCGGTTGGTCTGAAGTTCGAAAGGTGAGGCATTGGCCGCGAACCAGAAAATAGCCAGGGAATAGATCACGAAGGCGAGGCCCACGGAAAGGAGGGTGCCCCGGGGGATGGACCGCTCGGGCTGCTTCAGGTCCCCGGACATGGAAATTCCAGACATGATCCCGGTGACCGCCGGAAAGAAGATGGCGAACACCGACCAGAAATCATGGCCTTCGGTATAATCAGCGCTCAAATGCAGCGGTAAGTTCTGTTCGGTGCCGCCGGTGAAAAAAGAGGCCAGGGCCAGAACAAGGGTGGCCAGAATGAAATACTGAATTTTGACCGCGAAATCGGCGCCGATCAACGCAACGATCGTAAAAAGAATGCAGGTGAAACTCGCCACATGCACCGGCTCGAATTGGGGAAACATTCCATGAAAGGCTTCGGCGAATCCGATCAGGTAAAATGCCACCGAAACGGCCTGGGACAGGTAGAGCGGAATTCCGATGCTTCCGCCGATTTCCGCCCCCAGGCTTCTGGAGATCATGTAATAGGCGCCCCCGGTCTCCACCCGAATATTGGTGGCGATTCCGGACAGGGAGAGGGCGGTGAGAAAGGTGATCATGTTGGCGATCAGGGCCATGATCAGGGCGTTGATTATACCTGCGTTGCCCACCACCCATCCGGTGCGAAGAAACAGAATAATCCCTAAAATGGTAAGGATATTGGGGGTGAAGACTCCGCCGAAGGTGCCGAAGCCGTCCTGTTTGGCGTTTTTTTTCATCTATTTGTGTGCGGGCTCCATGTCGAATTGTCTGCCGGGTCGGCGAAAGCGGTCGCAGTTTCCAATTTTACCCGACCTATATCACACGATTTCAAGGAATGTAAATTCTTCAGGCGGGGGGTTCTCTTGCCAAAATTCGGGTAAGTGTGTAAAAAGGATGAAGACCGATAACCCCCACCCAATGAAGGAGAGGAAGCGATGGATACACAGGCGTTTGTGCGGCAGAAGCAGATCGAGGGCCAAACGGTTGATTTCATGGATATCAACCTGCTGGAAAAAGAGGGGATCGCCGATATTCAGCGGCTCCCCTTTTCCATTCGAATATTGGTGGAGAACCTGCTGCGTAAGCTGGACGGCGACATCGTCAAGAAAGCGGACCTGCTCAACATTGCCAAGTGGCGGAAGACCTACGACGAACCGGTGGAGATTCCCTACCATCCCGGCCGAGTGCTGATGCAGGATTTCACCGGCGTTCCCGCGGTGGTGGACCTGGCGGCCATGCGTGACGCGGTTGAAAAACAGGGGGGGGATCCTCGAAAAATCAATCCGCTCATTCCGGTGGAATTGATCGTGGACCACTCGGTGCAGGTGGATTATTTCGGCACGGTGGAGGCCCTGAAGAAGAACGTGGCCAAGGAATATGATCGGAACGGGGAGCGGTACGCCTTTTTGAAATGGGCCCAGAAGAGCTTTGACAACTTCCGGGTGGTGCCGCCCAACTCCGGTATCTGCCACCAGGTCAACCTGGAGCACCTGGGGCGGGTGATCACGACCGAGGGCAAAAACGGCCGCGCCATCGCCTATCCCGATACCTTGGTCGGCACCGATTCCCACACCACCATGATCAACGGGATCGGCGTCATGGGGTGGGGGGTGGGCGGCATCGAAGCGGAAGCGGTCATGCTGGGCCAGCCCTATTTCATGTCCATTCCCGAGGTGATCGGGGTGCGGATGACCGGCGCGCTTCGGCCCGGGATCACCGCCACCGATTTGGTGCTTACGGTGACTCAGATGCTGCGGGAATACAAGGTGGTGGAAAAATTCGTGGAGTTTTTCGGTCCCGGCATGAAGAAGCTCACCGTCCCCGACCGGGCCACCATCGCCAATATGAGTCCGGAATACGGCGCCACCATGGGCTTTTTTCCGGTGGATGAAAAGACGGTGGAATACCTGGAGCTGACCGATCGCACCGAGCGGGCGAAAATCGTGGAAACCTGCGCCCGGGAGATGGGGCTTTTCTATACCGGCGAGACCGACGAACGGGAGTACACCGATGTGCTGGAGCTGGATCTGACCGAGGTGGAGCCCTCCCTGGCCGGCCCGGCCCGCCCCCAGGACCGGATCGTGCTTCACAAGCTGGAGCGCAATTTCACCAGCCTGCTCGACTGCGAAGAGCCGGAACCGGAGCAGGAGCCGGTCTCCCGTTTTCTGAATGAATCGGGCAACATCACCCCGGAGGAGCGGGAAATTTCATGCGATCCCACCGGCCGCCGGCGCTACACCATTTCCATGAACGGCCGGGAGGTCTCCGTCGGCGACGGCAGCATCGTGATTGCGGCCATTACCTCATGCACCAACACCTCCAATCCTTTTGTGCTGATGGGGGCGGGCCTGGTGGCCAAAAAGGCGGTGGACCGCGGCCTCAAGGTGCCGCCCCATGTGAAGACTTCTCTGGTGCCGGGCTCCAAAGTGGTGGTCGACTATCTGGAAGATGCCGGACTCATCCCCTATTTCGAAGCCCTCGGCTTTCACCTGGCCGGGTTCGGCTGCACCACCTGCATCGGCAACAGCGGCCCGCTCCATCCTCAGATCGAGCAGGTGATTCAGGAACATGATCTGAATGTGGCCTCGATCCTCTCCGGCAACCGGAATTTCGAAGCCCGCATTCACCAGTCCATCAAGGGGAACTATCTGGCCTCGCCCATGCTGGTGGTCGCCTTCGCCCTGGCCGGCCGCATCGACGTCAACCTGGCCAAACGTCCGGTGGGGCTTGATCCCAACGGTGATCCGGTCTACCTGGAGGAGATCTGGCCCAAAAACGAAGAGATCGAATCTCTGGTCAAAACACACGTCAAGCAGGAATTCTATCACACCGAATACGCCAAGATTTATGACGGGGACGAGTTCTGGCAGGAACTCAAGGTGGCCGAAAGCACCACCTATCCTTGGGACGACGCCTCCACCTACATCAAAAATCCGCCTTATTTTGAGAAATTATCCCTGGAACTGGACAAACCCGGTGATATTCAGGACGCCCGCACCCTGCTGCTGCTGGGCGACTCGGTCACCACCGACCACATCTCCCCGGCCGGAGCCATTCCCGAGGATTATCCCGCCGGGCGTTATCTGATCGAGATGGGGGTGAAGCCCAAAGAGTTCAATTCCTACGGCTCCCGCCGGGGCAACCATGAGGTGATGATGCGGGGCACCTTCGGGAACATCCGCATCAAAAACAAGCTGGTCTCCCCCAGAGAGGGGGCCCACACCCGAAAGTTCCCCGAAGATGAGGAGATGTTTGTCTACGATGCGGCCATGAGCTACGAAGACGGAGGGGTCCCGCTGCTGGTGCTCGGGGGCAAGGAATACGGCACCGGTTCTTCCCGGGACTGGGCCGCCAAGGGGACGACCCTTCTGGGGGTGAAGGCGGTCATCGCCGAGTCTTACGAACGGATTCATAGAAGCAATCTGGTCGGGATGGGGGTGTTGCCGCTTCAGTTCAAAGAAGGCGAGGGATGGGAAAAGCTCGGTCTGAAAGGAGACGAGGTCTTCACCGTCACCGGCGTGAAGGAGATGACGCCGCGCAAAACCGTGAAGGTAAAGGCCCGGAAATCGGGCGGCACCGAAGTTGAGTTTGAAGCGATCGCCCGCCTCAACACCGATATCGATGTGGCCTATTTCGAACACGGCGGGATTTTGCCCTATGTACTTCGAAAGCTGATGCAGGAGTGATATTCCAGCCCCTTTCCGGGGCTTTCAGTCCCGTTGCTGTGCTAGGGGAATTCTTTGAAGCGACGGCCGTTATCCTGATCTCCGGAATGAAAAAATGTGATGATTTTACGGCTTCACCTACTTATATTGCAAAGGGATGAAAAATCATCCATTCTAAAAATGAAAACGGAGGTGAACGCCATGAACATCAAAATCTTTACTTACATCACCCTCATCCTCGCCCTGATCGCTGCTGCACCGGCGGCGTCCGATTTCGACCATCAGCACACCCCCTGGGATCGGCTTGTGGAAGAGCATGTGAAGTGGATTCAGGACGGCACCGCATCGGTGGTGGACTATGCCGGTTTCAAAAAAGATCGGGATACACTGCGCCGCTACCTGGATCAGCTCTCCGGCGTCTCGATGGAGACCTTCCGATCCTGGACCAAGGACCGGCAGCTCGCCTTTTTGATCAACGCCTACAATGCCTTTACCATCGAGCTGATTCTGACCGAATATCCGGATCTCGAATCCATCAAGGACCTCGGCTCATTTCTGACCAGCCCCTGGAAAAAGAAGTTTTTCACCCTGCTTGGCGAAAAACGCCACCTCGACTGGATCGAGCACGACATGATCCGCCAGGACGGTTTGTACAATGATCCCCGCATTCACGCGGCGGTCAACTGCGCCTCCATCGGATGCCCGGCTTTGCGGGATGAGGCCTTCATCGCCGAGAAGCTGGACCGGCAGCTGGAGGATCAGATGCGGCGGTTCCTTCGAGACGAGATCCGCAACCGCTACAACTCCGACACCGGAGAACTGGAGGTGTCCGAGGTGTTTGACTGGTACCGGGAGGATTTCAACCGGGGTTGGATGGGATATGATTCCCTCAAGGGTTTTTTTTCGGATTATGCCGACCTTCTGGCGGATAAACCGGAAAATGTGGAAAAAATCAAAAACCGGCAAGTCGGGATCTCCTTTCTGAATTACGACTGGGCTTTGAACGACCTTACCTGATGCCGGAACCGGAATGAGCCTGTGTTAATTCAAAAGTGTGCCCCTCAATAAGGAGCTGAATTCTTGCCACCATCGACCACGGCATCCCCCCAATTTGAGAATTCGAAGCTCCCCGGAGTAGCCGCTTTCATCGGGGGAAAGCCGGTAATCTTGCCGGTGCTTGCAAAGGGTGACAGCTGGCTGGCGGTGGATCAGCCGGCGGGGTTGACGGTTCACAATCTGCCGGGGCAGGATCTCTGTTCAAGAGTGGGGGATGCCTTACAAAAGGACCCGATGGCACGGGAGACTGGGTATAATCCGTCATTCGGAATCCATCCGGTTCACCGGCTGGACCGGGAGACCAGCGGTGTGATGCTGTTGGCCTGGGACAAAACTGTTTTGGGGGGGTTGTCTCTACAAATGCAGTCCGATTCAACCCGGAAATGCTATGCGGGGATCCTGCACGGCCGGTTGCCGGTTTCCTCTGATCCGGAGGAATGGATTGAATGGGACCGGCCCCTGACCAGGTCCGCCGGGGGAATCCTTACCCCTGGAGATTCGATCCCCGGCCCTGCCCCAAGCCATGCAGTCTTTGCTGGATGAGTGAGGTATGGACCGATCGGATAAGCCCAAACCCCTTCCCAAAGATATCCGCCTCGCCATTGAGCGGCTGAAAAAAGTCCACTCCGGCCTCACCCACAACATCAACCCCGAAGTCTTGTCCCGCCTGCCCGCCAATGTCCTGCGGACCGTGTTGAAGCTGAGAAAAGAATCCAAGCGAATGAGCACGCGCCTCACCGCCGCCGCCAAAATCAAAACAGCCCACCCGCGAAAAAAAGGGCTTGTCCGGATCGACGACATCCTCGAAATCCATCCCGATGAAACCCTTCGGGCCAGCCTTTCCCCGGAAGAAATGAAAGAATTGATTTACCGAACGTGTGAGCCGGAGGATGAGGATGGATTGGAATAAGGCTATCGTCGGCGGGGGGTTCCTTTTCATTTATGATTGTCGGGGTTTGGATTTTAAGCGAATGCGTTATGAATGGGATTCATTTATTTGACAACGCTTTGAAGAATGGATAAGGTATTTCAGATCGAATAAGGTTGGTATTCGGGAGATAGACTTTTTGATGGACCTGCAAACTTGGAGGAGGATATGAGAAAAATCATTTTGTTGTCCATTATTCTCAGTTTCTGTCTTGTACCGGTCGCATCCGGTGAGCCCGTGATCACTCCGCAAATCGATTTGGAGCCCATGCCTATCGATGATATCTTTATTCCGGAGCTACCGATTCTTACTGCCCGATTGACGGTTCATATCGAAGGGTCGGGGGATGTAATGAGTTCGCCGCCGGGAATGGATTGTTCGGCCGGGCCGGAGGACCTGGATGAAACCTGCACCGCCGATTTTCCTTTGGGCACAGTGATCGCTTTGACGGCGGATCCCACTGATGGGGAAGAATTTACATCCCATTTCTTGGAGTGGACCGGGGATTGCTCCGGTTCCGGAGCCTGCCCTCTGGTCATGAACGGTGCCAGAGAAGTCACCGCCCGGTTCGGTGCCTTGGGAGAACCGGTATTCGCGCTGCCGGTGCCGTCCGGCCAAAATTCTTTCGGGTATCATCCGGTGGAAACACCACATAAAGTCCCGGATCCGAGCCTGAACAAGCCGATCGCACTCGGGGCCGGCTATTTTTCCGACAGCCTCAATCTGCAGGTCGGGCTGCCGCCGTTCGGCGGTGATATCGATGTCTACCTTGCGGTTCAGCCGCCGGGATCTCCCGAGCCGCTGCTCATCGGTCCGGGCGAAACCCTGACGCCGGTTTCATCCGGTCTGGTGGCCTGGAAAGAAGATGTCGGCTTTATGAATATCGATGAAATGCTGTTCGGATCCATTCCCCCTTCCGTGCTGACCCCCGGAATCTACCGGCTCTTCATTATGGTAACCCCGGCCGATACTTTGTCTGATTTCAATCTTTGGCAGACCTACTTTAATATTCCGACAGAATAGATGAATTGAATCCTGTGCAAACTATTCGGGAAGGGCTTCATTCACCTTTCCCGAATTCTGTTCGATAATCTCCCGAAGGCAGGCTTATACCGATTCTTTCATCATCTCCATCAACTGCTCCTGCATCTTTTCGGTGACCGCTTTCCGATCATGGCCTTGCCTCAACCGGTCGCCCAGCAGTTTTCCCGCATCCACCGCAGCCTGCATTACATTTACCTGTTGAGTCACATCGGGCGTGATCTCCGGGGTGATCCGGGTTCCTTCGCCGTGGACCATATGGATAATGCCCACCTTGCAGGTCTCGCCGTATCCGCAGGTATAGCAGGAAGCGGCGCCCTGTCCGATCACCTTCGCAACCGTCTCGATGAAGCTGTACCGAAAGAACATTTCAAGGGCGTCGGCCGGGGTCTGCCCGTCCATTCCACCGACGCCGACGGCGACGCCCAGCTTCCCCCAGAGGAGGTCCCCCTCCTGGTGCCGGAACTGGAACCAACGTTCGATAAAGGCATGGGTCAGCGCATTGAGGGTAGAATAATAATTGGGCGCGCCGATGACGTAAGCATCCGCATTCACGATTTTTTCCCGAAGCGGGGTTATGTCGTCGGTGACCTTGCAGAGATTGTCTTTGGCGCATCCCAGGCAGGCGATGCAGCCGGAAATGGTTTTGCCTCTCAGGGAGATCATTTCATACTCGAGGCCGGTGTTTTCAAGAACCGTTTTGACCAGTCGGAAGGTGCCGGAGGTCTCTTCTTTTCGCGGACTGCCGGATATGCCTAATATTTTCATGGGGTATCTCCTTTAAACGCATGGAAGTGGTCCCCAGTTTCCATTTCAACCGGGGGTTTTGATGAACCTTGCAGTTTCTTCATAGATATGCTTTGGTGGCGAAGTCAAGCTTCATGCACAGGCATCTCTTTCGGATATTGAAAAAGGAGGAAGCTGTGGCAATTTCGCAAAGAATCAATCCGCCCGATTCCCTGGCCGATCCGTTGGCGCAGGCGGTTCTGAATTCCCTTTCCGCCCATATTGCAATATTGGATGAAAACGGCGTCATCCTGGAGACCAATCGGGCCTGGCGCGCCTATGCCGATTCCGGCGGCGTGGAAGGCGCCGTCGATTTCATCGGCGTCAATTATCTTTACATCTGTGATGCCACTACCGGTCCGGACGCCGATAACGCCCGCCAGGCGGCCGAGGGGATTCGCTCGGTGATCGCGGGTGAAGCGGCCGAATTCCTTTTCGATTATCCCTGCCACGCGCCCGACGGCAAACACTGGTACTACATGCGGGTGGTGCCGATGACCACCCGGGGACCGGTTCGGGTGGTGGTGAGCCATGAAGAAATCACGGCATTGAAGCTGGCCGAGGATGCCCTGCGGGAGCGGGAACAGGAGCTTCAGGAACAGGCCCTGCGCCTGGAAGAGGCCAATATCGCCCTCAAGGTGCTGTTGAAGCAGCGTGAGCAGGACAAATCCGATCTGGAGCAGAAGGTCCTTTCCAATGTGCGGGAAATGGTGCTGCCCTATGTGGAGCGGCTCCTGTCGGCCAACCTCAAGCCCCGGGAGCGCTCTTTCGCGGAAATCATCGACGCCCATCTGAACGAGATCATTTCTCCCTTTCTCCAACGGCTTTCGGCGGCCCATATCTTTCTGACCCCCCAGGAAATGCAGGTGGCCAGCCTGGTCAAAGACGGCCGAACCAGCAAGGAAATCGCAGAGATCCTCACCATTTCGGATACCACCGTCCATTTCCACCGAAAAAACCTTCGAAAGAAGTTCGGCCTCAAAAAGACCCGGACCAACCTGAGATCTTATCTGCTGTCGCTGTCGTGATGGCGGCATGACGCAGAAGATTTGATGAACAGCCGCGACCGCTTCCGAGAAACCATGGGATACGCCACCCCCGACCGGGTTATTCAGTCAGATGAGTATTCAGCAGAAAGGGCAGACCAGTTTTCCAGTTGAAGATCTAAAAAGATTTCAAAATCTTTTGTATTTCGCGTCGCTAAAACAAGGCCATTCACTTTGGCAATGGCGGCAATCTGGCACCGTGCTTCTCGAGCATAGCCATAACAATGGCGTCCGGCATTTGTTTCAGCGGTTCAGAAAGAACATTGGTATCCCGCCTTGGCATTTTTTATCACTTCGACCTCCGGGTCTGGTTGAGGTTCTTTATTCTCTGGCAGCGGGTCTTTGGTGGAAAAGCCAAGAGGAAGCAAAAGCGTAAACCGACTGCCTCGCCCCAGGACGCTCTCGATCTTGAAGCTGCCTCCAATATAGCTCGCGCGTTCCCGCAGGCTCAGCAAACCCAATCCGGCCTTTTCAGGGGATGAATTCAGGATGTCAGGATTGAAGCCCCGACCTTCGTCACTGACATGGATGATAATATCATCATCCGTGTAAGAGAGGGCCACCCGGGCACTTTTCACACCGGCGTGCTTGACCACATTGAACAACAGTTCCTGAACGGCCCGGAATACGAACATCTGTAATGAAGACTTTTCTAGCGGATGGACCGCCTCGGCATCAATCCTGACATCTAATCCGAACTGCTCGCCCATGTGCCGGGACAGCCATTCCAGCGACTTCGCCAAATCTGTTTGATGCAATATGGCAGGGGTCAGCTCCTGGGAAAGATTCCGCGATATTGCAATAGACTCGGACAGCATCTGCACGACATCCATAAGTTCGGTTGAATGAGGCAGGGTTTCGCAGATTTCCTGCAAATGGAATTTGGCGGCGGCCAGGACCTGCTGCAGATTCTCGTGTAAAAGATGAGAAATACGCTGTCTCTCCCTTTCCTCGGCCTCTATCAATTCCACCGACAAAGCCTGAAGCTGCCTGGTCCGTGCCTCGGCCAGTGCGGTGCGCTCGGCCACCTGCTCTTCCAGGGACTCATTCAATCTTTGGAGTGCCTGCTCCGCCTGTTTGCGCTCGGAGATGTCATGAATGATGCCCAGTGAGCGGACAATGCGACCGTCAGCATCGCGCAAGTGGTCGCATTTTTCGTGAACAAATCGGATTTCGCCGGAGGCTTGGCGAAGAATTCGATGTTCCATTTCGTAACTATCCAGATTTTCCTGCAATGATCTCTTATAAACAGCGTCTATCCTGGCACGATCTTCGGGATGCACGTGCTCCAGAAACGCTTCATAGGTAGGGCTGAACTCCTGGGGCTGGTAGCCGAAAATTCGGTATACCTCGTCCGACCAAATCAGTTTTTGACTGGCGATCTCAAACTCCCAACTGCCTAAATGCGCGACCTGTTGGGATCGCTCTATCCGTTCGCGGCTCTCACGCAGCGCCTCCTCAACCAACTTTCTCTCGGTGATGTCTTTGACGATTCCCAGCATTCCGATGGGTTCATTATCGTTAACCACGATTGAGGCCGAAAGATGCGCCGGAAAATGCGAACCATCTTTCCGCTTTTGGATGAGTTCGCCCGACCAACTTCCGTTTGATTTGATTGAAGGTATAATTTGAGTTCTCGACATCTTTGGTTCCGCATTAAATATACCCACGTGTTTTCCTGCAAGTTGCCCTTTTCGGTACCCGTACATCGCCTCTGATGCCGGATTGGCGTAAATGATTATGCCTTCAAGGTCGGCTATATTTATGCCATGGAAAGATTGTTCCACAGCTAGCCTAAGGGTCTGTATCTCCTCATCTGGACAGCCGATTTTTACTAAACTACCCATTTGATTGATCTCATGTTTTCTTGGCTTTGTCGGCATGCTTCACCTCTAGTGCCGGAGGATTTTTCTGAGCATACAGATGCCCCAACTCCAAGCGCTAAAAAGGAAAAATCTACTTGGGCCATCAATGAGGAGGATCTGGGGGAATCTACTCGAACCCTGGAACCTATATAGGATAGAGAACTGGAATTGTCTATATCAAAACGTAGAAATTATTAAAAAGGAAAGAAGAGAATCTTTGCGGTTGAAATCACCGGATTTGCCCGCTCGAGGTCGTCGTGATCGGCACCGGCAGTTCCCCGCGCTGTACCCATTTCAGCATCGGTCTGCCAGAGCATCCCAAGCGCCCTGCATTTGTTCGAAATGATTTTCCACGCATTTGTAATAATCCATTTGCTTTGGATTACGGGACCTACGAGAAATACTTCTCCTTGACAACCACACCGTAATGACGGATATTAGACGCGATATAATACACATGCAAAGGAACAAATATGGACACCGAAAACATCCGTATTAACATCACACTACCTAAAGATCTGGTATGCCTCATCGATCAAATGTCCGGACCTCGGAAGCGCAGCTTGTTTATTGCTGAAGCCATTCAGCTAAAAGTGCAGCAAGCCCAAAAAGGAGCGCTTGAGAAAAAACTGGCTGAAGGCTATCGCGCCGGTTTCATTGAAAGCCTTGAAATTGCAACTGAATTCGAGGCCGCCGATCTGGAGGGATGGGATAATTATTAAAAGAGGCGAAATTCATCTTGCATCATTGGATCCGACCACAGGTCATGAAATTTCAAAAACAAGACCTGTCATTATCATTTCAAACGATATCAATAACCGTTTCTCCGGAACGGTAACCGTTCTGCCGATCACTTCAAAGAATTTGGCAAAGATTTATCCTTTTGAGGCTAAACTTCCCAAAGGGTCGGGCAATCTTCCCAAGGATTCAAAGGTGAAAGCAGATCAAATCCGTACTCTGGATAAACGCCGGATAATAAAAACCATCGGTATGTTGGATGATGAAAGCCTGGCCCGCATAGAAACCGCCTTAAAGATACACCTCGGCATAGAGATGACTGTCGACTGATAGCAAATGAAAGGCGACGCTATAGAGACGGCTTCATTTTAATTATTGTCGGCAGAAGGATTCCGGTTCGAAGGCTGGTTCATCATTTTCTCTCGCGATGAAATTTATGTTGTGTTCAGACTGAAACCGGCCCCTATTTCCGGCAGAAATAGTGGAAGTTGAAGGGGTCATCGGGTATCTCCAGAACATCCACTGCTGAAAAACCGGCCGAATTCAACATCTCGACCGCTTTTTCACGCCCCCACATCATTCCGAGGCCCGGTCCGCCGTCCACCCGGCCCACCGGCATGCAGTGCATCAGACTCACCGTGTACAGGAACGGGCCCATAGGGTGATCCATGTTGCGCGCCAGGTCGGTTTCAGCGGCGATATCGATCATGGAGAACCACCCACCCGGTTTGAGAATATGATGGACCCCCTTCAAAGCTTCCAGGGGGCGGTTTTGGTCATGAATGGCATCGAAGGCGGTTACGTAATCAAATCTCCCTTTCACCGATTCGTCCTCCATGAGTCGGGCCGCATCCCGGTTGAGGAAGGACACATTGGGCAGGTTCCGATCCGCTGCCGCATTCCGGGCGATGGACAGGGGTTCTTCGGAAATATCGAAGCCGACGAATTCGCTTTTCGGAAAAGCCTCGGCCATGAGGATCGGGGCGAGCCCTTCCCCGCATCCCAGATCGCAGACGCGAATGCCCTTCCGAAGACGCGCCACCAAATCGCCGTCCTTGACACTGGGCAGAAAGGTATCCACCAATACC
>JBEPWQ010000038.1:0-21121 GCA_041642315.1 Desulfobacteraceae bacterium | reverse complement strand
TTGACAATGGCTGTACCGAAATACCATATCAACTTTTTTTACGCAAGCTTAAATTTATGGACCTGGTCTTTTATTTTCTTCAACCGGAATGGCTTAGATAAGTTCCGATAAAGATTGGATTTTATCCTAAGTTTCGATAATTAGTCATTGCAAATACAACCGCCTTTTGTTACTTCTTTCTGGTTTCCGATCCGGAAAGATTTCCGTCATGATGATATTCACCAAAACCCGAACGGACAGGGAATATGTATAAGCAGATCAAATCAGGTCTCACGCGGGTAACCTCCGGAGCAGGCAGATGGTTCGACCGGGTTCTGCTGGGGACCGACTATCACTTCCGCTGTTTTTTTCCGAGGCATTTCGGAAAACCCTCTTCCTATCTCCTTCGGGTTCTGTTTTCCGGCATTCGCATTGGGGAAGCCCAGGTGGAAGTGATCCGGTCCATTCCCGATGACGCCATTGTCGTTTACACCAACAAATACAAAAGCGACTTCGAATTCCTTTTTTATCACACCCGATATGAACAGGAAAAACTCCCGGTTCCGGAGATCGGTTTCGATTACAAAGTATTTTTTTTGCAGCCGCTCTCCCGGTTGTTCAGAATTTTTCTGGGTCATATGCACCATTTTTTCACCCGGTTTTCTTTTCCGGACCCGTATGACACCGGATACATTCGGGACGAACTGAAAAACGGGCATGCGGCGATGCTGTCGCTGGTGGAAAAGCGGGGGTTTTACCTTCGATTCGTTAAATCCAATCCGGATCCGCTGCGTTACCTGATTGAAACGCAACATTCGATGCAGCGGCCGATCTATATCGTTCCTCAGCTTATTTTCTACAGCAAACGACCGCGCCGGTCCCGCCCCGGAATATTGGATATGTTTTTCGGAAGCCAGGAGAACCCGGGCAAGATCCGCCGGTTTTTCGCCCTGTTGAAAAAACCGGCCAGCGTTTTTGTCGAAGTGTCCGAACCGGTGAACCTGAAAGACTATATCGAGCATGAAGGCAATCGCGAACTGAGTCCGGATAAGCAGGCACTCAAACTGCGGAGACGGCTTCTGGTGCAGATAAACCGACATCGGCAGAGTATTACCGGACCGATTCTCAAATCCAGGGAGGAGTTGAAAGAGAACATCCTCACAAACGATCGGCTGAGAAGTTTTCTGGAACATTTTGCGGAGACTCGAAATACCCCTCTTTACAAGGTATACAAGGAAGCCAATGCCAATATCGACGAGATTGCCGCCCGGTACAATGCCAACCTGATCCAGTTCATGTCGATGGTTCTCCGAGGAATGATCAACCTGATGTTCGAGGGCGTCTCCGTCAACACCGCTGTACTGAACCGGGTAAAGGGCATGTCCCGACGCGGACCGCTGGTGCTGGTGCCCTGCCACAAGAGCCATATCGATTACCTGATCCTTTCCTATATTCTCTACCACAATGACATGCCATGCCCGCATATTGCAGCAGGCAAAAACCTTTCTTTCTGGCCCCTGGGACCGATTTTCAGGGCGGGCGGCGCCTTCTTTATTCGGCGAACCTTTAAAGGCGCGGTGCTCTATTCCAAGGTATTTGCCGAATACGTATACAAGCTATTGGAAGAGGGCTTCAATATCGAATTCTTTATCGAGGGGGGGAGGAGCCGAACCGGAAAGCTGCTCGCACCCAAACTGGGCCTTCTGAATATTCTCCTGAACGCCTTTCGCCTGGGAGCCAGCGAAGACCTGATTTTTGTGCCGGTTTTTGTCGGATATGACCGGGTTCTGGAAGAAGGCGCCTATCTTCATGAACTGGAAGGCGGCCAGAAAAGGCCGGAGAACCTGTGGCAGGTGGTGAAGGCGCGAAAATTCCTGAAAAAACGCTATGGAATCATTTATATTCGGTTCCATGAAGGCATTTCCATGAATGATCTGTTGGCCGGAGAGGGCAAAACTTTTCAGGAAATGAGCACCAAAGAGCAGAATACTTTCTGCCGCAATCTGGGGTATCAGCTGGTCAATGCCATCGACAAGGTCACGGTAGTGACCCCCCACGCGGTAGTAGCCGGGGCCGTTCTGAATGCTCAGAAACATCGATTCTCTCACAATCAGCTCATGGAGGATATTCAGACCTACATGAACTATCTGACCATCCATAAAGCAACCCTTGCGGATACACTGCTGGTTGAACCCGAACTCGCCTTCGAATATGTCATCGATTCTTATATCCAGAGAAAATTCATCGAACCGGTGTCTCCGGATAAAATTGAGAAGACGGATAAAAAGGAGGAAGACACTGAGGAGCGGTCCTACATCCTAAACGAAAGCAAGCGACCGGCCCTGGATTACTACAAGAACAACAGCGTATCCGCATTCATCCCCGGTGCCTTCACCGCCCTGTCGATTCTGGAGCGGGACGCCTTTCAGTTTTCAACCGCTCAGATTCGGGAAAGCTATGCCTTTCTGCTTAGAATCATGAAAAACGAGTTCGCCTACGAGGCTGAAAAGACGCCGGAGCACTTTATTCAAAAGAATATCAAATCATTTATAGATGAGGCGGTGCTGATACCGCATCCCACGCTGCCGGACACCTATAATCTGACTTCGGCCGGGTACCGAAAGCTGAAAATATTTTCCGCTTTTCTCAAAACCTATTTCGAATCCTACTGGATCGTCCTCAATTTTTTCATGAGGTATCCTCGAAATTTCATCGAATCCAAGGATCGGCTCAAAAAGATTCAGTCCATGGGAAACCGGATGTACAAGAAAAAAGAGGTGGAACTTCCCGAGTCCCTCTCTAAAATCAATTTGAAAAATGCCATAGATTTTTACCTCAGCGAGGGGATCAAAGGCTCGGAGGATGAAGAGGTGATTCAATTTTTTGCCGAAAAAATACGGCGGTACCTCAACCTGCTTCAGTCATGAAGGCCCTGGTTCTGGCGGCGGGACTGGGAACCCGCCTGCTTCCCCACACCCGGCATCTGCCCAAACCGCTCTTTCCGGTGGGCGAGGACACCCTGCTGGACATTCAGATTCGGTACCTGGCGAACGCCGGATGTGAAGCGGTTCTGGTGAATACCCACCATTTGGCGGAAAAAATCGAGGCCCACATCGCCGCGGTCGAATATCCGATTCCGGTCACCACCCGATTTGAGCCCGACATCCTGGGAACCGGCGGGGCCATCAAAAATGCGGCCGATTTCTGGGACGAGCGGCCGTTTGTGGTCATCAACAGCGACATCCTGATCAATATCGACCTGAAAGCCTTGTATGATTTCCACCGGAAACATGGCGGTCCGGCTACTCTGGCCGTCTGTCACGATCGCCGTTTCGATTCCGTGTTCTTGGCACGAGAGGGCAAAATCCTCGGATTCGAAAAGGCCGTTTCCGAGAAAGAGGCGATCCGGCCCCGGATCTATAGAACTTTTACCGGACTCCAGGTGCTGAATCAGGTGGTTCTTGATTTTATCCCGGAGGGGGTCTGTTACAGCAGCATCGATGCCTATCGAAAGATGATCGAGACCGGTCTGACGGTCAACGCTTACCTGGCGGATGGATGTGACTGGCATGATCTGGGTACTCCCGAGAGATACCGGGATGCGATCGTGAATCGCGCGGTCCCCGCCGCTTTTCGCGCGGCCTTTTCAAATTACAGGGACGACCCTTTTCATGAAATCCCCCTGTGCGGAGACGGTTCCGATCGGCGATGGAGCCGATTGGTGACCTCCGTCGGTTCCCTGATTCTGGCCGACCACGGCCTGCGCGGATTCGAATCGAAACCCCAGGAGGTAGACGCCTTTATCGATATCGGGCGGCACCTTTTTCGAAAAGGGATACCGGTACCCGAGATCCATTGGGACGACCGGTTTTCCGGACTTGTTTTTCTGGAAGATCTCGGGGATCAACACCTGCAGTCACGGGTCCGGGGAGAGGAGGACGGCGGGATTCTGGAATGGTATCGAAAGGTGATCGAAACGCTTGCTCATTTCGGGGTTGCCGGCCGAGAGGGATTCGATCCGAATTGGACCTGTCAGTCCCCGGCTTATGATCGAAATCTTATTGTAGAAAAGGAATGCCGTTATTTTTTGGATGCTTTTGTGGATGGATATCTGGGAATACCGGTCAAATTTCAGGAATTTGAACCGGAATTTCAGACCCTGGCCGACGGGGTTCAGGAATACGGCGTGCCCGGCGTGATCCACCGGGACATGCAGTCTCGCAACATTATGGTAAGAAACGGCCGATGCTTTTTCATCGATTTTCAAGGAGCACGGTTGGGGCCGCTGCAGTATGATCTTGCCTCTCTTCTCATCGATCCCTACACCGGTCTGGATGCTTCTCTTCAGGAGAGACTGCTGAAAGAATTTATCGAGCGTCTATCTGCACACATTTCCTTCGATTCCCAGAATTTTCTGCGGGGGTACGAATTTTGTGCCGTGACCCGAAATCTTCAGATATTAGGGGCGTATGGGTACCTGACCCGGGTGAAGGGGAAAACGGCGTTCGAATCCTATATCCCGAGGGCATTGGCTACTCTCCAGGAGCGGTTGAACCGGTTTCGGGGGGTGAATCTGGACGCCTTGACCCGGTGGGTATCGAAACTGTCCTGCTAAGAAGTCAACTCCCGAATGAATTTTTTCATATAACCGAGTACCGTTTCCCGGGCCTGAACATGCGGGATGTGGCCGCAGTCGGGAATGAGGCGGGTCTCCACCGGCCCGGAAACCCCCTGCGCGATGCCGGCCACCTGGGCCGCAGTGCCGTATTCGTCGTTTTCACCTTGGAGCACCAGGAGCGGTGCGGTGATTCGGGGCAGAAAAGATTCGATGCTCCAGCCGTGGAAGCCGGGATTGAGCCATGTGTCGGACCAACGTCGAATGATCCGGTCCACATCTTTTCCATGATACCGGGAAAGCTTGGCTTTAAGTTCGGTGGTCTCGAGAATGTGAAGGGCCCGGCGGATGCCGGTCAGGGTGATCTCTTCCACAAAGATATGGGCCGCTTCGGTAACGGCGCCGAGAATTCGGTCGGGAAAAGCGGCGGCGGCGATCAGCGCGATGGACCCGCCGTCGCTGTGGCCGATCAGGGCCGCTCTGTTTACGCCGCAAGCGTCTAAAACGCCGGGCAGATAAACCGTCGCCTCGGTAACCAGATAATCTTCGGGCCAGGGGGTTTCAAAGCAGTTCGATTCCCCGTAGCCCCGCCGTTCATAGACGATTCCCGGCAGCCCGGTTTCCCGACACAAAATATCCGGAAAGTCCCGCCAGATGGCAATATTGCCCAGGCCCTCATGGAGGTAAACCAGAGCCGGATCATCCGCGCCAATATCGGAGCCGAGGCGTTGAACCCGAATCCTGCATCCGGCGGTACTAACGAAAAATGTTTCCAGGTCCATGCTCAATGGCCTTTTGTGGCGGCTTTGTATGCGAGTCGGGCTTCCTGGAGCAGAATGTCTTCCCGGTCGGTGTACCGGGGCGAGAAATGGAAGATCGTGAATCGCTTCACACCGGCCCACCCCGCCAGTGTGCCGGCCTGATGGGCGGTCAAATGACGCTTTTGCGCCGCCATATCTCGATCGGCCTCCGAGAAAACGGCCTCGATAAAAAGCTCGTCCGCTCCCCCGGAAAGGGCGAGAATTTTTTCCCGGTTAGACCGGGTATAGGCGGAATCAGTGATGTAGGTGATTTTCTGGCCCGGGGTGATTCGGGCGATCCGGTCTGCCAGATCCCCCAGAGAGAATATCGGTCCGTCGGCATCGGGGAAATCGACAAGGAAATGTGAATCGGAAGGCCGTTCTTCAAAAAGGGCGGTTTTAAAACGCCTCACCCATGGCCCCACCTTCAGGCCCAGTTCTTCGACCCGTTCTTTTAAAATATTGACATGAAAGCGCTCCTGCAGGGTGAATCCGAGACAGGGGGTGGCATGATCCAGAAGGTTCGCGGATACCGAGAGCCCGGATTCTTTCAACAGGAATCCGTCAAAAGGGGTCTGAACCGCGTCCGATTCCGGGCGAAATCGATTTCGGCACGGGTATTCTCTGGTCAGCAGGCGATCCGGACCGACTTCGGCCACTTTCAGGGAAAAATCCCTGGCATACCTTTCGGCCAAATTCCAGGTATACCCGGACAGTTTTCCTTCCACATTCTTCAGAATTCCTCCGGGGCCGAAAATGTGCAGGACCTTCTCCCTTCCCAGGAAGAGACGCAGCAGGTGGTCGAATCCGAAGAAATGATCCATGTGGGTGTGGGAAATGAAGATGTGGCTGATCTTGAGGATATCTCGGGGGGGCAGGGAATGGATATCCCCAAGGTCGAACATCATGGCCCGTTTTTCATGAGCAAAGGGGACAAACACGCCGGGATCGCCAAATGGAGGATTGACGAGCCTGGGGTGGAACGAGGGGCGCATTTTCAGGTCAGATGTTTTTGCACCTGCCGATTGATGCAGTGATAGATTTCATCGTCCGCTCCGAAGATATCGATGACATCCTTGTGATTGATCATTTTTTCGATCACGAAAGCGGTCAAATACAAACTCACGATGTGGGGATTGGAAACCAGATTCCGGTAGGGCGCGATCTGATAATCGATATCAAAATCATCGGCATAGATGAGCTTGTCGAGACTTTTGTGGATCTGCTCTTCAAAGCCGTTTTTGTTGGTGGTTTCCACGAACTTGTTTTCGACCAGTTTGGAAGTGACCGCATTGCTCAGCGTGTCGATATGGTCCCGCACGCTGTTGATGGCCTGCCGACGGGCATGTTCTTTGGAAGACTCTATTTTCGAGAGGATGCTGGCCTCCCGGGTGCTTGGGCGAAATACCTTTGCCATTCGAAAATCCCTTCTTGAAGATGTTTAACTGCTTGTCAATATCCCATCATATTAATGGCACTTCCCGCCATTTGCAAGAAAAATGTTCAGGTTTCCTCGATAATTATCTGGGCGGTTTTTCGACCTTTCCATCGATTCCACCGCAGTCTGAAGGCGATCTGTTCAAAGTTGTCGGTCAATCGGCTTCGATCGACATTGAACTGAATGGCGTTCATGGCTCTGGCCGATGGGTTGCCCTGGCGCAGGCTCATCCGTCGGTGGTGTTTTCCGATGATTTTTGAAGAGGAGACTTGAACGTTTCGGGCCAGAAAGAGCGGTTCCGGATTGCCCTCTCCGAAAGGCATCAGCCTTTCCAGTTCATTGATCAGGGTTTCCGTGACTTCTTGGAAATTGAGTTCGCAGTCGATGGCGATCTTTTTTAACGGCGGTTCCGGACCGACGAATTCCGACGCCCACGCCTCGAAATCCTGGCGAAATGCATCGATTCGCTCGGGTCGAATCTGAAGGCCCGCGGCCATTGGATGACCCCCGTATTTTTCCAGATGGCTCGAACAGGCACGCAGGCCCTCATAAAGGTTAACCCCGGGAATGCTTCTTCCCGAGCCTTTTCCGATGCCGTTTCGAGAGGAGATCAGTATCGTCGGCCGAAAAAATTGGTTCGTCAGTTTGGAGGCGACAATACCCAACACCCCTTCGTGCCAGTCTGAATGCGCCAAAACCAGTGCGCATCGGCCGGTTTCTTCGGGATCATCCCCGAAACAGGCGAGGGCCCTTTCCAGCATCCGTTTTTCGGTCTGCTGCCGACGGCGGTTCAGCTCATTCAGTGAATCGGCGATTTCCTCGGCCCGCACGGGGTCCCGTGTGGTCAACAGTTCCACGGCGGTTTTGGCGTGGTCGAGCCGGCCGGCGGCATTGAGGCGGGGGGCCAGTCGAAAGGCGATATCGTCGGTGTCCCGAACCGCCTCCCGGACCCCGGCGGCCTTGAGCAGGGCGGTCAGACCGGGTCGGTTGCCGGCGTTGATCACGTCCATTCCGATTCTGGAGAGGATACGGTTGTCCCCCTTCAGGGGAACCATATCTGCAATGGTGCCCAGAGCCACCAGGTCCAGAAAGTTTTTTAGATTCGGTTCGGAGCGGGATTTCCAGAACCCGCTCTCCCGAAGGTGTTTCCTCAGACAGACCACCAGTGCAAAAGCGACCCCCACACCGGCCAGGTGGTCGAAACCGGCGGTGCAGTCGGCGCGCCTGGGGTTGATTACCGCCGCCGCCGCCGGGGGAGATGCGATGGTGTGGTGGTCGGTGATGATCATGTCGATGCCGCTTTCCCGGGCCGAGCGGACCGCTTCGTGTCGGCTGGAGCCGCAGTCCACCGTGATGATCAAGTCTGTCTCCCGGGGCAGTGCCACCCCGAAAATATGGGCCACCTGAATGTCATACCCTTCATTGCACCGATGCGGGATGTAATAATCGGCATGGAGGCCGATGAATCGGAAAAATTCCAGCAGAAGTGTGGTGGCGGTGATTCCGTCGACGTCGTAGTCGCCGAAGATCAGAACCCGCTCCTGATTCCGGATCGCCTGAGCAATCCGGCGGACTGCAGCATCCATGTCTTTGATGCCGAAGGGCGGGCGAAGATCGGCCAGGGATAGGTTCATGAACTGTTTCACTCCGGCTTCGTCTTCGATGCCGCGGTTGGCCAGCACCGTCGCGGTGACGGGCGAGCAGCCCAGAATCCGCCGGATCTTCTCCACTTGATTTCGACCCGGGGTCAGAATGTGCCATTCGTGTTTCATGGCCGGAAACATACCTCATTCACCCGATCCGGACAACAGCTAATTGGGCTCCAACCGTGATCGAGGCCGGAACTTTTTTATTGATATCCCGCGAGCGATGATGATAACCTTTACAAAAAACTGGGAGCGTCCTATGTTGTGAAGACTGTCAAAAAGTATTACCGGGTAGACCGGCGAAAAATTCACTTTTTAAAATTCATCCTCGAAGGCTATGACGGCATCGCACTTCTGAGCACTATCGATTCACCCAAGGGAGTGGTGCTTTTGTATATTTCACCCGGTTGTGAGGAGGAAGTGGAAGAGATATTGCGTGATGTCGCCGGTCGCATTCGAATTGAACCCTCGGACCCGCAGGAAACAGCTCGATAAGGTTTTCAATGGATCGTACCAAATACCTGTATATAAATACCATCGGCTGTCAAATGAACGTTTATGACTCCGACCGCATTGCCGCTCTTCTACATCCGATGGGATATCACCGGACCGATATGGTGGATCGGGCTGATCTGGTAGTGGTCAATACCTGCTCCATTCGTGAAAAGGCGGAGCAGAAGGCCTTCAGCTTTCTGGGTCGTCTGGCGGAGCTGAAACGAAAGCGGCCGGAGTTGATCATCGCCGTGGGCGGATGTGTGGCCCAGCAGGAGGGCCGTCAAATCCTCAAACGGGCCCCCTATCTGGACCTGGTGTTCGGTACTCGAGCGGTGGGTCGTCTTCCGAAGATGGTGGAGCAAGTCGAGTCCCGCCGCCGCCGCATTGTGGATGTGGAGATGACCGACGAACTCGATCAAGCCGAATTCCCCCGGGAAATGTCCGGCGAGAAATCCATCAGCAAATTTGTAACCATCATGCAGGGGTGCGAAAATTTCTGCACTTACTGCGTCGTCCCCTATGTGCGCGGGCGGGAAATGAGCCGAAGACCCGAAGAAATCATTCAGGAGATTCATGGCCTGGTCGGGTCCGGGGTTCGGGAGGTCACCCTTCTCGGCCAGAACGTCAACAGCTACGGCAAAAAGGAAGGCTGGTGCTCCTTCAGTCTTCTTCTGGAGAAGATCAATGCCATTCAGGGGCTGGAGCGAATCCGGTTTACTACTTCTCATCCCAAGGACCTCTCCGAAGATTTGATGGCCGCATTCCGCGACCTGAGCAAACTGTGCAACCATATTCATCTTCCGGTTCAGTCCGGGGCCGATGCGGTTTTGGGCCGTATGAACCGCAATTATACCCGGGACATCTACCTGGAAAAAATCGAACAGCTGCGTCGGTACCGTCCCGATATTGCGGTCACCTCCGACATTATCGTCGGGTTTCCGGGGGAAGTGCGGGCTGACTTCGAGGCCACACTGGATCTGATCCGCACTGTTCAATACGACGGCCTGTTCGCCTTTAAATATTCCGACCGTCCCAACGCCCCGGCATCCCGTTTTTCCGATCCCGTTCCCGACGCGGAAAAAAGCGAACGTCTTCGAAGGGTGCTTGAACTTCAGGAAACCTGCACCTTTCGAAAGCACCGGGCTCTGATCGGCGCCACTGCACAGGTTCTGGTGGACGGCCCGAGCAAGCGAAGGGAAAGTGCCGGGAAGGGAATTCAGTGGAGCGGGCGCGCCACCGACAACAAAATCGTCAATTTTATCTCCCCGGATGATGGTAAGAACCAAGAAAATTTGATCGGCCGCCAGGTTCGGGTTAAAATCGAGGAGGCCTTTTTGCATTCCCTCGGGGGCAGATTGATTTTGCGTGAACCTTCACGCGGGAAAGGAGAAAAGAGTTATGCTGCATAAGGTAAGCATAGCGGGCCTGACCATGGATCCGACTTCCAACACCCCGATCATCATTCTCAAATCGGATGAAGACAACCGGGCGGTGCCCATCTGGATCGGGCTGCTGGAGGCTACATCCATTGTGTCGGCCCTTCAGAATATAAAGTTTGATCGTCCCATGACCCATGATCTTTTTAAAAATTTTGCGGATCAGCTCCATATCGAGGTGGCCAAGGTGGAGGTCTGCGATCTCAAAGACAACACCTTTTTCGCCCGCATCCATTTTAAAACGGAGGGCGACACATTTGATATGGATGCCCGTCCCAGCGACGCGATTGCCATCGCTCTGCGGACCGGTGCCCCCATTTTTGTGGATGAAAAGGTGATCGACCAATCGGCTCTCGCCGACGGCGAAGCGGAGATGGTGGATGAAAGCGAAGAAGGAAAAAAATGGGCCGACTATCTCGATAAGCTCAACCCGGAGGATTTCGGCAAATACAAGGTCTGATCCTAAAAATCTGCGGGATTCGGCGGATCTATCACCTTATCAGCGACCGCTGATAGTTGATCACCCGACGCAAAATGGCATCCAGTTTGGTTTTCGGCTCAAATCCGATGGTGTCGCGGATCTTTTCAATGGATGGCACCCGTCGTTGCATATCTTCGAAGTCTTTGGCAAACGCCTTCTCATAGGGGATCAGTTCACAGGCCGAGTTCGACCCGGTTTCTCTAATGATCTTGTGGGCGAGATCCAGTATGGAGATCTCTTCGGTGCCGCCGATATTGAACACCTCCCCCGCGGCCCGGTCGCTTTCCATGAGAGCCATGAAAGCTTCCACCACATCCTTGACATAGGTGAAGGTCCGGGTTTGTGCGCCGTCTCCGTAGATGCTCAGCGGCGTCCCGTCCAGAGCCTGGGAGACGAATCGGGGGATAACCATGCCGTATGCCCCGGTCTGACGGGGTCCCACCGTATTGAATAGTCTGGCGATGACCACCTGCAGTTTTTTGGTCCGGTAATAGGCCAGGGCGGTGAATTCATCCATCAGTTTGGAGGCGGCATAGCTCCACCTGAACTTGCTGGTCGGGCCGTAAATGATGTTGTCGGTCTCCACCAGGGGAGCATGCAGGTGTTTTCCGTATACCTCGGAGGACGAGGCGATGAGAACCTTTTTTTTGAACTTGGCGCAGAGTTCCAGAACCTTTTCGGTGCCCTCTACATTGATTTTGATCGACTTAAGCGGGTTGTCCAGAATATACTTGACCCCCACGGCGGCCGCCAGATGATAGACCATGTCACAAGTACCGATCAGTTCCAGCATCAGATTGGGGTTGAGGATCGAGTCGATATGGTCGAAAAACCGGCTTTTGAACCGCTCGTCCCGCTGCAGCGGCTTGATGTTTTCCAAAGAGCCGGTGGACAAATCGTCGATGATATAGACCTCATCACCTTTTTCAAGGCAGGCTTCGGCCAGATGCGACCCGATAAAACCGGCGCCGCCCGTGATTAAAACCCGCATATGCAATTCCCTTCTTGCTTTTTTTATTATCTGTATTGCTTTTCGATATCACCGTTTTTCAAAAAGATTCCTTTCTTACAAGAGTATGGAAACTTAGGCAACGATAAAAGGCGTGCCGTGATTTCATTGAATTAGATTCAACACAACATGATATCACAAATCGATTACCTGACCACCCCGGACCGATGCCGGATTCGCTACGGAATTTACCCCTGCCGCCGCAGGCCTGTGCATGGCACAATTCTTCTGCTATCAGGGCGGTCGGAATTTATGGAGAAATATGCTGAAACCATTCAGGACCTGAACCGACGGGGCTTTCACGTCTACAGCTTCGACTGGCGGGGTCAGGGGCTTTCTTCTCGGGGGCTTACCGACCGGCACAAGGGGTATGTGGCCAGCTATGAAGAATACATCGGTGACCTGAATCAATTCGTTACCCAAGTTTTATCCCCGGACGCGTCCGAGCCCCTGATCTGCCTGGGCCATTCCATGGGCGGGCATATCCTGCTTCGGTATCTTCACGACCATACCGGGATCATTTCTAAAGCGGTGCTGGTTTCTCCCATGGTGGACATCTACACCCCGCCCGTTCCCAAACTCCTGACGGTCTGGCTGACCCGTCTGGCTCGGCAGCTGCGGCAGACCCATTCCTATGCTCCGGGGGAAGGATGCTATCGGCCTCCCGGCCCCGATCGATTCAAAAACAATGTTCTCACAACCGACCCGAAGCGCTATCTGGTTACCGGAATCGCCGTCGACGGCAATGCCGAATTGGCTCTCGGAGGGGTCACATTCGGGTGGCTTGCCGCCACATTCGAGTCTATGGAAATCCTGATGCGACCCGATTACCTCAGGGCCGTCGATACACCTATCCTGATGGTCACCGCCGGCGCGGACCGGGTGGTTCCACCGGAGGCCCAGAAAAAAACCTGCCGAGCCTTGTCTGATTGCCGTTTCAAATTTATTTCAGATGCTTACCATGAAATTCTCATGGAATCGGATCAATATCGGGATCAGTTCTGGGAGGCTTTCGACGCCTTTACCGGGAAAAATACTTGATGTTTTCAGAATTTTCTGTTTTAGCTGATGCAGCTTCGGGTCGGCCCCAACCCGAATACGCGTTGTATTCGACAGATCCTTTTGAATACCTGCAACTTTTCACGCGCCGCCTCCGGAAAGGAGAATGCGTCCTTCCGAACAGACGGAACGGATCAGCCATTCAGAGGCGGAAGGAGGAAGTTCATGAGCAAGGATAAACCCAACTCATCTAAAACCGGCGCGCTGGTCATGGTGCTTATGGTGCTGTGGTTGGCGGGGCTGACCGCCCTCATCTTGGTATACCTGCAGAAACCGGCGGCCGGCGATCTCTACACCCGGGTGGCGAAACTGGAGACCAAGGCAAACAGCCTGGTGGGCAAGATTCACCCGCCCGGCAGCAAAGAACTGAACAATAAAGAATTGAACAGTTTGGAAGACCGGATCGCCGATCTGGAAAATCGGATCAGCGGCCTCGTATCGGACGATTCACAGCCGGTGACCTCTCAAACCGCCGGATGCGACTGCGAAAAGCTGGAAGATCGGCTCGCCGCCTTGGAAACTGCGGCTGAAACCAAAATCCGGACTGCCGGCCAGACCCGCTCCGATGCCCCTGAAAAAAGCACCCGCCTTCCTAAAAAAACGGCCGCCAAATCCAAGTTCAAACCGGCCGCCGGTAAAACGCTTCCGCCGACGAGACCCCGAACCAACACGGCGGACGGCGATGTTTCCGGTTCAATTCCGGATTACGGAAGTCGCGACCTCCATGACATGAACCGGCGATATGCCCCCATCTACCAAGAAACATCGGATGATGCCGGCGGACGGGGGCTTTTGGGACCGGGGAGCGGAGGATATCGATAACCGCACCCGAGGCGGCGGAATCATGGAGGCCTTTCCGCCATGCCCTCCAACACCTCCCACCGGTCATAGGCCTCGGTCAGTTCCGTTTCCAAAAATTCTAGCCGCTCTTTATAACCGGCGATATCCTCGCCTTCATTTTTGTAGATCGCCGGATCGGCTAGTTTCCGGTGCAGATGAACCTGTTCCGCCTCCAATTTTTCAATCCGCTCCGGCAGGGTTTCCAGTTCCTGCTTTTCCTTGTAGCTGAGCTTTCTGGGCCGTTCAGCCCGGGGTTTCGGCTTGGGCGGCGGCGCGGCTGGTTTTTCCGAGGCTTGTTCCGGTTCAGGCCGCTGATTCAGCCAGTCGTCGTATCCGCCGACGTATTCGTTGACCGTGGCCTCCCCTTCAAAAGCGAAAATTCCGGTGACCACGTGATTTAGAAAAGACCGGTCATGGCTGACCATCAGCAGGGTGCCGGTGTAATCCACCAGGAGGTTTTCCAGCATCTCCAGGGTTTCCAGGTCGAGGTCGTTGGTGGGTTCGTCCAGTACCAGGACATTGGCCGGTTTGGCGAAGATCTTGGCCAGCAGGAGCCGGTTTCGTTCCCCGCCCGAGAGCATGGAGACCGGGCTTCGGGCCCGGTCCGGGGGGAAGAGAAAATCTCCGAGATAACCGATGATGTGGCGGGGTTTGCCGTTGATGAGGATCTGGTCGTTGCCGTCGGCTACATTGTCCTGAACCGACCTGGATTCGTCCAGCCGGACGCGCAGCTGATCGAAATAGGCGATCTCCAGATGAACCCCGTGGCGGACCCTTCCGCTGTCCGGTGTCAGGCGGCCAAGGAGCAGGTTGAGCAGGGTGGTCTTTCCGGCGCCGTTGGGACCGATAATGCCGATTTTATCGCCCCGCTGAATGCTGGTGGAGAAATCTTGGATGATGGGCCGCCCGTCATAACGATAGCCGATTTCGTCGGCTTCGATTACCAGTTTGCCGGTGCGCCGGGCTTCCTGGGCCTGGAGGCCGGCGGTGCCTATCCGCTCTCTTCGAAGACGCCGTTCTTCCCGCATCTGCTCCAGAGCACGGACCCGCCCTTCATCCCGGGTGCGGCGGGCCTTTACTCCCCGGCGAATCCAGGCTTCCTCCTGGGCCAGCTTCTTGTCGAACCGGTCCCAGTGCTCCGATTCGGTTTCCAGAGCGGCCGTTTTTCGTTCCAGAAAGGTGTCGTAATCACAGTTCCAGCTTCGAAGTCGTCCGCGGTCCAGTTCAATGATTCGGGTGGCCAGTTTTCGCAGAAAAGTGCGGTCATGGGTTACGAAAAGAAGAGATTTGAGGTGGCGCAGCAGAAAATCCTCCAGCCACCGAATGGCCCCGATATCCAGGTGATTGGTGGGTTCATCGAGGAGCAGAAGATCGGGGTCGGCGACCAGTGCCCGGGCCAGCAGGGCGCGGCGTTTGAGACCGGCCGAAAGGGTGTCGAAGGCCGCTTCCGGGTCCAGGTCCATGCGGGAGAGGATCGTCTCCACCCGGGGTCGAATGTCCCATTCTTCATCCAGGGGATCTTCTTTCTGAGCCCGTTTTTCCGCCACCACATCATATACCCGGCCCGATAAACCGGGATCCACCTCCTGAGTGAGACGAGAGATTCGCACCCCCTGGCGGAGAATGATTTCGCCCGAATCCGGAAGCATTTCCCCATTGATCAATTTCAGAAGGGTCGACTTTCCGGACCCGTTTCGACCCAGAAGGCACAATCGTTCTCCGGATTCGATGGTCAGATGAACCGAGTCCAGTAGCGGGTGGCCACCGAATCCCAAGGATATATTCTGTAAGTTTACAAGGGACATGTTGCTATCTCCGATTTGGGTTCGACCATTCCGGTCGGGATTCTTTTACCGTTAATACATCGCAGAGGCAAGAGGCGTTTGATTCCGGATGGTCGGGATGGCAGGAACCATCCTGACCATCCCTTTTCATCCCGGACATCCCGATTCGGTTTGAGGGACAGAATGAAAGATGGTAAGATCCAAACGCTTCTCAAAACAATACGCCTTCATCAGAAAGGGGGATGCCGATGCGCAGCCTTTTGCTCCTCTCAGCGGTTTTGGTGATCTCCAATCTTTCCCTTACCCCGCTTGCGGGATCTGAGACGGAGATCCGCCATCAGTTTTCCACCACCGGCAACCGGTATGTGTTTACGGGCAGTTTTCTGGTGAAGGCCGACGGAAAATGTTTAATGGACATGCTCTATGAACCGGACCAGTTGCGGCAATACGCGCGCCATGCCGATGCAGTCGAACTGGTCGGGCAGGGGGACCAATGGCAGACCATCACCTATGATTACCGCAAGATGTTTTATCACGCCAAATCGACCTTCAAAAGAGAGTTGGACCGCGAGAAGAATCGCATCAACTATCGGCTTACCGCCATCGATCAGGGAGGACTGGTTTCCCCGGACATTCAGTCCATCCGCGGGTACTACGGGGTAGGCTCCGAAAACGGTGGCCACCGGGTCACCTTTCATCAGGAGGGGGTCATCGGATCGGGCTTCCTGAGCGGGTTTTATTTTTACAAGGCGGAAAAAGAGGCGGTGGGGTTTGTCGAAAATATGCGGAATTATGCTCTGAAACACTGTCAATGAAGAAGGCAGCGGTTCTTGGCCTGCTTCCTTCGGCACGCACCTTTCCAAATCCGGTTTACTGATTATGTTTACATCGTCTGAATTATAGAAACCCGGTTCCGAACGGAAGGGAGAAGGCATGAATAAAGATGCAAAAGCCGTTATGACCTACCACCAGGAGACCAAGCACCATTTTCGCCGGTACGCGCGGTCCTCCGGGTATATGGACTGGCGGAACCAGCCGATTCCGTTTCGCACCTATGAAGGGGCCGATGCCGTTCCCCTGGATCTGCTGAAGACAGATCCGCCCGGGGGCCACCGGGACCTCTATCGCCGGGCCGGTCATGCAAGTCGTCCTGTTGACAAACGCTCGATCGGTCCTTTTCTGGAGCTGTCCATGGGGCTTTCCGCCTGGAAGACGGTCGGGCCCAGCCGGTGGGCATTGCGGATGAACCCTTCCAGCGGAAATCTCCATCCCACCGAGGCCCACCTGGTGATTCCCGAGGCTGAGGGTTTGAGTCCCGGGGTGTACCACTACAATCCCTATCCGCATGCGCTGGAAAGGCGGGCGGCCATTCCGGAAACTCTTTCCGAGAAGATTCTGAGCCATTTCGGAGCGGAGGTGTTTCTGGTGGGACTGAGCAGCATCTTCTGGCGGGAAGCCTGGAAATACGGGGAACGGGCCTTTCGGTACTGCAACCATGATGTGGGCCATGCTCTGGCCGCCCTGGCCTTTAGCGCCAATCTTCAGGGATGGAAACTGAGCTGCCTCAACCGGCTTTCGGACGCGGATGTCAACCGGATACTGGGGTTTGATCGAACCGATTGGAAGCCTTTGGAAGCCGAACACCCCGATTTGATTTGCGCAGTTCATCCCTCGGATGCGGAGATGCATTCGGATTTGCCCGGGGAGGTTCTCTCCTGCTTTTCAGAACTGACTTTTCAAGGGACCCCCAACCGTCTCAGCCGTGATCCGGTCGACTGGAAGGCGATCCGGCGGGCCGCCGAAGCCACCGGGAAGCCGCGAACCGATGAAGAGCCGCCTTCTTTTACAAACGGCTCTTTTGCCGAAGGTGCGGATTCCGCTCTTTCCGCCGCCGAGATTATCCGTCGGCGCCGCAGTGCTGTCTCTTTCAGCGGAGAGGGGTTACTTGCTCGGAATCACTTTCATTCCATGCTGGAGATGACCCTGCCCCGGAACTATTGTCCTCCATTCGACATCGGGCTGGGCCCGTCTCGGGTGAATCTCCTGCTGTTCGTCCACAGAGTGGAAAGGATGGCGCCCGGGCTCTATTTCTTTCATCGAACCGGGAGCGGCCCTGACCGAATTCGCAAATATACCCGTCCCGATTTCGAGTGGGAACCGGTGGAAGGAAACCGGCGTCTTTTCCTGTTGGAAGCAGGAAATTTTCAGGACACCGCCGTGGCCCTCAGCTGCCATCAGGGGATCGCCGGATACAGCGCGTTCTCTCTGGGAATGATCGCCGATTTTCGGGAGACGGTTGCCGAGGCGCCTTACAGATACCGGCACCTGTTCTGGGAAACCGGAATGATCGGGCAGGTGCTTTATCTGGAAGCCGAAGCCCACGGGGTTCGCGGCACCGGAATCGGGTGCTTTTTCGATGATCCGGTCCATCAGCTTTTGGGATTGGAGGATTCGACTTTTCAGAGCCTGTACCATTTCACGGTGGGTAATCCGGTGGAGGATGAACGGCTGTCCACCTATCCGCCGTACCATCACCTGAAAAGATAATATGGATAAGGACTATTCTTCGGAAACTGCGGCCGGGTCTTCTTCCGGTTCGCTGTCGCAGAAGTGCTGGATCAGGGCGGATTTGAGCCTTTGGAACTCTTCGGCATCGATCACCCCGTCATTTTTGAGAACCGAGAGTTCCCGAAGCTGCCGCACCGGGTCATTTTTCCGGGGGAATTCGCCGGTGGCGTCGGTGATCAGACGGGGCGGTTCCCCGGCATGGTCCAGGGCCGAATGGGCGGATCGGCCCCCATATGAGAATGTGAGCAGACCCCCGAATAAACCGATTTCCACAGGCTGGCCCTGCCGGGACCGGTTTCGGGCATCCCGAAGGGCCAGAAATCCGTCCCGGCGCACCTTCTGAAAAAAGCGTACGGTGAACCTGCCGGCATAAAAGAGCGCCAGCCCCAGAAGAAGGATGCCGCCGCCCAGAATCAGGAACCGGAAGTCCATCACCCCCTGAATCAGGACCACCACAAAAGCGCCCAGGAGCGGGATTGCGAACAAGGCGATGATGATGATATAGAACAGCCCGAGACTCGACATCATATAGATCTGTCGCCGCATATAATCGCCGGAGAGTTTTTTTTTAAACCAGGTCCACACCGGTGGGACTCCTTTGTCCGCGGGCTGATAATGAATGGAAGATTATCGACCCGTGAAATTTCAATTTTCTTTTCAGGCGAAATATAGCGCCCCAAACCAGATTAAATCAACCGCTTTCTTATTGAACTCGATATGCAGCCATCCGAATTAAAGACCGACCGAATCAACCGTATCCGGGAACCGCTGCTTCAGTGGTACCGTGTGCATCACAGACGACTGCCCTGGCGGGAGACCGCCGATCCCTATTCCATCTGGGTATCGGAGGTGATGCTTCAGCAGACCCGTGTCAACACCGTCCTGGCCTATTATGAGTGTTTTCTGGGCCGATTTCCCGATATAATCTCCCTGGCCGAGGCGGATTCTCAGGAGGTACTCAAGGTCTGGGAGGGGTTGGGATATTATGCCCGGGCACGCAACCTTCACAAAGCGGCTCAGGTGGTCGCGACGGAGTACCGGGGAAAAATCCCTGATGACTGGAACACCTTCAAAAGTTTGCCAGGAGTGGGAGAATATATCGCCTCCGCCGTCCAGAGCATTGCGTTCGCAGGGCGGCATGCAGTGGTGGACGGCAATGTCAAACGGGTCCTGGCCCGCCTGCTGGCCCTGAATGCACCGGCCAATGCCGCCCCCTCCTATTCGATCTTCAAGGGACTGGCGACCCGGCTGCTGGACCCGGGTTCACCGGGAATATTCAATCAGGCGGTGATGGAGTTGGGGGCCCTGATCTGCCGTCCGGTCAACCCCGGCTGCGTCGGATGCCCGCTTCGGTGGGAGTGCCGGGCTTTTCAAACCGGAACGGTGAATGAGTATCCCAGGAAAATTCAACGGAAACCGCCCCCGACCCGAAAAATGACGGCCGGGGTGATCTGCCGCAATGGTGAACTGCTGATCACACAGCGCCCTTCCGACGGACTTTTGGGAGGGCTGTGGGAATTTCCGGGGGGGGAGGTTCTGCCCGGAGAAGAGGCTCCGGCCGCATGCATGCGTCGAATTCGAGAAACCACCGGCCTAGATGTGGCGGTGGATGCCTACCTGACCCAGGTCCGCCATGCCTACACCCACTTCAAGGTGGTCATGGAGGTATTCTACTGCCGCTATCTGTCCGGTGAAATTCGATTGGACGGTCCTCAGGAATATCGCTGGATTCTCATGAATGAGATCGAGGACTATCCCTTTCCCAGGGTGAACCACAAATTCATTCCCCTGATCGAAGCCGGACCCGCTCAGAAACTGCTTCGGTTCCAAAACTCACGATAGTTCGCCTGTGCATTCTCCCTGATTTGAAAACGGTCGCGAAAATGACTCTACAATCCCGTTCCGCGGCCGCATTGCGCTTAGCCGGATGGATCCAGCTTCACCTTGATCCATCCGGGCTGCCGCTCATCGAAGGTTTCATACGCCTCGATGGCCGAGGTCACCGGCTCGACATTGGACAGAACTCCCGTGGGATCGATGGTGCCGCCGGCCACCAGATCCACCAGCATGGGGATGTATTTGCGATGGTCAAAAGTGTATATCGGGGCGCGGGGAATGGTAGTTTCCAAGAAAAAGACATCTGAACAGTCGGGAAGCACCGGTGCCGAAGCGGCAGCCGCATCTGAAAAGATGCTCTGTTACGTCTCGGACGAATTGCCGGGAATTCGTCGAAAACGCTGGGGCCGGGGCTTTTCCTATTTCGATTCCCAGGGAAACCGGATCAAGAATCCATCGGTTCTTGAGCGGGTCCGCGGCCTGGTGATTCCTCCGGCCTGGGAGGATGTCTGGATCTGCGCCAGTCCCCAAGGTCATATTCAGGCGACGGGTCGAGACCGGAAAGAAAAAAAGCAGTACATTTATCATCCTAGATGGGAGAAGGTACAAAATCAGACCAAGTTCGATCGCCTGTACGAATTCGGCAGGGCGCTGTCCGGTATTCGCGAGGCTGTGGATGCCGACATGAAAAAACATGATCTGAGCCGGGAGAGGGTGTTGGCGGTGGTGGTGGCTTTACTGGATGAGGCGAAGCTTCGAATCGGCAATCCCGAGTACCGCAGGCAGAACAATTCCTATGGCCTGACCACTCTTCGCAACCGGCATGTGGATGTGTCCGCCACGAAAATACATATCGAATTCAAGGGCAAGCGGGGGAAAACATTTGAAAAAGAGATTTCAAATCGTCGGTTGGCCCGTCAGATCGGAAAATGCCAGGACTTGCCGGGGCAGGAACTTTTTCAATACCTCGACGATGAAGGACGACGTCAGCCGATTCGGTCGGAAGACGTCAATCAGTATATTCGAGAGATATCAGGGAGCGATTTTACCGCCAAGACCTTTCGAACCTGGTGGGGGACCGTTTTGATGTCCGAGGAGCTTCACAGGGTCGGCATCTCGGAAGAGAAAACCGGCC
>JBEPWQ010000037.1:0-21428 GCA_041642315.1 Desulfobacteraceae bacterium | reverse complement strand
TCCGATGCTCATCTTGGAAGAGGAATTTCGAAACTCATCGGTGGATACAAGTTCCCGGAGCCGCACCGTTTCCCGTTCCGTATTGGGGATTTCGATTCCGATCACCGCTTTTCCCGGGATCGGCGCAACGATGCGGACGCTCATGGCCTTGAGCGCCAGGGCCAGGTCATCGCTCAGGTTGGCCACCCGGTTGATTTTCACCCCGGCGGCCGGCTTATATTCAAATGTGGTGATCACCGGGCCGGGAATGACGTCCGCCACCTCCCCTTTGACCCCGAAGTCGGCCAGCTTTTGCTCCAGCAGCCTGGCCTGCTCCAGAAGATAATTTCGATCCACGGATGCAGGGCGACGCCGGGGACTGTCGAGAAAGGAGAGCGGCGGCATATGAAAACCCGATTTGTCGGAAAGCGGCAGCACCAGCTGCTCCGATTTTTCTTCTTTCCGATCCGATTTGGATCGGGTGTCCGCCCCGGTGGAACGAGGGGTCAAAATGGCCGGCCCTTTCTTTTTTTTCTGGATTTTCAACGGCCTTGAAGCGTCGGCCTCTTGATTGACGGTCCATTTTTTAGTTGCGGCCCGGGCTTTTTTGGCTTCGGCCCGCCGTTCCCACCAGGTCCGCCACAGGTTCAGGATACCGTCTGCGGCCTGTTTCAGGCCGGCACCCCCGCCTCTCAAACCGCGGCTCACCCCGGCCAGACCGAGCTTGCCCAGGTAGGCGGCCGACACCGTCAGCGAAAGCCCCGTTGCCAGGATGAAACCCACCGTCAGCATCAACACCAGAATGATGGCGCTGCCGATGTGATTGGAATATCGGATCATTCCGGTTTTCAGGGACTCCCCGATCAGACCTCCGGCGGAAAACCGGCCTCCGAAAATCAGGTAATGGTCCCGCCAGAGGGCAAAAAAAACCGCGGTTCCGATCATCAGAATCGCCCCGCCGATCAGTCGAGTCGTTACCGCTTTTCGAGAGAGGCTTCCGAACAGCTGGACGCTGATCAACAGCATCAGAATCGGTATCCAGAAGGCGCCGACACCCACCAGGTGAATCAGCAGACCGGCCGTGTAGGCCCCGATCAGACCGAACAGGTTGTAGATATCCTCCTGCGAGGTTGAATTAAAAAAAGACGGATCGGTGTTCCGAAAGGAAAGCAGGCTGGTCAAAGTAAACACCACCAGAAAAAAGAGGAATATGCCGATGATTTCGCCGTAAATCCTGCGCTCTTTGGGGTTGGCGGGCTGTTTCCCGTTTTTTTGAGAGGTTCGAGCCATAATTGATTTGCTTTCGTGAATGCGCCGAAGCGGGTTAGACTTCCAGAAGGAAGGGAAGGATCAGGGGCCGACGTTTGATGGTGAAGGTGAAATACCGCCGCAGGTCCCCCTGAATCCGCGTTCGAATTTTCTGAATCCGGTCGGGTTGATCCGGCCCCACATCCTCGATCGCCTCCAGAATGACGCAGATGGCATCATCCAGCAGATGCCCGGTTTCATGTTCGAACACGAACCCCCTGGAGGTGATCTCGGGCCCGTACACAACGATACCGGTCTCCTCATCGAAAGCCAGGGTCACCGCTACAAACCCGTCCTCCGAAAGCACCCGCCGTTCCTTGAGCAGGCTTCGGCCCACATCCCCGATGCCTTTCCCGTCGACCAAAATCCGGCCGGTGGGGACGCTCTCTCCGATGCGCCCGCCGGAGGCGTCGAACTCGATGACCTGCCCGTTTTCCGCCAGCAGAACCTTTTCCGGGGAGACCCCCACCGATTCGGCCAGGCGGGCATGGTGAACCAGGTGCCGGTACTCTCCGTGAATGGGAATGAAGTATTCGGGCCGGGTCAAATGAATCATCAGCTTCAGCTCTTCACGAAAGGCATGCCCGGAGACATGAATGGCGGAGATTTTTTCATAGATTACTTCGGCCCCACGTCGGTAGAGATCATTGATGATCTTGGCGATGGCCTTTTCATTGCCGGGAATGAACTTGGAAGAGAGAATAACCGTATCGCCTTTTCGAATCCGGATCTGCTTATGGATGCCGGAGGCCATCCGCGCCAGAGCGGACATCGGTTCTCCCTGACTGCCGGTGGTGATGATGAAGACATCCGAAAGATCGTGAATCTGGGCAATATCGATCTCCATCTCTTCGGGGAGTCGAAGATACCCCAATTCTTTGGCGATTCTGCACGAGGACTCGATGCTGCGGCCGTTGAGGGCGATACGGCTTCCTCTTTCCAGAGCGATGTCGATGATCTGCTGAATTCTGGGGATGCTGGAGGCGAACAGGGCCACGATAATCCGGCCGGTGCTCTTCATGGCGATCTGGCGCAGGGTCTCCCCGATGTCGCGGTCGGAGGTGGTATACCCCGGTTTTTCCACATTGGTGGAATCCGACATCAGGACCAGCACCCCTTCTTCTCCGCACCGGGCGAACCGGTTGACATCGGTGAGCATTCCGTCCACCGAGGTATGGCTGATCTTGAAGTCGCCCGTATGGACCACCAGTCCGGCCGGGGTTCGAATGGCCAGACCGACGCCATCCACCACGCTGTGGGCCACCCGAACGGCTTCGATCTCAAAAGGACCGATCGATACCGGGTGCCCGTCGGGATATTCCCGAAACACCGCCGGACTGAGCAGATCGTATTCCTCCAGCTTGTTTCGGACCACCCCCAACGTAAACGGGGTGCCGTAAACCGGCACACTGACTTCCCGAAGCAGATACGGCAGGGCCCCGATATGGTCTTCGTGGGCATGGGTCAGAAAGATGGCCTTCAGCTTGGATTTGTTCAGACGGATGTAGTCGAAATCGGGAATGACCAGATCCACCCCCAGCATATAATCCTCCGGAAACATCAGTCCCGAATCGACGACCACCATCTGATCGCCGTATCGGACCACCATCATGTTCAGGCCGATTTCACCCAACCCGCCCAGGGGGATTATCTTCAGCATATCCGGATTCCTTGCCTTCACCAACCGTCAGGTCTTGATCTCCAGCTTCTCGAAAATCGCATCCAGACAATCGATCAACCAGTTCCGCTGCTCCGTATTCGCATACCGAATGCAGTCGCACCGCATTCGGTTTCGGGTTCGCACCAGAAGCTCCATGGACATTCGACTCTCCTCCAGCTCAATGGCGAAGCAGAGCGGATGGCAGTCCGTATGGACTTTCTGGACCTCATCCAGAAGCGACTCGTCCACCGGAATCCAATACAGCTGATCCATGGCGGAACCGCCGAAATGGTCTTCCAGATAGCCTTTGAGCTTCTCATAATCCGCATACCGCAATTCATCGATAACATACTGTTTCATAATCGATAAAATCTACCACAACCGCATCTTCCGCGCAAGCCATTTGTTTTTTCATTGTTTTGAACAGAACGGGAAAAATCATTGATTCAGCGCACGAGAACGGGTACGATCATCGCCTATCGGACCGCTTACCCATGCCCGAAGGATTTACCCGAAAGTGAGCCCATGATCGACCACTTCAGATTCGCCGCCCCGATATATGATCGGCTTCTCGGATCTCCGAATACCGACAGGCTGAAACGGTTGCTGGCACTTCCCGTATCCGGCTGGATGTTGGATGCAGGCGGCGGTACCGGCCGGGTATCCGCACCTTTGGCAGATTGCACCGGCCATTTGGCGGCGGCGGATGTATCCCGGCCCATGCTGCGGCGGGCCCTTCGCAAACCGCTGATCCCGATCGAGGCCGCCGCGGAACGGCTTCCTTTTTCAGACAATACTTTCCATCGGGTCCTGGTGGTCGATTCTCTTCACCACTTCTCCGATCCCGAACGATCTCTGGAAGAGTTTTTTCGGGTGCTCAGGCCCGGGGGACGGCTGTTGATCGAAGAGCCGGACATTCGCCGATTCATCGTCAAACTGGCCGCCTGTGGCGAGAAGCTTTTGCTCATGGGCAGCCGATTTCTTTCCCCGGCCCAAATTCTGAATATATGCGGTGCAGTCGGATTTACCGCTCGAATCGCGGAAAGCGATATCTTTCGTGTCTGGATCATCGGAGACAAACCCCTGAATCCTCCCCGGTGAAATCATCATCCCCTTTTTGCGGCGGAATCCCCGACAGATGGTGAAGAAAAAATTCGACCAAAATAAGGCTTGCATAAAAAGGCCGTTTTGCATACACGTGACCTAAAAATCGAAACATACATCGGAATTTTTCCGTTTTGACCCTATTTGGAGATGTCGTATGCATTACGAAGGAAATATCATTCGCCCGCCCAGCGAGGCCGACAGCATTCTGCTCCAAGCGACGGTGGGGTGCTCACACAACAAATGCGCCTTCTGCGGCACCTATGCCGGGGAGCGCTTTCAGATCAAATCCGACGAGGTCATTTTCGAGGATATCGCCTATGCGGCCGAACATTTCAAACAAAAGCGGCGGCTGTTCATCTGCGACGGCGACGCCCTCATCATCCCGCAGAAGCGGCTTCTGAAGATTCTGGAAGAGATCGAACGGCAGCTGCCCTGGGTGACCCGGGTGGGGGTCTACGCCAACACCAAAAGCATCGGCATGAAAACCCATGAGGAATTGAAGATCCTAAACGAACACGGCCTGGGGATCGCCTATATGGGCCTGGAATCGGGGGATGACGTCACCCTGAAAAAAATCAACAAAGGGGCCACATCCGAAAGGATGATCGCCATGGGCCGGAAACTACGGGACGCGGGCATCAAACTCTCCGTCACGGTGCTCCTGGGAATCGCCGGGCGGGAACGCTCCCGGGAACATGCCCGGGAAACCGGCCGGGTGCTCAGCGCCATCGATCCCGAATATGTGGGGGCCCTCAGTCTGATGCTCATTCCGGGCACACCCCTGCACCGGGATTATCAGGCCGGAAACTTCCCCCTGATCGATCCCGACGAAATGCTGACCGAACTCGGCACCATGATCGCCCATACCGACATGAGGGGCCAGTTCCACGCCAATCACGCCTCCAACTACCTGCCCATCAAGGCCCGACTTCCCAGAGACAAAGAATCGACCCTTCGGCTGATCAACGACGCCCTTTCCGGCAAGGTGGCGCTGAAGCCGGAATGGATGAGAGCCCTGTAACATTAAACACAAACGAATTCTGCGGTATCGGCCGTATTCAATAGACCAGATAAGGAGAAGATCAGCCATGAGCAATGAATTGCCTGCCGACCAGGCAATGGAAGACGCCCCCTGTATCAACATCATCCGCACCCTGTCCATGGACGCCATTCAGCAGGCCGAATCCGGCCATCCCGGGGCGCCCCTGGGGCTGGCCCCGGCCGCCTATGTGCTGTGGACTCAGGTGATGAAGCACAACCCCAAAAATCCCGAATGGCCCAACCGGGATCGGTTCGTCCTCTCCGGGGGACACGCCTCGATGCTGCTCTACAGCCTGCTGCACCTGACCGGCTATGACCTGAGCCTCGAAGACATTCAGAAGTTCCGCCAGCTGGGCAGCAAAACCCCGGGCCATCCCGAATACGGAATCACACCCGGCGTGGAAACCACCACCGGTCCCCTCGGGCAGGGGTTCGCCACCGCCGTGGGCATGGCCATGGCCGAACGCCATCTGGCCGCGCGCTTCAACCGGGTCGATCACGAAATCATCGATCACCACACCTATGTCATGTGCGGAGACGGTGATCTCATGGAGGGAATCTCTTATGAGGCGGCCTCTCTGGCCGGCCATCTGGGGCTGGGAAAGCTGATCTGCATCTATGACGACAACAAGATCACCATCGAAGGGAGCACCGAAATCAGCTTTACCGAGGATGTGGGGCTTCGGTTCAAAGCCATGGGCTGGCATGTCCTCACCGTGATGGACGGCAACGACGTGGCTGCCGTTTTTGCGGCATTGGAAGCGGCCAAGGCCGAGACGGAGATGCCCTCCATTATTGTCCTGCGCACCCATATCGCTTACGGCAGCCCCAACAAGCAGGGCTCGCCGGACGCACACGGCGCTCCGCTGGGGGTGGAGGAGGTCCGCCTCACCAAACGAAACCTGGGCTGCGATGAGGATCTCTGCTTCTGCGTGCCCGATGATCCGCTGATGACCTATCGGAAATGCATCGAGGCGGGGGCCCTGGAAGAAGCCGAATGGCAAAAGAGATTCGATGAATTTCAGGAAAAATACCCCGGGCTGGCTCGCGACTGGGAAGAAGCCCAGACCCGGACCCTTAGAAACGGCTGGGATGAAAACATCCCCGATTTTAAGCCTGCGGACGGCCCCATGGCGACCCGGGCCGCCTCGGGAAAGGTGCTGAACGCCATCGCCGAAAAGACCCCGGCTCTGATGGGCGGCTCCGCCGACCTGGCGCCCTCCAACAAGACCCTGATCGAATCCTCCCATGATTTTCAGAAATTCGCCTACACCGGACGGAACATACGCTTCGGTGTGCGGGAGCACGCCATGGGCGCCATCCTTTCGGGAATGGCCCTGCACCGGGGGGCCCGACCCTACGGCGGCACCTTCCTGGTCTTTGCCGACTACATGCGGCCGGCCATTCGACTGGCCGCTCTGATGGAGCAGCCGGTCATCTATGTCTTCACCCACGACAGCATCGCCGTAGGCGAAGACGGCCCCACCCACCAGCCCATCGAACACCTTCTCAGCCTACGGGCCATTCCCGGCCTGACGGTCATTCGGCCGGCGGACGCCGCCGAAACCGCTATGGCCTGGCGGGTCGCCATGGAATCGACCTCGAATCCGACGGCCCTGATTCTGACCCGGCAGAAGCTTCCCATACTGGATCGGAACCGCTATGCGCCCGCCGAGGAACTCGCCCGGGGCGCCTATGTCCTCTCCGACTGCGAAGGAGCACCGGATATCCTTCTCATCGCCACCGGCTCCGAGGTGCACATCACCTTGAATGCACAGGAAGAGCTGAAATCGGAAGGGGTTTCCGCCCGGGTGGTCGCCATGCCCAGCTGGGAATTGTTCGAGAAGAATGATGCGGAATACAAAGAGAAGATCCTGCCTTCCGAAATTCCCGCCCGGCTGGCGGTGGAAGCCGGTTCCCCCATGGGCTGGGAACGGTACACGGGGTGCAGTGAGGCGGTGATCGGGGTCGACCATTTCGGGGCCTCGGCCCGGGGAAATGTTTTGTTGGAGAGGTTCGGCTTTACCGCCGACAACATTGTTCAACGGGCAAAAGACCTTTTGAAGGCATAATCCACCTGGATAGCCTTCCGAGGCGGCGAATTCCGGCTTTCACCGATCAATCAGGCAAAAACGGAGGCGGTGTTCTCAACTCGCCTCCGTTTTTTTAGTCGATTTTCCCTCTTACCAGCTCTTGATAAGCTCCAGAATCTTGCGGGAGGTGTACTCCCCCAGATCGGCCAGCCCGTCCATCGGGAGAAAGGCATGCGCATTATTGGAAAACAGGCAGGTGACGGATGCGGGGAAATCCTCATCCGCCTCATAGATGATATAGCTCAAGGCGATTTTGGGCACCGGCCGGACCATAAATGAAAAATCCCCCCCGATGTCCGAAAAGATTTTCTGACCGTCCAGGACGGTGATGATTTCTTTCGATTTCTCCTGGATGCGGTCCACATGCGGAACCAACAGGTCCTGGGTATGGGCGGCAAAGGCCGCCACATAGGGCATACTGTCCGGGAAATCCTTGAACGCCTTCAGCGGTTCGAGCACGCACTCGAAAGGCCGGGCATGGAGGGCATACAAAGACAGAACGATTCCTACCGGCCCCTCCTGCCGAACCTCACCCAGATAGATTCCGTCCCGCTGAATTCGGCAGGTTTCTCCGAAGGCCTCGAACACAAAGGCATCTCCTTCCTTCCGGCTCGGCAGGCATCTCAGGATGTCCATTTCAGAACGATTTTCAAACAGATTCTTGATATTTTCACGAACGATCTTCGCGTAATTGTCGGTCACAATGGTTCTCCTTGTTTTCGGATTCGAGGCAGAAAAAAATAGAGCGTTCCAGCCACCACCATGGCAGGAAGGGAACCGCCCACCGGATACTTCATGACGGCGATCAGTTCAAAAACCAGAAAACCGGCGGCCCAGGCCCCCAGAGCGACGGGGTTAAAGCCTTTGATATACCAGTAGGCCCCGCCCACCTCATATAACGCCTCGACATTCAGCCGGCGTTTTCGAACCAGGAAATAATCGGTCAACACCACCCCGAAAAGCGGCACGAACATGGCCCCGATGAAGAGAAGAAAGTTTTCAAACTGATCCGCGGGAAAGATCAGGGCCACCCCGATGGAGAAGACCCCGGCGATCCACATGAATGATTTCGCCCCCACCTTTCTTGAAATATTCATCATGGAACAGGTGGCGGAATAGATGTCCGGAAAATCCGAGGTGATGGTGGAAAAGACCACCAGCACCAAAGCCGGGATCGCAAGCCCCACCTGGCCCATGATCTGAAGCACCAGAATCTCCGGAGCGGCGTTTCCGGTCACCAGAGTCGCGATCAGGCCCAGAGCGTACATCCAGGAGGAAATCAGAAAATAACCCCACCAGGTGTTCCAGAATGCCGGGCCGGTTTTGCGGGAAAACCGGGTATAATCGGCCACCAGAGGCAGCCAGGAAATCGGCATCGCGATCACCAGATCGAGGCCGATCATGAACGGCAAGTCTCCGGCCGCCGGCCATTTAAAGCTGTCCCCGAAACTCTGAAAAGAGACCCAAGTCATGACGACCAGGATCAGTAGAAGCGCCACTACCGCGGTGTTTTGAATGATTTTCCACACAGATTTTCCGGTATACAATGCCCACAGCAACGTCCCCATGCCGATGGTGATGATCCAGAACCGATCGCTGGCCAAAAGCCCCCCTGCGGAAGCGCCCAACATGGAACCGGCATGGCCGCCGATGATCAGCATGATCGCGGCCCAGCCGATCAGTTGAATGATATTGAGCACCGCCGCCAGATCCGCCCCTCGCAATCCGAAGGAAGGCCGCACCGAGACCATCGACATGATTCCGTAATCGGAACCGATGATACCGCCCAAACCCATCAAGGTATTGCCGATCAGATGGCCGAGAATAATCGCCCAGAGTCCGGCCCGGAGCCCCATGGGGGCCAGAAATCCGCCGGCCCAGATTTCAGCCAGGGAGATCGCCACTCCCGCCCATAATAGAAAATAGTCTATGCCGCCGAGATTTCGTTGAGACTGTCCGATCGGTCTGATGTCCATCATTTTTTCAATTCCTTTGATGTTTCCGATGTAAATATTCTTGCATAGCAGCTTAGGAAGTAACCGATTTGTAGGCGACTTTCAAGCGAATACCCGAATTCCGCCTAAAAAAGCCGCCCACCAAAACTCCCCTACCCTTTTTTCCCGTTTTTTGATACAGAATAGCCCAAAATGGAATCCATCAAACCAGAACATGCAAAACGGTAATCGCGATAACCGTTCAGAAAAATACGTACACAGAAAACGAAGGTGGAAGTGATGACCACAGAGCACGAACAGATTGAATTTGATGTCCTTTTTGTCGGCGCAGGGCCGGCGAGTCTTTCCGGAGCCATACGATTGATGCAGCTGGCCGCAAAACAGGGGAAAGATATCGAAGTGGCCCTCATCGAAAAAGGCGCTGAAATCGGAGCCCATGCCGTCAGCGGCGCGATTCTCAACCCGATCGCTCTCTCGGAACTGATTCCGGATCACCATGAGAAAGGCTGCCCCATTGAAGCGACGATACGGGACGATGAATTTTATTATCTCACTCCGAACCGCCACTTCCCGATTCCGATGATTCCCAGATACATGCACAATCAGGGTTTTTACGTGGTCAGCCTTTCCCGGTTCACCCGATGGCTCGGAGAAATTGCGGAGGGGATGGGAATCAATATTTTCCCGGGTTTTACCGGAAAAGAGGTGCTGTACGGCCCCGACGGAAAAACGGTCATCGGGGTCCGCACCGGCGACAAGGGGATCGGCAAACACGGCGATCCCAAATCCAATTTCGAGCCCGGCTTCGATCTCATGGCCAAGATCACCGTCTTCGGAGAAGGCGCCCGGGGAAGCCTGGTCCAGGAGATCGCCCCCACGCTGGGCATCTTTGAAGATAAAATGGACCAGGTCTTCGAAACCGGTATCAAGGAAGTGATTCAGTTGGAGGAGAACAATTATTTCAGCTCCAGCCGAGGCAACGGCATCCACCTGATGGGGTATCCGCTGGGGCTCGACACCCCGGGGGGCGGATTCATCTATGAAATGAAGAATAACCGCATCGCTCTGGGTTATCTTGTAGGCCTTTCCTACGAAAACCCGCTCCTGGACCCCTATGATGAATTCATCAAATTCAAACAGCATCCGTTCGTGGCCGGCATCATTCAGGGGGGAAAGGTTCTGGAGCAGGGGGCGCGGACGGTCTCCACAGGCGGCTATTTCTCCATTCCCTCGCTGGCGGTGAACGGCGGCATGTTCATCGGGGGGGCCGCAGCCATGCAGAACACACCGGGGCTGAAGGGAATTCACCTGTCCATGAAATCGGGAATGCTGGCCGCCGAAGCCTGCATGGAAGGCCTTGAACAGGATCGTTTTGACCATTCCACCCTCCACGCCTATTCACGGAAGTTTTACGAGGGCTGGGCCGGGACGGAGATGTACGAAGGAAGGAATTTCGCTCAGGGCCTCTCCAAAAAAGGGCTTTTGAAGCTGATTTACCTGGGCTCCCAGTATGTAACCGGCGGACGGGGGATTCGGGACCATATGCCTCTGGAGGCGGACAGCGACACCCTGATGGCGGCGGAGGCGGTTTCCGCCCCCCAACCGGTGGACCCGAAGGCGCTGGACGGGATCCTCTATGTGGACAAGCTCACCGGCGTCTATCTCTCCAAGACCTTGCACCGGGAAGATCAGCCATCTCATCTGATCGTCCATGACACCGATTTGTGCGTCAACCTCTGTTATCCGACTTTCGGCAGCCCCTGCACCCGGTTCTGCCCCGGCAAAGTCTATGAAATGGAAATTGATGAAACCAGCGGCAAACGTCGATTGAAGCTGAACCCGTCCAACTGCTTTCATTGCAAAACCTGCGATATAAAAGATCCATATCATAATATTACCTGGACCTGCCCGGAAGGCGGCGAGGGGCCGAATTACAGCATCGTTTGAAGCGATGGACTCCGTCCCTTCTTTCAAAACCGATCATTTCATGTGCGGTTTTCGCCCCCGCTTTCGGGGCCGAAAAGCCTTGACGGATCGACCGGACAATCCGCCATCAAACCGGTTTCGGCTGGACGGATGGTTTGCCGTGTGATCGTAAGCAAAATCGATTCTCTGGAAATTACATAGATGCTACGCAATTGTATTCTTTTGACGGGGTGCCTTCTCTCACTCACCACCCTTTTCAGTACTTCCGTATTCTCTTCCGAAGAACCCGAGATCCTCACGATTCTCACCCATGACAGCTTCAGTGTCAGCGAGCAGGTGATCGAGTTTTTTGAACAGCAACATCATGCAACCGTGCGCTTTATCAAAGTCGAGAATGCAGGCGCCGTTCTGAAGCAGGCGCTCGCTTTTCGGCGGCGGTCTCCGGCCGCCGACATCGTGTTCGGATTGGACAACACGATGATGGGTCAGGCATTGGAAGCGAATATTTTTGAGCCCTATGTCTCTCCGTTTTTGAATCAAATCCCGGATGAATTCAAACTGGATCCGGAAAACCGGCTCCTTCCGGTGGATTATGGAGATGTCTGCCTGAACTATGACAAAAAATGGTTTGCCCGGCGGGGGCTCGCGCCGCCGGGCAGCCTGAAAGATCTCACAAGGCCGATGTATAACCGACTGACGGTGGTCGAAAACCCGGCGACATCTTCACCGGGATTGGCCTTCCTGCTGATGACGATCGCCCATTTCGGTGAAGACGATTATTTGGATTTCTGGGCTGAACTGCGGGACAACGGCCTCCTGGTGGTGGATGGGTGGAGACAGGCCTATCTGGGATACTTCAGCGGGGCTTCAAAAGGAAGCCGACCCATCGTGATCAGCTATTCAAGCAGTCCGGCCGCCGAGGTCTTTTTCTCCGAACACCCGATTTATGAAGCCCCCAACGCAGCCATCACCGATCCGGGCATGACCTTTCGGCAGGTTGAATTCGTCGGTATCCTGAAGGGGGCTCGAAACAAGGAATTGGCCCGCCGGTGGGTCGATTATATGCTGGATATCCCCTTTCAAAAGGATATTCCTTTGCAGATGTTTGTTTTCCCGGTCAATCCGTCGGCGCCGTTGCCCGACCTTTTCACCCGGTATGCACATATTGCCCGAAAGCCCGCCAGCATGCCGGTGGAGAAAATTCAGAAAAACCGGAAAAAATGGGTGGAAGAATGGTCGGAAGTGGTTTTTAAATACAAACGCTGAATTCGTCGAATGCCGATTCCCATCTCCCCGAATCAAGATGATGCATTCGCATTTTCTCTGCATATCATCAAAAACAAGGTAGGATCTATTATTTTTTCTCCCCGAATGTGATAAAATATTTTGACATTCAGCTTGCAAAGGTACAAAATATATCTCTATTTAATTATAAACCCTTATGAAGATCCCAACCAAACGAGGAGTGGATCAAGTTTTGAAAAAAGTCGGCCTGTATGTCAAAATTGATGAAGAGGCGAGCAAAAAAGCGGATGAATTTGAATCCTGGCTGAAATCCAAACAGGTGGAGGTGGCGCGGCGAGAGACCCTCCCCCCCAGCCGCAGACTGCCCCCGAAACCGATATCCACCGCCCCGCCGGATCTGAACTGTATGTTTGTGCTGGGAGGAGACGGCACGTTTTTGAGCGCCGCCCGGTGGATCGGAGAACATCCCATTCCGCTGCTCGGCATCAAATTCGGGGAAGTCGGCTTTCTGGCGGAAACCGCCGCAGATGCCCTGTTTCTGGCCGCCGAAAATGTCCTGAACGAGAAGTTTACCACTTCTCCTCGAATGCGCCTGTCGGTGCAGGTTTTCCGGGAAGGAGAGGAGATCGCTCGGGAACCGGTGCTCAATGACATTGTCATCAACAAAGGGGCGCTTGCGCGGCTGGCACACATCAAAACCTATATAAACGATCGGTATCTTACAACCTACAAAGCCGACGGGCTGATCGTGTCCACTCCTACCGGGTCCACCGCTTACAACCTGGCGGCCGGCGGGCCCATTATCCATCCCTCAGTGCCGGGAATCATCATGTCCCCAATCTGCCCCTTCACTCTGACCAACCGCCCTTTGATTCTTCCGGATTCCGCCGATATCATGATTCGTCTGGCACAAAAATCCTCCGACATCATGCTTACCTTCGACGGCCAGGTCGGGCTCGAAATAAGCGAGAAGGATACGATTATCGTCCGAAAAGGGATGAGCCCCATTCAGATGATCATCATGCCGGATCGCAATTATTTCGATGTGCTCAAAACCAAATTGAGATGGAGCGGCGGGCAGTTGTAAAGACCGAGAAAGCGGATTCGCATCGCTACAGAAATGTACCCGAACCATTTTTTCACCCGACCTCTCCAGGGCTCAAAGGAATCACAAGCATATGGGAATCTTAAAAAAACACCCGACTGTTATTCTGGGCATCCTCATTACGGCGGTTTTCTTTATCCTCAGCATCGTCCGAATCGATTTTTTAGACAACCTGGAGCTGAAGTTCTATGACATACGAATGAACATGAGGGAAATCCCGAAAGAATCCCATGAAATCGTGGTGATGGATATCGACGACGATTCCATCGATAAGCTCGGCCGATGGCCCTGGCCCCGCTCTCTCATTGCCCAGGGGATTCAGAAGGTCCAAAAAGCCTCTCCCAAGCTCATCGGCCTCAATATCATCTACAGTGAACCGGAGGAAGCCGGAGGGTTAAAGCAGATAAAACTGCTGTCGGAATTCATTCTCCAGGAAACCGGCAACAACAACCCGAAAATTCTCCGCGCCATGCAAAAAGCCCGGGAACAGCTGGATAATGACCGAAAACTGGCCGAGGCCCTGGAGACGGTCGACAACGTGGTGCTTCCGGTATTTTTCAAGGAATCCAGAATCGTCACTCATGGCCAACAGACCGCCGACCCAGCTCTCGCTTCCCGGGCCGTCCCGAATGTAGATGCCACCGGAGCCGGAGAAACCGCCGAGGCCGATGAAATCAAAGCCCCGATTCCACCGTTCCTGGAAGCCGCCGAAGGTATCGGACACGTCAACCTCTCCTATGACCCGGACGGAAAGGTGAGACGTGACATTCTCCTTTTTCGATACCGGGACCTCTTCATCCCCTCTTTTCCCCTTCGAATCGCCGCCCTTTCCATGAACATCTCCAATACCAACATCGAAGCGAATCTGGGCAGGTATGTGGCCCTGGGCAGCAGGGTCTCCATTCCGACCACCTCTGATACGCGAATGCTGGTATCCTTCAAAGGCACCGAAGGTGCGTTCAAAAGCTATTCCTTTTTCGACATCATCAACGATAAGATTCCATTACACGTATTTACGAATAAAATCGTACTGATCACCCCCTCCGCCTCGGGGATCATGAATCCGTTCAGCACCCCCACAAGTCAGCGGATGAGCTTCGGTGAATTCACCGCCAATGCGGTCTGGACCATATTGAATCAGCAGTTCATTCGGCAACCCGCGTGGGGCGCGATCGCCATCTACCTGATGATCGCCGTGGTGGGCCTGTTGATCACCCTGGTTCTGCCCCGGCTCAAGGCCATTGTGGCCGGATTGACCTTCATGTTGTTTCTGGGTCTTCTGCTGGGCGGCGCCATCTATCTTTTCGTATCCCAGGGGATCTGGATCGAGATCACCTATCCCTTTCTCCAGCTGGTGTTCGGCTATATCGGGGTGGTCACGGTCAACTTTTTCGTCACGGAGGCGGGCAAGCAAAAGATCGAAGGGGAATCCGCCGAAACAAACCGCATGCTGGGGCTTTCCTTTCAAAACCAGGGCATGCTGGACATGGCGTTTGATAAATTCCGAAAGGTACCGGTGGATGAAGAGACCAAAGACCTGCTCTATAACCTCGGCCTGGATTACGAACGAAAGCGCCAGTACAACAAGGCGGCCGCGGTTTATGAATACATCGAACGGTACGACCCCCATTACAAAAACCTGTCGGCGAAAAAGAACAAGCTGATTCAGGCCAGTGAAACCATGGTCTTCGGCGACGGACTCCTGAGCGGCAGCGGTTCCGGCGGTGACCCGCTGCTATCCGGCGGCAGCGAAACCCGTCCCACCCTGGGTCGGTATGAGGTTGTAAAGCAACTCGGCAAAGGCGCCATGGGAATCGTCTACCTGGGTCAGGACCCCAGGATCAATCGGACCACGGCTATCAAGACATTCAGATTTACGGAGGGGTTTGAGCCGGAAGAGGCGGAAAAACTGAAACAGAAATTTTTCCGCGAGGCTGAAAGCGCCGGCACCCTTTCTCATCCCAACATCGTCACCATCTACGATGCGGGGGATGAGCATGACCTGGCCTACATCGCCATGGAATTTCTGGATGGAGACAATTTCCAGAAATATACCAAGAAGAAGAACCTTCTGCCCATGCGCAAGGTAATCGAATACATAGCCGATATCGCCGACGCGCTCGATTACGCCCACCAGAAGGGAATTGTACATCGGGATGTCAAACCTGCCAATGTCATGATTTTAAAAAACGGGATGGTTAAAATTACCGACTTCGGCATCGCCCGAATCACCGCCTCGTCTCAGACGCAGACCGGGGTTGTCAAAGGCACGCCCCATTACATGTCGCCCGAACAGATTTCCGGAAGAAGGGTGGACGGCAGATCCGATATTTTCTCCCTGGGGGCCATGCTCTATCAGCTGCTCACCGGCGAACTCCCGTTTCGAGGAAACAGCCCGGCGGCCCTGATGCACCAGATCATGAACGTGCGCCATCCGGACCCCCGAAAGAGCAATCCGAAAATCATAATACCCCTGGTCACCATTATCGACAAGGCGCTGGAAAAAGGCCGGGGCAAACGATACCAGCGGGCAAGCCACATGGCCAAACACCTCAGAATTCTGGGAGCAAAGATCGATGCCATTCTGGCTCAGAAAAAAGCGGCCAGCGTGAAAAGCGCCTGATCATAATATTCCCTACCGGTAAAGAGAGGGGTTGTCGATGGTTGTTGTGGAATCGGCCGGACTGACCGATGTCGGAATGAAGCGAAAAGGAAACGAGGATGCGCTCTTTTATGATGATGAACTGAAACTGTTTGTGGTGGCCGACGGCATGGGCGGGCATCAGGCCGGTGAAATCGCCAGCGATCTGGTGGTAAAGACCATGAAGGATTACATGGTCCGGTTCAGCAAAAAGGGAGAGGTCGAAGAACTGGCCGACTCCGATAAGACCCTCTCCAAGGATGCCAACCGCCTTATCTCCGGAATCAATCTGTCCAATCAGGTGGTGTATCAGGCCGCCTTGAAAAAACGGGCGTTTCAGGGAATGGGCGCCACGCTGTCCGCAGTCTATTTTTCCGAGGATACCCTGATCGCCTCCAATGTGGGAGACAGCCCCATCTATCTGATTCGAAATCAGGAGATTGAAGCGCTGTCGGTTACTCACACCGTCATTGCCGAACAGATCGCGCTGAACCAGAATCAGAACTCCCGATTCGGCAAGGAATACAGCCATATGCTCACCCGGGCCATGGGGGTGGACGAAACCGTCAACCCCGACATCTGCGAATTGCAGTGTTTTAAAGGAGACAGTCTGGTGATCGCCTCGGACGGATTGACCGACAAGATCTCTGCAGAGGAAATTTCGAAGATCGCCCAATCCAAACGGCCCGCAAAAGCCTGTCGCATACTGGTGGACATGGCCAACCAACGCGGCGGGGATGACAATATTACCCTGATTGCAATAAAAGTGAAGCAGGTGCTGCAACAACGCAAGGGAATGATGAACCGGATTTCCCGGTTCATGCGTAAGGGGTAGCGCAACAGCAAGGGGAGGAATGCGATGCCGATGCTGACGCTGAGATTCAAAAAAGATGAAAAAAATCTGGGTGATTTTGTCGTCGAAAACGGAAAATCACTCACAATAGGACGGCTCGAAGATAATGATATCGTGATAGAAGACTTGGCCGTATCCGGTCATCACGCCAAAATCGACTCTGTCGGAGACAAATTCCTTGTGACGGACCTCAACAGCAAAAACGGGACACTTGTCAATGAGACGCTGATCTCACACCCCCGTTGGCTTCGGCATGGCGACATCATCATTATCGGCAAGCACTACCTGGTCTTCGCTTATACCTCGGAGGAAGACCAGCCCGAGGATGTCCACACCCCGTTGCAGGATACCATGATCCGGGATACCGAGCAGTTCCGGAACATGCGCGGAAATAGCCGGGCCCATCCGCAATCCCGCCACGGTACAGAGAAGGAGCCTGTTGGCGTACTCTCTTTTCTGGCCGGCGGTGAGGGTGAAATCGAACTGACGAAAAAGCTGACCAAAATCGGAAAAAACGTATCTTCAGACATCGTCATCAGCGGACTGACCATCGGGCAGACCGCGGCCACCATCAGCAAACGTCCAAACGGATTTTATCTCAGCTATGTGGGCGGCTTCTCCAAACCCAAGGTGAACGGTGACACGGTGAAGGAATCGGTCCAGCTGAACCAGTTCGATACCATTGCACTCGGATCTCTGAAAATGCAGTTTTTGATAAAAGAATAAGCGGCAACGGTTCCATTCTTCAAAGCGATGCGGCGGGCCGCCCGCAGGAATTTCCGCCCAAATGTGTAATTTCCTTTTCATCGCCCCGGGCGGGAAATGCCTGAGATGGGGAGCACGGCCTCGATCATCGTTTCGGCCAATCCTGAATGGCAGATAGGCCGAAACGGTGATCATGGCCGGGAGCACGATATCCATATGAGCAGATCATTCAGTTCATTTTTCACAGGCAAACGCTTCCTGGTTCCTTTCCTTCTTCTGCTCCTGATCATCGGCGGCGTCTCCTTTCTCTTCTATGCCAACGAAGAGGTGGCCACCGAACTTCGCCAGGTTCGAGAGCCGATGCCCAATCGCTTTTTTGTCGGCATCGACGTCTCCGCCACCATCAGCACCGACACACTGGGAAAACTCAAGGATGCACTCATTTCCAGGCTTCGAACCTTTATCGGCGATGAAGCGGTAGTTTATACAGCAACCACTTTCGGCAATCCGGGCTGCGGAATGAATTCGGTTTCCAAGCTCATTTCCACCCACTCCCCTGCCGACCCGGTCTCTTTCAGCTGGAAAGTGGAAGAAAAAATCAACGAAATCGACATCACGAAAGTGGCCCACAGGGATACGGCGCCCCTGACCACCCCCTTTTATTGTTTTCTCGAAAACATTCTACCGCAGCATGCTGGCGGGCGAATCATTATCTTTTCGGACCTCATGAATGATGACAGCGATTGCGAGGAGCAGTTCATTTTTCCGGAAAACGCCATCACCGAATTCGGAAAGGACAAAAACGGCCAGGTTATTTTCCTGTATCCCACCCCCCGTTTGACGGACAACCCGGAATTGAACCAGCGGATTCGTGACAAACAGAACGATTTCATCTCGCGAATGAAAGGTTTGAACAGTCAGGGAAAGGTGAGGGTCTTTTTTTATCATATTCCGGATGATCCTCTGGAGAGGCTGGCATTCATTCGATCCGAGCTTCAAAACGCCATTCCATCCACCATGTTCGACGTGGTGTGGGAGAGAACCTCCAAGGTATTTCATACCATCGTTTCGGCGGTCCGAGGGTAGGCGATGATTCTTAAAAAAGGAAACGGGATTTGAACTCACCAATTGAATCGGCCTGGGCGGAAATCGATCTGGGTGCTGTCGGCCGGAATGTTCGGGAGCTGAAACGCATCACCAGTCCGGGCGCGGCATTGATGGCGGTGGTCAAGGCCGACGCTTACGGCCACGGAGCAGTTGAAGTGGCCCTAGCGGCATTGGCCGCTGGGGCCGATTGCCTGGGGGTCGCCCGAATCGACGAGGGCATTCAGCTTCGTCAAGCGGGGTTGAATGGATCCATTCTCATTTTCGGTGATACCCCGCCGAAACGCGCTTCGGAACTGATTCAGTGGAATTTGACCCAGACGGTCTACCGCCGGGATACGGCCGAAAAGCTTTCGCAATATGCTGAAACCGCCGGAATTCCGATTTCAATTCACCTGAAAATCGATACCGGTATGGGGCGACTGGGAATGCTCTCTATCTCGCCGGACCGGGATGATACCGAAACGCTGGGGGCGGTTGAAAACATCCGTCAACTCCCGGGATTAATAATGGAAGGCATTTTCACCCACTTCGCCGCCGCGGATTCATTCGACAAAACCTATTCCCGCCTTCAATTTAAACGCTTCACAAATCTCCTGGACCGGCTTCGCCGCCGGGGAATCGATTTTCCCGTGCGCCACTGCGCCAACAGCGCCGGAATTATCGATTTGCCAGAAACCCATTTGGATATGGTCCGGGCCGGCATCGCCATGTACGGTCTCCCGCCTTCCGATGAGGTAAACGTAAAAAAATTATCCCTTACCCCTGCCATGTCGCTCAAGTCCCGAATCATACACCTGAAACAGGTGCCCGCCGGATTCAGGGTCAGCTACGGCATGACCTACGAAACTTCGGCGCCCACCACCATCGCCACGGTTTCCATCGGGTATGCCGACGGACTGAATCGTCTGTTATCTTCCAGGGGATATATGCTGGTGAAGGGCCGGCGGGCCCCCATCGTGGGCCGGGTCTGCATGGATCTGACCATGCTGGATGTGGGACACATACCCGAGGTCTGCATGGGCGATGAAGCGGTGGTCTTCGGCCGCCAGGGCAAGGAAGTGATCCTTGTCGATGAGATCGCCGCCCTTCTAAACACCATCAACTATGAGGTGGTCTCCACGATTACCCGCCGGGTGCCCCGATTTTACTTTTCTTGAGAATGAGAAATTTTGCAAGCTAGGCCTTCTTAAAACGATCCCGAATCGCGTTGCAGGCCGGACATCGCTCGGGAGCCTCATCCAGGGCGATATATCCGCATACCTGGCAGACATGGTAGGACTTCGATTCACTCGGCTTTTCCTCCTGACATTTCTTCAGCAGATCCACGTGGTTTTCCACCGCTTTTTCGTATTTGGATAATAATTTGACGGTGGTCCGGTCTTCCTGTTCCGAAAATTCCGCTTTGATTCGAGGATAATCCGATTCGAGTTCCTCCTGTTTTGCATTCAACAATTCAAAATAATGGTCGCCCACCTTCCGAACCTTTCCCCGCACCTTCATCAGAATCCGGTCCGCCCGCACCTCTTCGGCAGCCGCCATCGCGTTCAACAAGGCGGCCATACCCGCATCTCCTTCGGCGGAAGCCCGCTGGGCATGCATCCGATTTCGGGCGGCGGACAGCGCCTCGTTCAGAAAAATCCGTACCATGCTGTCATTCGGATTGCCTATCATTGCCTATTCCCTTCCTTTTCAATGAATAACTTCCAGTGCCTTGATCGCAAAAAACCCGGATCCAACTGCTCGATCCGCTTTCCACCGGTAGTTTTACCTTTCAGTAACTCCCTGTTGAAATTTATATCAATAGCTTATAGGTTATGGCAATTCATTTCATGGTTGAGTGAAGATTTCCATGAGAACAGATCCACCCAACAGATTTTTATGTTCTGATGGAAATTTCACTTGACTGGATCCGGAACTAAAAGCGCATAACGATTAACAGGGGGATTGAGCAATGGCAGGTGTCAACAAAGCGATCATTATTGGAAATCTGGGAAGGGATCCGGAAATGCGGTATACCCAGGATGGAACCGCAGTAGCGAATATCAATGTCGCCACTTCGGAGCAATGGACGGATAAAGCCACCGGGGAAAAACGGGAGCGCACCGAATGGCACCGAATCGTGCTCTTTCGGCGGCTGGCGGAAATCTGCAGTCAATACCTGACCAAAGGCAGCAAGGTTTATATTGAAGGTAGGATTCAAACCCGCGAATGGGAAGACAAAGACGGCAACCGGCGGTGGACGACGGAAATCGTGGCGCAAACGATGCAGATGCTGGGCTCCAGGAGCGATGCATCCGGTTCCGGAGGCCCTCCCGGAGAATATCCCGACTACTATATGCAGGGCGGACCGCAGGAGGAGGAAGATTCCGGCAGCGGACCTTCCGCTGATAGCGGAAAATCCACTCCGGGCAGCGGTTACCAGGGACCCGGCGGCCCGAGCGGCGGAGGATCCGGCGATCAGGAAGGCCCCGAAGATGACGACATCCCTTTCTAAAAAGCCCACCCGGGAAATCGGTTAACTCATGGGACCGGCGGAAATGGGTTCCTTTTCCGCCGGTCGTTTTTCCCCGCTCCTTCCGGCATCAAAGAATAGGATCGCTGAAATCCGAAAGATGAAAAAATCCGCAGACGATCAGAAATTCGGTCGTTCGCGTTTTTCAGAATGGATCGATGGCGGAAAATGGGACGAAGGACGGGCGGTGC
>JBEPWQ010000036.1:0-21463 GCA_041642315.1 Desulfobacteraceae bacterium | reverse complement strand
GGATGCCTCCAGCATGGAGGCGCCGAAGGCATTGGCGCCGGGCAGGATATAGAAGAGCCCGACCCGATGTTTTATTTCTTTCAGCAGGTGCGCATGGTCGGCGGCCAGATCCGGCGTGGACAGGGGAACGATGTCGGTGCCGCAGATGAGCACCGGGTGTTTGCTCTGTCTCAACCCCTCGGCCAGGGCCGACACGCCCTCCCGGATTTCTCCCCCGAATTCGGTTTCCTCCGGCAGTTGGGCATAAAACTCACCGAACGCCTCACCGGCCTCATCGGCCTCCTGCCGGGCGACCCCCGACCGAATCAGATGGTTGAGGCAGGCCTCCATCCGGTTTCTGGAAACCGGCAGGTGAATGAAATCGAAGGGAAGGGATACGGGCCTGGGGTCGATCACCCCCGCCTGGCCGCCGTTTCGCACCGCCTGGCGCATGGCCAGGGCGAGCATCGGGGCTTCGTTGATCGGGTCCGCGCCCACAGCCAGAATCCAGTCGGCCGTTTCGATCTCCTTCATGGAAACCGCCAGTTTCGAGTCCAGCCGCCGAACCGCGGCCCGGCAGGTGCGGGCCTGATCGGGATCGGCGAAAAAGGAGGGTGAATTCCATCCGGCGCTTCGGGCGAGCATGGCCAGGGCGGCCTGGGTTTCCAGACTGCTGCGGGCCGACCCGAGCACCCCCGCCCGCTTCACCTCGATGGTACCGTCGGATATGGTCAGCCGGTTGGCCAGCGCTCGCACCGCCTCGGTCCAGGATACCTCGTCTTTCCCGATTCTGGCCCGCCGGGGCCGCTCCGGCAAATTGGCGTAACCGAATCCGAACCGGCCCCGGTCGCAGATGAAATGGCCGTTGACCGGTTTGGACAGCCGGGCCTCCTGCCGCAGCATCTCCCGGTACCGCGCATTGGCCACGGTGTTGCACCCCAGGGAGCAGTGGATGCAGACCGACGGGGACCGCTCCATGTTCCAGCGCCGGCCCCCGTACCGGGCCGGTTTGTCGGTGTAGACCCCGGTGGGGCAGATGTCGATGAGATTGCCGGAGAAAGGGCTCTCCAGTTGACCCGGCTCGAACCGGCCGAAGTAGACCCGGTACCCGATCTGGTAGGCGGCCAGATCCCGGTATCCGGCGAATTCCTGATAGAACCGGACGCACAGGTAGCAGTGAATGCACCGATTCATCTCGTGCTGCACGAAGGGGCCGATGTACTGGTCCCGAAAGGTTCGCTTTTTCCCTTTGTACCGTCGGATGTCGTGGCCGCCGGAAACCGTCTCGTCCTGGAGCAGACAGTGGCCGCCTTCATCGCAGACCGGGCAGTCATGTGGATGATTCATCATCAGGCATTCGATTATGAACCGGCGGAATGCGGTCGCCTCGGGGTCATCGGTGGAGACCACCATATCGTCCCGGGCGTCGATCATGCAGCTCATTTCGATGCCGTGAACCGGACCCTCCAGAAACTTGACCGCACAGAGCCGGCAGGCGCCCACCGCGCCCAGTGCGGAATGGTAGCAGAACCGCGGGATCATGATCCCGAGCTGATCGGCTGCATCGATCACCTTGGTTCCTTCGGGAACCTCGATCTCCTGATTGTCGATAATGAGTCTGGGCATACGGTTCCGGTTCAGCTTTTAAAGGGACATTTCTTTTCGGCCAGGTGGGCGCGAACCTCGTCCTCGAAATGGGCCAACAGGCTTTCAATGGGGCCGGCCGCGCCCAGGGCGAAGGCGCAGTAGGCGTTTTTCAAATACCCGGCGAACTCCTGAAGCCGGGGAATGTAGGCCTCTTCACCCGCGCCGTTTTCGATCCGCCACAGAAGATCCTGAATATACCGGAGCCCTTCCCGGCAGGGGGTGCACCAGCCGCAGGATTCCCGCACGAAGAAGGTGGTGAGGTTGAGGGTCGCATCCACCATGCAGCAGGTTTCGTCGAACACGATGACGGCCGAGGTGCCGAGCCGGTAGCCGGCATTGGACAGGGAGACCGAGTCCATGTCCACGTCATAATTTTCGGCGGTCAGGTAGTGGGTGGAGGCCCCGCCCGGCAGGCAAGCCTTGAATTGATTTCCGCCGATGACGCCGCCCCCGAATTCCTCGATGATTTCGCTCAACTTTGTTCCCAGCGGGAGTTCATAGCAGCCCGGCCGGTTGACCCGCCCGCTCACGCAGTAGAGTTTGGTGCCCGACCCGTCGTCGGACTTGGCCAGGTTCTTGAACCATTCCCCCCCGTTTCGTACGATGTGGGGCAGACAGACCAGGGTCTCCACATTGTGGACCAGGGTCGGCAGTCCCCACAGTCCTTTGTCGGTGGGAAAGGGAGGCGGGTTCTTGGGGTTGGGCCGCTTTCCCATGGTGGCGTTGAGAATGGCGGTTCCTTCGCCGCAGATATACCGGCCGCCGCTGCGATGGATATCCAGATGAAAGGAGAACCCGCTTCCCAGGATGTTCTTCCCCAGGTAGCCGGCCTGCCGGGCGGAGTCTATCGCCTGCTCCAGTATTTCCGCCGAGGTGTCGTAGGAGGGGCGGATAAACAGAAACCCCTTGCCGCACCCGGTGCCGTAGGCGGCCAGCACCGCGCCTTCGATCAGCATGTGGGGATCGGTCTGAATCATTTCCCGGTCCTTGAAGGTGCCCGGCTCCATTTCATCGGCGTTGACCAGCAGATACCGCTTTTCCGGGGCGTCCTCCGGAATGGTTCCCCATTTCTTGGCCACCGGAAAACCGGCCCCGCCCCGCCCCTTGAGGTCGGAGGCATCGACCGCCTCACGAATCGCCTCCGGAGCGCCTTTGGCCAGAGCATTGGACAGCGCCTGATAGCCGCCGCTCTCCCGGTATTCCGCGAGAGTGGCGGGCCGGTCGGGCTGTCGATTTTTAAACAGAACCTGCGGGTACATCGGCCTCTTTCTTGAGTTGTTCCAGTAAATCGTCCACCCGTTCCGGGGTCAGACGGCCGTGCATTTTTCGGTTGACCAGCATGGCCGGCGCGTGGTCACAGTATCCGATACAGCAGACCGGCAGGAGTGTGAACAGGCCGTCGGTCGAGGTCCCGCCGGGCTGAATTTCCAATCGGCTGCAGAGGTGATCCATCAGAAAATTATAGCCGTGGATGTGGCAGACCACCCCGTCGCAGATATGGAGAACATACCGTCCCACCGGCTTCCGATAGATGAAATCGTAAAAAGTGGCCAGCTCCTCCAGTTCGGCCGGGGTCATTCCAAGCAGGTCGGCCGCCTCTTTCAGGGCCGAATCGCTCATATAGCCGCAGTGGTGCTGAAACGCGAACATCACCGACACCGCCCGCTCCCGGGGTGTTTCCGCCGCCGCGATCTCCGCTTCCAGCTCCTTTCTGAGCGAGTCGGGTATCATGCCGTCCGTTCCCTCATCGGTCCACATCCGCCAGAATATAGTCGACGGAGCCCAGAATGGCGGCGAAATCGGCCACCGTCTCGCCTTCGGCCATCAGCGGAATGGCCTGGACATTGGCGAATCCGGGGGCGCGGATCCGCATTCGGTAGGCCATGTTGAGCCCGTCGCTGACGATATAGTAGCCTTGCTCCCCCCGGGGAACCTCGGTGGCGGTGTAGGCTTCCCCTTTGGGGATTTTGGGGCCCCGGGTCGCGTTGATGAAATGGTGGATCAGAGATTCGATATCCTCCAGGGTGTCCGGTTTCTTAGGAATGCTGTAGCGGTAGTCGTCGGTGATGTAGCGGCCCCCGGGCATGTTGCCGGCCGCCTGTCGAATGATTCGAAGGCTCTGCCGCATCTCTTCAATTCGGACCAGAAACCGGGCATAGCAGTCCCCCCCGGTCTGGGTGGGGATGTCGAAATCGAAGTCCTCGTAGACCGAATAGGGGATCTTTTTTCGAAGGTCCCATTCCACCCCGCAGGCCCGCAGATTGGGGCCGGTCACCCCCCATTCCATGGCTTCTTTTCTGGTCAGCCGGCCGATTCCTTGCGTGCGGCCCTTGAAGATCGGGTTGTTGAGGATCATCCGTTCGTACTCCCGAAGCCGGCCGGGGAATTTTTTCAGAAAGGCATCTACCGGCGCCTTCCATCCCTCGGGCAGATCCTGGGCCACCCCGCCGATGCGGAACCAGGCGGTGTGAAGCCGCCCGCCGGTGATCATTTCGGCGATGTCCAGAATCTCTTCCCGCTCCCGCATGGTGTAGAAGGCGGGGCTCATCATGCCCACGTCATGGGCCGCGGTGCCCAGCCAGACCAGGTGGTTGCTCAGCCGGAACAGCTCCGCCAGCAGGACCCGGATGTACTGGGCCCGCACCGGTGCCGCGACACCGGTGAGGGTTTCCACCGAATGGACATAGGAGAGATTGTTGGCCGCGCCCGAAATATAGTCGACCCGGTCGGTGTAGGGGATGAACTGGTGCCAGGACTGGTGTTCGCCGATCTTTTCCGCCCCCCGGTGGTGATACCCGATGTCAATGTCCATGCCGGCGATTTTTTCGCCGCGAAGGGCGAGAATGTGCCGAATCACCCCGTGGGTGCAGTACTGGTGGGGGCCGAAGTTGAGAATGAAATAGCGGCCGCTCTCGACCTTTCCCGCGAGGGCGGTTTCGGCATCCAGGGGTTCATGGCCTTCGGCGCCCTTCAGGGTATACGGGGCCATGTCGGTGGCCCGGCCCGGGTATCCCTTGCGAAGGGGAAATCCTTCCCAGTCATGGGGCATCAGCAGACGCCGCAGATCCGGATGGCCGTCGAAGGTGATCCCGAACATATCGTAGACTTCCCGTTCGTACCAGCCGGCGCTCGGCCAGATGTCGGTCACTGTCGGGGTTTTCGGGGCCCGGCCTTTCAGCCCCACCTTGAGGCGGATCCGTTCCGCGGTGTCGAACGAGAGGAGATGATAGACCATCGTAAAATCGGGCGTCGGACCGGTCTTTCCCTTCGGACGGCGCCGGGCCGATTCGTCGATGGCCGTAAGGTCGTCCAATCGCAGGAATTCGGGATCACTGTCCGATTTCAGAAACCGGAGCACTTCTTTGATCCGATCCCCCGATACCTGAAAGCTCGGCATGTCGGAGGTGGGCGATTCCTGCCGGACCACCCCGGGAAACCGGGCCGTCAACGCCTCGGTCAGGGTGGTCTGGTGCTCGGTCAGTTCAATCCGGTGCGGCGGCGGGGTCCACATGAGATCGGACCGGGTGCCGTAGAATTGGGGCGGCCGCACCGAGGTCCCCCGTTCGGGAATGTCGATGTAGCCGGGGCCCCGGGTGTCCCGGGATTTGGTCTTTCCGGCTTTCAGGAGTGCTTCCCGGCTCCCCTCCGTGCCGCCTTTTCGCAGAACGGCCGCGGCCGGCCGCTCCGTCTCCATGATCTTCTTCTGTAACATGATCAGCCCCTGAAGCAGGGCTTCGGGCCGGGGCGGACATCCGGGTACGTAGACATCCACCGGCAGAATCTGGTCGACCCCCTGCACCACGCTGTAGACGTCGTACATCCCCCCGCAGTTGGCGCAGGAACCCATGGAAATGACCCATTTGGGATCGGGCATCTGGTCATACAGCCGCAGCACCACCGGGGCGATCTTCTTGAAGACGGTGCCCGAGACGATGAGCAGATCGGCCTGGCGGGGAGACCCCCGAAAGACCTCCCCGCCGAATCGGGCGATATCGTACCGGGAGGCGAAAGCCGCGGCCTGCTCCACAAAACAGCAGGAGAGGCCGAAAAAGAGGGGCCAGAGGCTGTACTGGCGACACCAGTTGATGACCGTATCCATGGTATGGGGGTCTCGGGTGTGGGGGTCTCGGGCGGCGGGTTCACCTCCGTCCGGACCGGGGGATACGGATCGGGATTTATCTCGGTAGTCGGAACGGCTCATCGTTTGTCGGCCCCTCGGGCGGAGATTCCCCGGTCCAGTCCGCCTTTGGCCCAGACGTAGAACAGGCTGATCAGAAGGACCAGAATGAAAAAGGTGATCTTGATCCATCCCCCGAATCCGAGCGGCTTGAAGGCAACGGCCCAGGAGAAGATATAGGCCGCCTCCACATCGAAGATCAGAAAAAAGGCGGCGATCATGTAAAAGGGGACCGGAAAGTCGAACTGAGCCTGCCCTGAGGGAATCACTCCGCTTTCGTACACCCGGCTCTTGTTCGGATTGGGGTTTTTCGGGCCGAGCCGGGCGGTCAGGATCAGCACCACCGCCATGGCGATGACCACGGCCGACACGTAGACCGCCATGGCCAGCAGATTCGGCTCCCAGGGGGACAAGAGTTCATATGGGGTGTTCGTGATCGGATGCATTTCCTCTCCTAGATTCTGCGGTGCGGGATCATCTTCCGTGCTCGAATTCGCCGCAAAAGTATCGATGGATGTCCATCCAAAGTAAATACGGGAAATTCGGTATATCGAGAAGGGGAACTACTTAATCAGGCAGGCAATTCCCGGTCGAGACGGTCGATCAGATCCGCCTGGGTGATGTAGGGATACCCTGCCTTGCGGGCGTGGTCCCGGTCGTCGGGTCCCACATATCCCCAGGAGGCCATCAGCAGATGAAGAAACTCTTGTTTTTCGTTGAAGTGGCCGTCGAGCTGTTTCAGGTTGGTGAGGTTGTCGTCGACAAAGGTGTAGGCGGACCGCTGAAACCGCTCGTGAATGCGGTTCATGTTGTCGATCTTGTTGGTGCCCCCATCTCCGGAATAGATGTTTTCATCCGCCACATGCATTTCGAAACGGCGGCACAAGTCTCCGGCGGCGGCCCGATTTTTGCTGGTCAGTAGCACCACGCGATCGCCGCCCCGTTCTCTGAGTTCGTCCCACAGCGGCTGGTAGGGTGCATTCAGAGCGAGCCAGGCTTCCTCGTTTTCTTCCACGAACCTGAACCGGGTGTTGAAAAACCGCTCCCGCCGTTCTTCGGTCGATCGTTCGTCTTCGGAAAGGATGGCTTGAAATTCCTGTGAGGAGAGCAGGCGATCGGGTTGGTGTTTGAAATGGCGTCGGCACCAGTCCATCAGGGAGAAAACTCCGGGCGCGCCCTGGGCATGAAACCGGTTCCGCTGGAAAAGGGCGACCAGATTTTCGGGGAGTTCCTCCAGTCTGGTCGTGAATGTTCCGGTAACCGCATTGTAGGCGGTGACCGTCACTTCGTCGATGGAATTGATCAGCACGCCGTCGAAGTCGAAGATGAGCATGGGGATGGTTCTCCTTTTTCAAAGTTGCAAAGTTGATCGGTACGCACTTCTACCCCTCTTCAAAGCGAATCGCTATGGGGCAAATTATGTAAAGACGCAGGAAATGGATCCCTATGCAGACGTTTTTTGGGCGATGGCCATTTCGGCCATGATCACCATTTCAACCACCCCGGGGAATTCTCCCGGCCCGGCAAGAACTCACTTTCGCTCAAACAGCTTCCCGGACCGGGAGAATCCCCCGGGGTGGCCTTTCTGCCATTCAGGCTTGGCCGAAACGATGATCAACGCCGCCATTTCGCACCAGAAGCCGGGGACCGCTTCTCCTGTTTGCCGGGGATCCATTCAGGGGGAGCCGGGTGGTCCCGGGCAAGGCCATCCGAAAGGGATTGACAGAAATTATTCCCTTTCGATAGAAATTATACTTAAAACCACCTTGCTAAAGAAAGAGGCTTCAACAATGGTTTTTTTGGATAGACACCTTCTAATCGGGAAAGGGGAAGATCGGGAATGCTATATCCATCCGGAAGATCCTGAAAAGTGCGTGAAAACCACCTATTCAGGCACTCCGGTTCAATCACATAGAGAGCGCGAATATTATCAGGCTTTAATTAAGAGAAATATATCTTTCAGAAGGTTGGCCAGGTTTTTCGGCGTCATTCCGACCGATAGAGGCGATGGATACGTGTTTGAGCTGATACGGGATTATGATGGGGGAATATCCAGGTCCCTGTTCTATTACCTGGAAGGAAAATCCGCACTCCTGCCATTCATATTGTTCGATCTGTCCGATTTGAAAAACTATCTTCTGGAAGAAGCCATTATTTTAAGGGATTTAAACACAGGAAATCTGGTCTATCAAAGAATGAATTCTCAGAAGGGGAAGCTTGTAATCATTGATGGTGTCGGAAACAATGAATTCATTCCTTTTTCAAATTTTTCGAAGTTCCTGAGCCGGAAAAAAATTCTGAGAAAATGGGACCGCTTCATAAACAAGATCGATTTCCGTTCTCTTCCGGGCACGGAAATTTGATCAACTTGGCAACGGACTGCCTGTAATGACAGATAATCCCAAATTCCTGGCATATGAATGCAAGGTTGTCTGATCAGCGAAATCTGCCTCTATGAAAATTTCCGCTCACCAGCAGCCGCTGAGCCAGCGCCGTGAAACTTCCGGCCGCCGAGATGGAGACGCAGGGGCCGATTGCGAAGACCAATAGGACACCTCGGAATTCGGAGCACGATTTGAAAAATGGTTGACAAAGCAGAAAGAGAGAGGTATTTTTAATTCGTTAAATGGCGAATTATGAGGTCTAAAATGCTTCCATTCATGAATCTTACCAAGGCCCTGTCCGATGAGAACCGAGTGCGCATTCTTCTGGCTTTGAGCGCGAAGGCGGAATTATGTGTCTGTCATATCAACGATATGCTCGAACTGGCCCCTTCAACGGTATCCAAGCACTTGTTCCTGCTGAGAAATGCGCTTCTGGTCAAGGCGCGTAAAGACGGCCGCTGGATGCATTATCGCCTGAACACCGATTCTGAAGCGCCTGAATTCGTTGCTCAGGCATTGGAATGGACTTTGAAGGCGGTGGCGGATGATCCCGTGATTCAAGCAGACCGGAATCGATTGGAGAAAATTCTTTCTTTTCCGATGGAAGCCGCCGGCACCCGAGGGTCTTGTCTTGCGAAAAGCCGCGTGCAATCCGTATCTTTACGATCTGAACCCGGGATAGAGCCATCATGAACCTTTTCAGTCAACCCTCCTTTGAAAGTGTCCGGCTTTTGCTGAAGTCTTCACAGCTGCAGGTTTCGGATCTGACTCCGGAGCATATGATCCATTTTTTCGGCCTGGGTTCAGAAGAGAACCCGGAAGGCGTTGTGGGGCTGGAGCTGTATGGCGCGGCAGCCCTTTTGCGTTCGCTGGCGGTGGTTTCATCCCGGCGCGGAGCAGGATTGGGGTCCAGACTTTTGAGGCATGCCGAGGGCTACTCTCGGAGCCGAGGTGCCGCTTCCATTTATCTTCTCACCGAAACCGCTGAGACTTTTTTCTTGCGCCATGGATACTCGCGCGGCCGCAGAGAGGATGCCCCGGAGCCGATCCGCCGGACCGGAGAATTTTCCGAGATCTGTCCGGCGAGTTCGGCTTTCATGGTGAAACATCTGTAACCGGTTGTTCCAAGGATGACCGGCTGCCGTTTTCTTTTGAATTAATCACATCTCTTATGATCGACCAGAACAATATGGAGGAATCAAAAATGAGTGGAGAGGATTCTGAAATCATCCGAAAAATCGTGCGGGACCGATACGCCAAGGCTGCGGAAAGTCCCTGCGGGTCGGGGCCGGCCAAGTCCTGCTGCGGCTCTTCCGCGGATAATCTTAAACTGATCAATCAGGTGATGGGCTATACCCCGGACGAGCTCGGCGGTATTGTCGAAGGCGCCAACCTCGGGCTGGGCTGCGGAAATCCGACCGCCATCGGAAATCTTCGAGAGGGCGAAGTGGTCTTGGACTTGGGCAGTGGAGGCGGGTTCGACTGTTTTCTGGCCGCCAGGAAAGTGGGGGACAAGGGGCGGGTCATCGGGGTCGACATGACACCGGAGATGTTGGCCAGAGCGCGGGAAAACGCGAGGAAAATGGAGGCGGCCAATGTCGAGTTCCGGCTCGGGGAGATTGAACACCTGCCGGTGGCCGACGACAGCGTGGATGTCATCATCTCCAACTGCGTCATCAATCTTTCCCCGGATAAGGGGCAGGTGTTCAAGGACGCCTATCGTGTATTGAAACCGGGCGGGCGCCTGGTCATTTCCGATGTGGTGGCCACCGCCGAGATGCCGGAGGCGTTGCGTGAACAGTCCGCTCTGCTGACCGGCTGTATCGCCGGTGCCGAGCATGTGGACAAGATCCGCGGCCTGTTGGATGGGGTGGGGTTTCGAAAAATCGATATTAAATTGAAAGCCTACAGCCGGGAATTGGTTCGTGAATGGTTTCCGGGAAGCGGTTCAGAAAATTATGTGGCATCCGCGGATATCGAGGCGGTGAAACCCGATTCAATCGGCATTTAGCACTATGACGAAACAGTTCTCAGGCTGTGCCAAGCAAATCCAGATGAACAAACCGCCGGAACGCCGTCCATGTCAAAACCCAACTGGCTGAATTGCACCGGGAACTGAAAGAAGGTTTTTAACGAAGTGGACAGGCAATCGGTCAATGACAAAATCTGACTGGAACCATTCCACGGAGAAATGTCTTGCAAACACCAGCAATTGAAATAAATAATCTGAACATAATGATCGCCGGCCAGAATATCCTCTCCGGATTCAGCTTGCGCCTTTTTCCGGGACAAAAAACCACCCTGATTGGCAGATCCGGCTGCGGCAAATCGACACTGCTTCGCAGTCTGCTTGGTTTTGTTGTTCCGGAGGCGGGAACAATTCGAGTTTTCGGCATGGAACTCTCAAGCCATTTGGTCTGGAAACTGCGAACCCGTATGGCTTATGTGGCGCAAGAGCCTGAGATGGGGGTAGGGAATGTCCACGATCTCCTTGTACGCCCCTTCACCTTCAAAAGCAACCGGCGGTTGCATGAGAACATGAATTGCGTTCCAGAACTCTTGGAACGCCTCCACTTGCCCGAATCAATTTTGGGAAAAGACGTTTCGGCCCTTTCGGGAGGTGAAAAACAGCGCATTGCGCTGATCTCCGGTTTGCTGCTCGATCGCGAGATCTTGCTGCTGGACGAGGCATCTTCGGCGCTGGATCAAGCCGCTAAACTAGCGGTCATCGACCTGCTCAGAGCAAGCGAAGCGCTGACCGTCCTCTCCGTCTCCCACGATCAGGAATGGATCGGCTTTTCCGATAACCTCGTCGACCTGTCCAAGTCACAGAATTGTGCTGCGGCATGAACATTATCGACATCAGTCCCTGGCATTTGGCAGCCGGGTATCTTCTTCTTGCCATCCCTCTGGGAATCATTCTTTGGCAGCGGTTGCCGATGCTCGGACAGACCTTACGGGCCGTAGCGCGCATGACCCTCCAGCTGCTCTTCGTCGGCTTTTATCTGCAGTTCATTTTTGAGCTGAACGATCCGTTTCTCACGGGAGCCTGGATTCTGATCATGATCGGGGTGGCCGACATTTCCATCGTCAGCGGCTGCCGCCTGCGCATGAACAGGCTCGCCGGAGGACTCTTCCTCGCGCTGCTTGCAGGGACGATTATCCCCCTGCTCATTTTCGTGCTCCTGGTGCTTCAGGACAAAGGAGCCCTTAATGCGCAATATGTTGTCCCGATCAGCGGAATGATCCTCGGCAACTGCCTCCAGGCGGATATTATCGGCATTCGCACTTTTTACGAGTCGCTGCAGAAAAATGAAAAAGCCTACCTGCTCAGCCTGGCACAAGGGGCAAGTTTGAAGGAGGCCCTTCATCCTTTCGTGCGCGACGCCTGCCAGACCGCACTGACACCGACTGTGGCCACCATTTCAACCATTGGTCTGGTGTCCCTGCCGGGAATGATGACCGGTGTGATTCTAGGCGGCGGCAACCCGATGACGGCAATCAAGTACCAGATCGCTATTATGATCGCCATCTTTGCCGGAACCGCGATAACGGTCATTCTCGCCATCCGGCTGACGACTTTCAAAAATTTTACGACTTGGGGTACACTGGATAGAGGTATTTTCGAGACCGGCAGGTCATAACAGCACCGAAATTACGGCGGCGATCACCCCACAGATTCAACCTCGCCTTCTCATCCTGCCGTTCACGGGTGACCCCGGCCGGGTGCCCATCAATCGGCATCGATGTGGTCTGTCCGGAGTGATCTGGTATGTCGGTTACCGCTTATTCACCCCAGGCAACGGGGATTTTGTACCGCAAGGGTCTGTAACCAGATACTTTTCGAACAGGAGCAAGGCTTATGTTTTTCTCGACCGCCGGGATTGAAGTCGCTGTCTGGATTCCGCCGCTGGTGGCATTTGGGATTTCTTTTTTCACTTCCATGGGCGGCATTTCCGGTGCCTTTTTGCTGCTGCCGTTCCAAATGTCGGTTCTCGGGTACACCAACCCGTCGGTCAGCGCCACGAATCAGGTCTTCAACATCGTGGCCATCCCCAGCGGGGTCTACCGTTACTGGCGCGAGGGGCGGATGGTGTGGCCCCTGACCTGGATCGTGATCGCTGCCACGCTGCCCGGGGTTTTTATCGGGGCCGTCGTGCGCGTGGCCTACTTGCCGGATCCGACCCACTTCAAGCTTTTTGCCGCCGGTGTCCTCCTTTATATCGGCCTGAAAATGATACTCGATCTGCTGAAGAAAAACAGCAATACCAAAGCCAACAGTGAAAAGCGGTTTCAGGAGATGGTAAAAAACAGCCGCACCAAGACGTTCGAAACCGGAGTTTCCGGGGAAGGACATTTTCGGGCCACGGCGGTGACGCACTTCAACCTGAAGCGTCTGGGATTCACCTTCTATGGGGAATCGTTTGATGTTTCCTTCTGGGGCATCTTTCTGCTCAGCTTCATTGTCGGCATTGTGGGTGGTATCTACGGCATCGGCGGCGGTTCGATTATCGCCCCGTTTTTCATCACTTTTTTCGGACTGCCGGTCTATATCGTAGCGGGGGCCGCCCTGATGGGAACTTTCGTCACATCGGTGGCCGGTGTCGCCTTTTACCAGGGCCTTGCGCCATTTTATCCACACCTTTCCGTAGCGCCGGATTGGCTGCTGGGAGTCCTCTTCGGCATCGGCGGCATGGCGGGCATGTATCTCGGAGCGCTCAGTCAGAAATTCGTTCCGGCCAGGGCCATCAAGTGGATGTTGGCAGGGATCATGGTCTTCACGGCGATGAAGTATATCCTGGATTTCTGGGGCATCGATCTTGCCTCGTTTTCCTTATCAAGATTGATATTCTGAGGCGTGCCCATGGAATAGGTGTCAAGTCTGTATTTCTGCTGTTTTGGTTCTTGGTAGAGATTCGTCTTGACCAACTTGGTCTAAATAGATATGTTTGGTTCACTATATCTATCCGTACTCAGGAGAATGAGATGATTATCAACGTATCCGAAGCAAAAACAAACTTATCGAAATTGATCGATATGGCTTATCACGGCGAAGAGGTGATTATCGCAAAAAATAATCTTCCATTAGTGGAGTTGGTGCCGCACAAACCCAAAGAAAAGCGTAAGCTCGGTTTGCTGGCGGGACAAATTCACATTCCGGACGGATTTTTGGATGAAGATGCAGAAATTGATTCCATGTTTTATGGAAATGACTGATGAAAATCCTGATCGACACCCATATTTTCCTATGGATGCTGTCCTGCCCTGAAAAGTTCAATGAGAAAAGACGCTATCAGGTGGAATCCCGAGCGAATGAAATTGTTCTGAGTTCTATGAGTATTGCCGAACTCATGATCAAGCATTCGATCGGTAAAATCAACATTCAATTTGATCCGGTGAAAATGGCCGAAAAAACGGGCATTGAGATAATGGATTTTTCAGGCGCCGACGCCCTGTTCTTGGGCTCAATGCCGCTTCACCACAAAGATCCTTTTGATCGGATGATTATTGCACAATCCTTAGCTAACGGACTGCCTGTCATGACAGATGATCCCAAATTCCTGGAATATGAATGCAAGGTTATCTGATCACTGTCATATCAACGATCTGCTTGAATTGGCACCATCGACGGTATCCAAGCATTTGGAGAAGTCGTTTACTGAACCACGAAAGATAAGGATTGAAAGAACAGGAACGATTATCGGAATAGTGACGATATTTCCGAGTATTCCCCGCCTTTTTCCAAATTCGTCATGAACCCTCTATTTTACGCCGGGCCTCGGCTTTGGTCATGCTGCTTGTCGTGTTCCATGCCGCGAGCGAGCGGGTCCGCAGGTGAAGTGTTCCGGTCTTTTTTTCCCAGTTTCCAATCGTCGGCAGGCTGACGCCGAGCAGCCTCGCGAACTCGGTTTGCGACATGCCGAACTTCGCGCGCAGTGCGGCAACCGCCTTGCCGCTAGGCGGCCCGGCGCTTTGCTTCCCCGTTCTCTTTGCTGCAGCTTTGGCCGTCTTCTTCGGCTTTGGGATCGCTTTCCTGCGGCGGGGCGCGGATTTCGGTTCGGATCTGGATTCGGCGGGGGCTGCGCCTTCCGTCATTTCAATGCCGAACACGTCGGTCAGCTCATCATCCGCGATACGCCTTCGGCCGCCTTTCGTATCCAGGGATGCAGCCGCCGTCAGGCCGGCCTCGGCCTCGATCAGCTCTTCATGGTCAACGCCCCGCAGAAGGAAAAGCAGCTCCGGCCTTTCGTCAAGCCGCGCGCCCACTCCGTAGAGCACCGCCGCTACATGCTTGCACATCACGGCCCAGTCCGGGCAGCTGCACTTGAGGCGGATCTCTTCAGGCAACGGGAAGAGCCCCTTGTCCCGGTCGGTCACAACCGACATTACATTTTCGGAAAGTCGGCCCTGAAGCAGTTCCAGAAGCGAACCGATCTGCCCGGCGCAGCGCTGCTTCACGTCTTTCCACCGGTTCGGGGGAAGAGTCTTGATGGAGATATCCACCGTGTAGAGCTCGGAACCGCAGACCATGGCATGGATCTGGCCCCGAGTGATCTCCAGGTGGCACACGGATCCGTTTCGAACATAGGTGCGGCCGCGGGGCAGGCGGTTCGCGTAATCGCTGAATGACTCGAGGTGATCGCACCAGGAATCCCCCCAAAAGGTTCGCGCAATCTTTCGCCCCTGAATCTCCACGGGGTGGACCTCGAGCCCATTTTTCCGGAGTTTTCCCATCTCTTTCATGGCGCGCGCCCGTCGCACGGCCACGGGCACATAGGGTCTCCAACCGTAACTCATGATTCGGCTCCTACAACCCGGCCCGGTCGATATCCAGGGCCACGATTTTCAGCAGTTCCTGGTTGCTCATCTCCGTCAGCATCGATTCGGCCCCGGCTTTCAGGATATCGTCCGCCAGGCTTGTTTTTTCTTCGATCAATTGGTCGATCTTTTCTTCGACCGTCCCCCGGCAAATAAATTTATGTACCACCACATTCCTGTGCTGTCCAATGCGAAACGCCCGGTCCGTGGCTTGGTTTTCCACGGCCGGATTCCACCAGCGGTCGAAATGAATCACATGCGACGCAGCGGTCAGGTTGAGCCCGGTGCCGCCCGCCTTCAGGGAAAGCACGAAAAACGGCGGCCCTTCTTCCTTCTGAAACAGGTCGATCAGTTTTCTGCGCTTATTCACCGCGGTGCCGCCGTGCAGGACCAGCCCCTGGCGGCCGAACACCTTCCCGAGAAGGGCGGCGAGGGGGTCGGTCATTTCCCGGAATTGGGTAAACACAAGCACCTTTTCCTGCCGGGATACGATTTCTTCGCAGATCGCCTTCAGGCGGTCGAACTTGCCGCTGTGGGCCGGTTCGTATTCGCCGTCGCCGAGAAACTGGCTCGGATGGTTGCATATCTGCTTGAACCGCATCAGGTAGGCGAGGACCAGTCCGCGCCGTTGAATTCCGTCGAGGTCTTCGAGCGCCGCCGCAAGTTCTTTCACCGATTTGGCGTACATCGCGGCCTGTTTTTTCGACAGACCGCAGAACGCCTTCATTTCGGTCTTGTCGGGCAGGTCCGAGATGATGCGTTTGTCGGTTTTGAGCCGCCTCAACACATATGGCCCGACCAGGTTCCTGAGCGGGGCATAGCGATCGCGGTTTCGCCCTTCCAGGCCCTTGACGAATTTCTTGAATTTCCCGGCCGAGCCGAGCAGGCCCGGACAGAGAAAGTCGAACAGTGACCAGAGATCGGCAAGCCGGTTTTCCACCGGGGTGCCGGTGAGTGCGATTCGGGCATCTGCCTGGAGCTGTTTGACCGTTCGGGTTTGGCGGGTGGCGGGGTTTTTGATGGCCTGGGCTTCATCCAGAATGACCAGGTGCCATTTGATGTCGAGCAGCCATTTCCGTCTGAGGAGCATGCCGTAGGTGGTCAGCACCAGGTCGGTTTCGGCCAAATCCTCGCCCGCCTTTTCGGCCATGGCCTCAAGGACCGGTTTTTCCGTTTCCGAGGGATGGATGAAAGCGGTCGTAAGCCTCGGTGCGAACCGCTGTAACTCGGCCTTCCAGTTGGCCAGAAGCGATGCCGGAAGCACCAGAAGCGAGGGCTTCGCAGGCGAATGCTTCTTTTCTTTCAATGCCGACAAAACCGACAGGACCTGAATGGTCTTGCCCAACCCCATGTCGTCGGCCAGGCAGGCGCCGAGCCCCAGATTCGAGAGCAGCCAGAGCCAGTTGTGCCCGACCTTCTGATAGGGGCGAAGGGTGCCCTGAAAGGTTTTGCCGCGCCTTCCGGCGTCTAAATTTTCGGGATTGCGCAGGTCGGACAGCACATTGGAAAGCCATTTTCCCGCGCCGATGAAGGACCACTCGCGATCTTCGCCGGGCGGGCCGTCGGCGTCCAGGTCGGCCGGTGCTCCCGCCAGAAGGCGCATCCCTTCGATAAACGAGATGCCTTCCCCGGCCGCATCGGCCTCGACCTGTTTCCAGTGGGAAAGCGCCTCGGAGAGTTTTTCCCGGTCGATTTCGATCCACTGCCCCTTGACGTAGGCCAGGCCGTCCTCCGACGCCAGGATTCGGCGCCATTCCTTTTCCGTCAGATTTTGATCACCGAGGGCGATGTCGACCTTGAAGTCGAGCATCGCATCGGCGCCGAAACGGCTCTGCTTTTTTTCGCCGATGGATACGCTCACGCGGGGTCGGGGACGTTTCCGCCACCAGTCGGGAAGCCGGACCAGCAGACCGCTTTCTTCGAGAAGGGGCACGTTCTTGAGAAGACAGTAGGCCTCGGCCGGGGTCCATGCCAGGGGATGGAATATGTCTCCCGATTCGACCATCTCCCTGACGAAGTCGACCCGTTCGGATGCCCGGTACACCGGTTCCAGCAGGTTGATCAGGGCTTCCTTGTTTCGTTCCCCCGCATACTCCTGAAGCGCTTTGCCCAGGGGGCGGTATTGCACCCGTCCGCCTGTGGAAAGACTCGGCGCATAGGTCGCCAGAAACGCGAAGGGCAGATCGGGGTTCCGCTTGTTTTCCGCAATATGAAAACAGACCCGACCCACCCGGCTCCAGATCGGGGCGTGTTTTTTCAGCCATCCGGTCGGACCCTTTCCGAATGCGACGATCCGTTGCCGCGTCCAGGTGTCCAGATCGACCCAGAGGCTGCGCAGAACCTCGCTGTTCAGGTATTCTCCGCCCTGCATCGGGGGCGCGGACAGCACCAGGGCCGCCAGTTCGAATTCATCCGGCAATGCGACCGGATCGATGCGGTCTTCGACGGACTCGGGAGTGCGGCAGAGACGGGTCAGGTAGTGGGAGGCGAAATCCCGCCAAAAGGAAAGCGCCGGTGCCGGCGGTATTTCCGGCAGGGTGGCGGCGAGCGCGAAAAGGCCTTCCGCCTGCGAGGACGAAAAGGCGGTTGCAACCCGCTTCATCCAGGGGTCGGGCGTCGCCCCGGTATTGCCGCCGCCTTCCACCGGGTGAAGGCGGCCGGCGGGGGTCAGTGTCAGCGCGGGTTGGTCCATTTCAATGCGGGTGACCGGTTCAATGCGGATAACCGGGAAAAATCATTTTGCATGAAAGTAACATACCCGCCTTCTTATGGCTTGTTTTTAGAGAAAAACGATCGATTTTGATTGCCGGATGGGTTCATGTAAAGAATTATGACATCACTCGGTAGGGGTGTCAACCGTTCGGAGTATCCGGACCTTTCCGCCGATTTCACTCGAAGCTCTCCCGGCTTCCGAGGTCCATGCCGGGTCGATATTTGCGGCAGAATCGTTCGGCGATCGACAGGAGGTCAGGTGCAAGCAGTTCCCTGACCTTGTCGAGAATATGATCTGAAACGGGGCCGTAGTATGCTTCGGCGATTCCGCCTGCGATACAGGCCAGCGTGTCGCTGTCTCCGCCGAGGGAAATTGCGTTTCGGACCGTATCCTCATAGGAGTCCGCCTCCAGAAAGGAGATGACGGCTTCCGGCACCGTGCCCCGGCAGGATACGTCAAAGCCGTAGGATGGCCGGATACTGTCCACCGTGCGGTCCAGATCGTACCCGAATCTGCCGGCGATCTCTTTTTTAATCAATCCCTTGTCCCGTGTCGTCCTGGCCAGGAAAACGGCCAGGGCAGTGGCTTGTGCGCCTTTGATCCCTTCCGGGTGGTTGTGCGAAATTTCCGCTGTTCGGGCCGCCTCGCTCAAGACCTCATCGACGGTGTCAAAGGCCCACCCCACGGGACTGACCCGCATGGCCGACCCGTTGCCCCAGCTGTTGTAGGGTTGGGGATCGCTGGAGTAGAGCCAGCCGATGAAGCTCCCTCCGTACCCGGCATGGGGATGGCGGCGGCCGATTTCCCATACCCGGCGGCGGTAATCGCCATCGGTCAAAATCGCCTGGGCCACCGCGATCGTGAGCACGGAGTCGTCGGTAAAGCGGCACCGGGGATGAAAAAGGGGAAAATCCTTGGTCTTGATAGGATGGGCTTCGTATACCGACCCGATTATGTCGCCTGCGATCGCGCCGATCATTTGTTTTCCTCCGGTCTTCCGAAAAACGGGCAGTCGCTTTCAACCCGAATTCGGGGGCGCTGTTGTTTTTAAGTCCTTGTAAACCATGGGTAGACGGTAAAAGGTGAAAGATCGATCAGCAATGGGGTCTTCACTGTATTCGATAGAAGATCAGGGCGTACTTGTACAGCGGGCGGGCATTTGAAGAAAGCGTTAAAGGCTTTGGATTATCGGTTTTCATTTCTTCGGGCGCAGGCGATGCAGGTCAGGGCACTCGGGTCCGCCCGCAGCCGCTTTTCGGCGATCTCTTCCTCGCAAAGTATGCAATAGCCGTAATCACCGGCAGCCATTCGCTTGAGCGCCGTTTGGATGCGCTGTACCTCCGTTGCGGCAAGACGGGCGGCCGCTTGAGTCATGGCCTGCTGCTGCATGGCGTCCATACGGGACAGCCGGCCCACGCGCGACTGGTCCAGTTCCAGCGGACGGTCCGCCTTTCGGCTGTCGGTGAGCTCCTTCAGACGCTGCTCAAGGCGTTTTTGAAAATATTCCAGATCAACGGCATCACTCATGTCGGGCTTCCTTGTGCATGATTTTTGTCTCCCGGGGTTTTTGTATCATGGATCTTATGGGAATCAAGGGACTTTTGCATCAACGCAACATCTTTTAACGGGATTTCACAGCGCCACCGGAACCGGCGCGCAATATACCGCAGGGTCGCCTCACGGAAAAAGACCACATGGGTCGGATCCCGGCGGTAATGCCAGCCCTCGAAACGGTCGTCCTCCGTCTGGAAGCAGGTCATAAGCGCCAACCATCCGCCGGGACGCAGCATTCGGTCGAAACGGGCGAACTCCTCGGCCGGCCGATGAAAATGTTCGATGACCTCTGCACAGACAATGAAATCGTAGAGATCTTCAAGGGGTACGGGGTCGGGGAAGAAAAGCGGGTCGAACAGTCGCACATGGTGACCCGCCTCGCGCAGCATGCAGGCAAGCGCCGGCCCCGGACCGCATCCATAGTCCAACCCTTTCGCCTGCGGCGGCAGCCTTTCCAGCAGCGGGCCTGCAAGTTTTGACAGGAACCGGCGGTAATCCGTATCGCCCGGGTCATTCCGGTGGAGGCGATACCAGGCGTGCTCATCGTCAATCGGCACCCTTTGCTCCGGATTCAGAAACGTTGCATGGCAAGTCCCGCAACGGTCGTATCGATTCCCGTCCGCACTGGAAAAAAACCGGGCCGGGATCGCGCCGCACACAATGCATCGCCGGTCATCACGGGCATGATCGCAGCAGGCGCATGCATCGTTTTTCAGATACTGATTTTTCCGGTTGTATACGGTAATCGAGTGCCTCCTTACCTCCTTTGCGCTCGGCTAAACGCTCCTGGAGCTTTTCGCGGTCGTACACCGGACAAAATGCGCCAAAGATGGCAAGCTCTCCTCATGGTTATCGAAGACCGACCATTCATGATGACCATTTTTCTGAAGAGCGACGGCATTCCGGGTACACTGTTTCCAATACCACTGCTCCACATGCTTGTCAAACATGGGCGGCCGTCCCGGATTCCGGGCTTACGGTGTACTGTATTTTGCCCCGGGCATCTATGCATTGAAGGAATCGGGCAAGCCGGCCACCCACTGCTCGACCCGTCGGCGCAGCTCGTTTCGAACCTCTCGGAACCGGACCATTTTTTCCTCATCATCGCCCGGCCAGGCGGCCGGATCGGGCAGGTCCCAGTGCAGGACGTTTTCCACACCCGGAAACGGAGGGCATTTCTCGGCGCTGGCCTCGTCGCACACCGTCACCACATGGGAAAACGGATGGCCGCTGCGCGTCACCTCGAACACGTCACGGGTCCGGGCGCCGGAGATGTCGATCCCGACCTCCCCCATGGCGCGCACCGCCATGGGGTTGAGAACGCCGGGCCGCAGTCCGGCGCTTTCCGCTTCCAGCCGGTCGCCGTAGAGGTGGTTGATCCAGGCCGCGGCCATCTGGCTGCGGGCGCTGTTGTGTACGCACACCATCAGGGCCTTGGGTTTGCCTTTATCAATCTGCCGGCGGAATTCGCCCATTCGGTGCCGCGCGATTTCTCCTAGGGCCAGGTAGATCACGTTCTTGGCGATATTGGCGGCATGATCAGCCAACCGCTCGATGCGCTGAACGATGGCCAGCAGCGAGAACAGGGCGCGCGGCCGGGCGGGCCGGTCCAGGATCGCGGCCCGGATATCGTCGCCCAATCCCCCGGTCCGGGCATCCACTTCGTCGTCCCCCAGCCACAGGCGCGCGGCCTGCTCATGATTGCGATCGAAAAAAGCGGACATGCTCTCCTTCAGCCTTCTATTCAACTGCTCGCCCAACTCCTGCAGCGACGCCTTGAAGGGGTCGATGTCGTCCGGCGTCAAGATGCGCGAGCGCCTGGCGATGCCGGCGGCAAGGTCGCCGACCCGCTCCAGGTCGTGGTTGATTTTCAGGGTCGCCACCAGAAAACGCAGCTCGTCCGCCACCGGGTGATGAAGGGTCATCACCTTGATGCACGCCTCTTCAAGCGCGACTTCCCGGCGATTGATCTCCTGTTCGTCCCGGATCACCCGCCCGGCCGCCGCGGCATCGGCGGTCACGACGGCGTCCAGGGCCCGGCTGACATTTTCCGAGACCACGGCGGTCAATTGCACCAGGCGGGTGCGGATCTCTTCGACCTCTTTGCGATAGCGTACCGGCATCTTTGACTTCCTTTCCCCGGATCAGCGGGTCGCCTGGTAATCGTCCAGCGTCTCGGCATCAGGGGCT
>JBEPWQ010000035.1:0-21769 GCA_041642315.1 Desulfobacteraceae bacterium | reverse complement strand
AAAAGCGGGGTACTTTCGCCGGATTGACGGAAAAGATTCCCTATCTGACCGATCTCGGAATCACCGCGGTGGAGCTGCTGCCCATCCACCAGTTCGATCCCCAGGAAGGGTCCTACTGGGGCTATATGACCCTCAATTTCTTCTCTCCCCATGGCGGGTATTCCGCCGAGGACGACCCTGCCCGGGAATTCCGGGAAATGGTCAAAGCCTTTCATGCCGCCGGAATCGAGGTCTGGCTGGACGTCGTCTACAATCACACCAGCGAAGCCGGCGATGACGGCCCCACACACAGCTACCGAGGCATCGATAACCGCAGCTACTACCTCATGCGCGAAAACGGAGACTATATCAACGATACCGGGTGCGGAAACACCCTGAGCTGCGCCCATCCCAATGTCCGTGCCCTGATTCTCTCCAGCCTCGATTACTGGGCCGTATCCATGGGGGTGGACGGATTCCGGTTCGATCTGGCCTCCATTTTCGCCCGGGATCTGAGCGGTGCCGTCGACCTGGTAAACCCGCCGCTGATCTCGGAAATCGGCCTGATGGGCTATCTTCACGACCGGCGTCTGGTGGCCGAAGCCTGGGATATCAACAGCAACCTTCTCGGCCAGAGCTTTCCGGGCATGCAGTGGCGGCAGTGGAACGGCAAATTTCGCGATGATATCCGGTCCTTTGTCCGGGGAGACACCGGGTATGTCGGCGCCCTGATGCAGCGGCTGTACGGCAGTGACGACCTCTTTCCCGAAGGCCCCGTGGAGGTCTACCGGCCTTACCAGAGCGTCAACTTTATCACCGCCCACGACGGTTTCTGTCTGTATGACCTGGTCTCGTACAACAAAAAGCACAATCAAGCCAACGGCCATGACAACACCGACGGCACCGACGACAATCGAAGCTGGAACTGCGGATGGGAAGGGGACGATGGGGTACCCCAGGAAGTGATGGCCCTTCGCCGGCGGCAGATCAAGAACTTCTTCTGTCTGTTGATGCTATCGAACGGCACCCCCATGTTCTGCGCCGGGGATGAGTTCATGAACAGCCAGCAGGGAAACAACAACCCCTACAATCAGGACAACGAGATCACCTGGCTTGACTGGAACCTGCTCAAGAAGAATGCCAATATGTTTCGGTTCTTCAGACAGATGATCGCCTTTCGCAAGGCCCGCCCGTCCATTGCCAGAAGCCGTTACTGGCGGGGAGATATTCGATGGTTCGGCACCGCCGGAGAGGTGGATCTGAGTAATCATTCCCGCACCCTGGCCTATCGGTTGAGCGGCGCATCCCTGAAGCAGGGGGACCTGTACGTGATGATCAACGGCTATGAAGAAGATCTGAATTTTGAGATTCAGGAAGGGCAAAAAGAACAATGGCGGCGAATGGTGGATACCAGCCTCCCGAGCCCCGAGGATATTCTCCAGTCCGAGGTCGGGGTACCGATTCAGGGGCTTCAATATACGGTCAGGTCGCGGTCGGTGGTGGTTCTGGAAAAACCGGTTGAAAATCGACGGAAGACGATTCCGTTTTTTTGATCGTAACTCACCCACCTCCATCAGGGGGTCCGGTGCGCATTGAAATCAAAGGAGACCCATGCTTGAAACCGAAGTCCACGTACCTCTTTTATTGTTTCTGACCTTTCTCGGACTGGCGGTCGCCATACTCTCGGCCCTGGAAAACCGGGTGCAATGGATCGCCTCCCTGTGCGCCTTTTTCGGTGAAGGATGCCGGAGAACCGCCGAATTCACCCTGCTGACCATTCCCATCGCCTGGTGGGGCATCGGATACTATCTCCTCTTGGGGGGGGTGGTCATCGGCATTCGACCCCTGGTCTTCTGGACCGTCATGGCGGGAATCGGGGTGGAAGTGACCTTTCTGAAAATCATGGCCACCATTCGCGCCTTCTGCATCTTCTGTCTGCTCAACGCGGTGGTGGTGGTGCTGCTGTTTTTGGCCGTTTTCGATGCGGCCCGTCTCTGGGAAGCCCTCTCGATCATTCTCCTGGCCTTTATGGTCTCCGATTACCTCATCTCCCGGGAAAACCGGGCGAAAACCGCCGCCGCTCCCGAAATGGAAGCGACCACTGCAATCGCGGAAATCGACGGCGAAGAAATCCCCGCTGAAAAGGTGGAAAAGCCGCTTGCCGGCCGCATCTATGAACTGAAGTTCCAAATGTATAAATTGAAGCGGGAGCGGCTGGACGAGATCATCACCAAACGCCTGGTTCAAAAGGAGGCGGACCGGAAGGGGGTATCGGCACAGGAGCTGGTGAATTCGGTAATGTCCGAACAGAAAAAGGAAAAAGACACCGGACCGGGTCCTATGGAAACCCTGCCTACTACCGACCGGGCCGAGGATGCCCTCAAGGAGTATGCGGAAACCCTGCGGGACCGCTACGAGGTCAAACTCTATCTGGAGGAGCCGGATCTGCCTTTTGCCGAAGTGAGCCTGGAAGGCAGCCCGACCCAGGGCTCCGCCGACGCCGCCGTCACCGTGGTCGAATTTTCCGATTATCTCTGCCCCGCCTGCCGCCAGGCCCACGAGATCACAAAGGAAATTAAGGATCAGTATGCGGGAAAGATCCGGTGGGTCTTCAAGGACTTCCCTTTGCCCGCCCATGAAGGCGCCGATTTCCTGGCGGTGGCGGCCCGGTGCGCCGGTGAACAGGGAAAATTCTGGGAATATCAGGACAAACTGTTCACCGCCGAAGAACCCCCGAATACGGAACAGTTGAAAGCATTTGCCGAGAAACTGAATTTGAATCTGGACGAGTTCGCCAAGTGCCTGGAAAAAGAACCACACCGCTCCCAAGTCGAATCGGATGTGGAAGAAGCCAAAGAAGCGGGGATTTCCGCAACCCCGACCTTTCTCATCAACGGTCGGATGAAAACCGGAGCGCCTTCGGTGGAGGAGTTCGGAAAAATGATCGATGAGGAGCTGGAGAAGGCGACGGCTTAACCTTCCCCCATCTCCTTCACCTTCTTCGCGATAACGATCTCTTCCCGCTCCTCCTCTTCCAGGCGGGATTCGATATGCTGAATGGTATTTTTATACCGGGGGATGAGGGTCGATTCGAGGGCGTTGACCTGGCGCTGGGTTTTACGCAGTTCCATGGCCAGGCGCCAGACCGAAGTGAAGATATCGGATCCCCCGGCCAGGAAGCGGAGGACGTCTATCCACTTTTCCCGGGCCTCGTCCAGGGCCGCACTGGTGTCGCTGACGCCGTAGGGCGGGGTGTCGGAAGGCTGGATATCGATCTCCACCGAAGGAATTTTGAGGCCCATGATGGTGCGGACCGACACCTCGACGTCGAACCGGACGGTCGGCGAGAGGCTGATCCAGTCGATACGGTCGCTGCCCATCCGCATGCGGGCCTTCTGAATCGCCTGGTGGGCCGCCTGAAAATAATCCCGGCTCTCCTGCTCCAGGTTCTCGGCCTTCTCCAGCCGGCTCATCAGCTCCTGAATCAGCACCTCCCGTTTCCGGTCGAGGAGGTCGTGCCGTGTGCGCACCCCTTCCAGTTCATCCTTGAGCCGAAGCAGGGTCCCCCGGGTGGGGTTGACGTTGAGCAGATCGGCCATGCTATTCCCCGGTTCCTTCCCGATCCTCCGGGTAATGGGCCTCGATGTCGGCTTCGCTTACCCGGGTCAATTCCTTCTTGGGCAGCAGCGACAGCACTTCCCAGCCCAGGTCAAGGGTCTCGGCCAGCTCCCGGGCCTCGGACCGTTCTTGGGTCAAGAAACGGTTTTCAAAGGCGTCCCCGAACCGCAGGTAGTGTTTATCCCGCTCCGGCAGATCCTCCTCCCCGATGATCTGGGCCATTTCGCGGGCGTTCTGAACCTCGCTGTATGCGGCGTAGAGCTGGTTGGAGAGATCCTGATGGTCGTCCCGGGTCTCCCCCTTGCCGATGCCGTCCTTCATCAGCCGGGACAGACTCGGCAGGACGTTGATGGGCGGATAGATCCCCTTCCGGTTAAGGTCCCGGCTGAGCACGATCTGCCCTTCGGTGATATAGCCGGTCAAATCGGGAATGGGATGGGTGATGTCGTCGTTGGGCATGGTCAGGATCGGCATGATGGTGATGGAGCCGTCGCAACCCTGCACCCTGCCGCACCGCTCATAAATCTGGGCCAGATCGCTGTAGAGGTAGCCGGGAAACCCCTTCCGGGTGGGAACTTCTCCCCGGCGGTTGGATATCTCGCGAAGCGCCTCCCCGTAATTGGTCATGTCGGTCAGGATCACCAGGATGTGCATTTCATGCCGAAAGGCCAGGAATTCCGCCAGGCTGAGGGCGGCCCGGGGGGTGATGATCCGCTCCACCGCCGGGTCGTCGGCCAGATTGAGAAAGAGCGCCGCCTGGTGAATGGCCCCGCTCTCCTCCAGAGACCGGCGAAACCCTTCGGCCGTATCGTGGGAAACCCCCATCGCCGCGAATATGATGGCGAAACCTTCTTCGCCGCCCACCCGGGCCTGGCGGGCGATCTGGGCCGCGATGTCGTTGTGGGGCAGGCCGTTGCCGGAGAAGATGGGGAGTTTCTGGCCCCGAACCAGGGTGTTCATCCCGTCGATAGCCGAAATTCCGGTTTCGATATGGCTTCTCGGGTAATTCCGGGCCGCGGGGTTGAGGGCCGCACCGTTGACGTCCACCCGGTCTTCGGAAATCGGCGCCGGCAGATCGTCCATGGGCCGGCCCATGCCGTCGAAGGTTCGGCCCAGCATCTCCCGGCCCACCGGCGCCAGCAGGGGATGGCCCCGAAACCGAATCCGCAGGTCGGGCGGATTGAGCCCGTGGCATTCGGAAAAAAGCTGCACCACGGCCCGCTTCCGGCTCACCTCCAGGACCTGCCCCAGCCGGATGGAGCCGTCCGGACCGATCACCTCGGCCAGCTCCCGGTATCGGGCGTCTCCGGCCCCTTCGATGATCAGGATCGGACCCTCCAGCCGATCGGCGCCGGTGTATTCTCGAACGGATAACGGGTTCAAAATTTCTCCTTCGTGGATGAAGATGGTTCTTTCTCTGATGAAGCGGTCGATTCGCCGGTTTCGTCTTCAGCGGTTTCATCACGGGGGTCAGCTTCGGCGGATTCTTCGGATTCGGCGCCACCCTCCGCTTCGAATGCTTCTTCGGATGCCGCTTCCTCCGATTCTTCCATTTCGAATTTTGCTTCTTCCGATGTCTCCTCTTCGGATTCGGTTTTCCCTTGAAGATCTTTCAAATTCCGCACCACCTTTTCCACGCGCTGATCCAGTGCTTCCAGCTCATCGTTTGAGATCTCGTTTCGCAGCCGAATCAGGCCGCTGATATCCAGGACATTGCGAATCCGGTCCAGGGAGACGCCCTGGTCGATCAGGTCGCTTCCCAGGCGGTGAATCCGGACAAAGCACCGCAGCAGCTTCACCTGCTTTTCCGGAACCGCATAGGCGTCCACCGGATGCAGGGCGTTCTGCTGCAGGAAGCCTTCTCGAAGCAGACGGGCCCCGGTGAGGGTCCACTGCTGGTCTTCGGAGAGGGCGTCCGGCCCCACCAGCTGCACCAGCTGCTGAAGGCCCGATTCTTCGTGCAACACCCCCATCGCCTGCCGACGGAGGTCGTTCCAGTCCTCGGCCACCTCCGATTTCCACCACTCGGAGATCGGGTCGATATGAAGGCTGTAACTGGAGATCCAGTCGATGGCCGGAAAGTGGCGCTTGTGGGCCAGGTCCCGGTCCAGGGCCCACCAGCTTCGGGTAAACCGTTGGGTGTGCCGGGTCACCGGTTCGGAGAAATCCCCCCCCGGCGGAGATACCGCGCCGATCAGGGTGACCGACCCTTCTCGGTTCCCCAGGGTTTTGATTCGGCCGGCCCGCTCGTAAAAGGCGGAGAGCCGGGCCGCCAGGTAGGCGGGATACCCCTCCTCCACCGGCATCTCCCCGAGCCGGCCCGAGATCTCCCGAAGGGCCTGGGCCCACCGGGAGGTCGAGTCGGCCATGAGCGCGACGTCATACCCCTGATCCCGGTAGTATTCGGCCATGGTCACCCCGGTGTAGATGGACGACTCCCGGGCCGAGACCGGCATGTCCGAGGTGTTGGCGATGAGCAGGGTCCGTTCCATGAGCGGGTGTCCGGACCAGGGGTCGTTGAGTTCCGGAAATTCCTCCAGCACCTCGGTCATTTCATTGCCCCGCTCCCCGCATCCGATATAGATGATGATGTCGGCATCGGACCACTGGGCCAGGGCGTGCTGAATAACGGTTTTGCCGGTGCCGAACCCGCCGGGAATGGCGGCGGTGCCGCCTTTGGCCGCCGGAAAAAAGGTATCGATCACCCGCTGACCGGTGATCAGCGGCACCCCGGGGCTGAGCCGTTTCAGAATGGGGCGGGGCCGTCGAATATGCCACCGCTGCTGCATGGTCACGGGGTGCTCTTTCCCCTCATCCTTGATGACCGCGATTCGGTCTTCAATGGTATACGCCCCTTCCTCGGCCAGCTCCGCCAGTTCCCCCGACAGGCCGGAAGGCACCAGAATCCGGTGTTCGATCAGGGGGGTCTCCTGTACCGACCCGAGCAGATCCCCGGCCGAGACCGAATCGCCCTGTTCAGCCTGCGGCTTGAATTCCCAGCTTCGGCGGGTATTGAGGGGAAAGACGTGCACACCCCGCCGAATGAATCGGCCGGCACGCTCCTTCAAGACCTCCAGCGGCCGCTGAATCCCGTCGAAGACGTTGCCCAGAAGACCCGGTCCGAGCACGGCGGAGAGAAGGTGGCCGCTGCCGAAGACCGGATCACCAGGGCGCAGGCCGGTGGTATCCTCATATACCTGAATCGTGGCCGTTTCTTTTCCAAGAGAAATCACCTCGGCGGTCAACCGGTCCTTCCCGATGCCGACTTCTTCAGACAGCGTGAGGGGCCCTTCCAGATGCACCCGAACGATGAATTCACTCACCCATGACAGCGTTCCGATCTGATCATTCATGTCCGCCCACCAGTTTTTCCATGATTTTGGAAGGGATATCGCTCCGGGCCGTCTCCAGACGGGAGGCGAAGGTGGCATCCACTCGAAGGCGGCCTTCGGCATCGCTGATCATCAACCCCCCCCAGGTCTTCAGGGGGTCGTCGGCCCGAGTGAAATGGACCTTTCCGCCCACCGCTTCGCCGGCTTTTCGGCCCCAGTCCAGCAGCCGGTCCTCCGACAAAAGCGCCTGGCCTTTGTCGTCGGCGGCCAGAATCCGGTCTCCCGGTCCGATAAGCCGCACCCCGGAAAGGGCCAGATTCTGAAGCACTTCCGCATACGCATCTTCATTCTCGGTCAGATCGCGGAGTTTTGCTTCGGCCTGTTTCCAGACCTCGTCCAGAAGCTCCTCTCTGGCATGAAGGTAGGCCTGTTTTTCTTCCCGGGTGACATCGACCCTTCGGCGGCGCCGGATGTCCCGAGCGCGATCCCGGGCCTGCTTCAGAATCGCTTCCCGTTTGCGATCGGCCTTCTCCCAGGCCTTCCGCCGAATCCGCTCCGCCTTTTCCTTGGCCTGCTGATTGATCTCCCGGGCGTCGCTTCTGGCCAGATGCCGAATGGTGGTGGTCAGTTCGTCCGGATCTCCGATGATTCGCGGCATGGTTCGTCTCCTATATATTGATGCCGATGGCCCGGCGCACCAGTTCATTGATAGGCCGCTCCGGGGATTCCACCGATTTGCCGGGGATCTCCATGACAATGGGCCGAAGCCGGTCCATCTTGAGCCGGTCGATTCGTTCCCGCAGTGCGTCGGACCATTCCCGGGTGATCAGAAGCAGCTGAATCGCCTCATCCTGAAGGGCTTTTTCCAGTTCGGCCGAGGCCGTTGCCGCGTCTTTCACGGGAATACCATCGCCGCCCACCAGTCGAATTCCGAGCACCGTATCCCGGTCTCCAATCACGAAAATGGACATGCAAGCCCCCTTTATCCGCCTCCCCCGCCGCCGAAGCCCATCAAAATCATAAAGGAGATGATGAGCCCGTAAATGGCGATCCCTTCGGCCAGACCCACGAAGACCAGGCTGCGGCCGAAGATGTCCGGGTTCTGGGTCATGCCCCCGATGGCCGCCGATCCGGTCACTGCCACGGCGATTCCGGCGGCGATGGTGGATATGCCTACCGCGAGGGCCGCGGCCATATTCTTGGATTCCTCGCCTTGACGGCTCGTCTGCGCAGACCGATCCGCATCGGCCCCATGACCGGCCGGACCCTGTTCCTGGGCCATGATCGGGGTTCCGGTCAGCAGCACCGCGGTCACCGCCAACACCCCCATGCCGTTGAGCACCAGAAAACCGGCCACGATCGCCTTCAGGGTCTGAATCCGGGTAATCCGACGGCTCGTCCATACCAGCAGCCCCAGCACCGCCGGTCCGATTGCGGCAAAAATGATGTATTTTTCCATGTCGCCTCCTGAATATACCAATCTGATTTCACATTTTTTCCGTTCCATGCAGACGAAACGGTGTAAAGGAGATTCCCCTGCCCCCGTAAAATTTGCTGAAAAATTCATAGTATTCGAGACGCAGGGCCTGAATGCACACCACCAATCCCTCAAACCCCACCACCAGGATCGTTCCGATCAGGATGATCGACCAGCGAAGGATGGGCCCCCCGGTTTCGGCCAGCGAAAAGATCACCTGCATAAAGGCCGCGTGGGTCAGGGCAAAGGCCCCCAGTCGAACGAAAGAGAAGGTGTTGCTTACATGGCTGAGGACCGTCTCGAAAATCTCGAAAAAACCCCTGGCGCCGAACGTCGCCAACCCGTCTTCCACCAGGGGTTTTTCACCCGTGATCCAACGGTTCAAGGGTTCGTTCAAGAAAAGAATGGCCGCCGGTATCAGAAGCATCGGCACCAGATACGCGATCGGCAAGAACCCATGAACCGCGGCGTAGCCGCCGCCGATCAGCACCCAATAGAAAACGGCCCCTGCGATGCCGCCCCGGCCGAACAGCAAGGTTCCCCATTCCCGGGCCCGAACGGCATTGGCCATGGAGGCCAGATATCCGACCGTCAGAAGCGCAACCCCGCCGATCACCGAAAGGGTAAGCAGGTCCAGGATATCGTGGATCGGATTGATCCAGAGCCCAGCAATAATATCCTCCCGTCCGAACAGACTGCCGTACAGAAACCCGAACACCGTTCCACTGAGACCCGCGGCGATCAACACCCCGCCCAGGGATCGAATCGCCCCTTTTCCTGCCGTCAAAGCGATCCAACCGATCAAAACCAGCATGAGCCCGTGCCCCGCATCCCCGAACATCATGCCGTACATCAGGGTGAAGGAGAGGGCCGCCAGCGGGGTAGGATCGATTTCATCGTAGCCGGGAGCGCCGAAGGTCTTCACGATCGCTTCGAAAGGACGGAACAGCCCCGGATTTCGCATTCGGGTCGGCGGTCGGCGGGGGCCACCCGCCGCCGGGGTGACCAGTTCGATATCGGCCCGGCCCTGGGTCGCCGTCTCCATGGTGGCGACTACCCGGTCGAGTTCGGATTCGGGAACCCAGCCAGAAATCAAGAAGGTCTCCTCATGTCGGGATAACCGGGTGATCGCTCGAACGATCTTCGAATTGGAAGCCACCTCCCGGCGCAGCACCAGAAGCCGCTCGGCCCAGCGCTCCGCCAGTCGTTTCCCGGATTTCTGGAGATCGGCCAACCGCTCCTCGGCTTTCTCGAACCGGTTTTCCAGCTCCGGCAACACCTCTGCGGGAACCCCCCGAATCTCAGCCGGCAGCGGAATCGGCTCCATAAAGGCCGCCTTCAACGCCCGGTCCAGTACATCCGAATGTTTTCGGGTGGTGGCCGCAATGATCAACAACCGGTCCCCTTCGGTCGCTATCGGAATCACCAGCATGGGAATTCGAAACAGCATCATCTCCACCGGCGCATTCCCATGACGCCGAGCAGGCTCCAGAATTTCAATCTCCGCTCGGCCACGCGCGGCATTTTCCAGCGCCGCCGCCACCGAATCGACGGCGTTCACCGGCACCTGGCCGGACACCAGAAAAAGGTCGCCGTGGCGGGCGAACCCCGAGACCGTCTCGGCCGCCTTCAGGTTGCCGGTGGCCATGCGCCATAGAGTGAGGGTTTCCTGAAACCAGTGGTGCTCCAGATGCCGACGCTCCTTTTCGAGATCGGCAAGCCGCTTCTCCACCGCCGCCAGGTCCCCTTCCAGTCGGCGAACACATTCCGCCGGGGTTCCCTTCATTTTCTTTCCAATCGGGATCGGCTCCACGAAGAGACCGCTCATGGCGCTATCTAAAATGTCCGCATGATCGCGGTCGACGGCCGCCAGAATCAGGTCGTGCGCGCCTTTCGCCCGGACCGGAATGACCACCGAAGGAATTTGGAAGAGAACGGCCTGAAGGTGCTCCAGGTTTTCCTTTGGAATCTTTCCGACCCGCCAGTAGAGATAGACCGGGTCCCGAATCTCTTCCACCGGCACCTCCAGGGGACGCATGAATCTCATTTCCCGAATCAGTCCTTCCAATCTTTCCTTTTCCGCATCCGCCGCTTGCCGCCGATTCCGCCAGTCTGAAACATCCCTCTCGATTCGGAACAACCGACGACCGATCTCATCCGCATCCCGGCTGGGAACGGCCTGCTCGGACGGCGGCATGGGCGGCGGTTCGATCTCAAGGATCGACAGAAGGTTTTCCAGTCGCTTCACCTGATCCGAATAGGTGTCGGCCAGTTGGCTCCACCGGGGGGTTCCCTCGGACCAGGTCTCTTCACTGGTCTGCTCCAGGTGAAAATGGTCCAGGCGAACCAGAGATAATGTCACCGCCTCGATTTCCGACTCGTGAATAAAGATATTGATTTTTCGGGTGCGGGTACGACCGAACGGCCACCTCCGCCTCTTGGGGGTTTCAAAGAGTGCATACCGAAGGGTTTCAAGGTTTTCCTCGGGCAGGGTGCCGACCACCCAGTACAGAAAAGCCGGGTCCCGTATCTCCTCCATCGGCATATCGATCGGTTCGAGAAAACGAACCTCCCGGATCAGGCGGCCCAGGCGCTCTTTGTCGTTCTCCGCCTCCTTTTTCCGCTCCCGCCAGGCGCCGATGGCCTGTTCCGCCTCCTCGAGCACCCCGGCGATCTTCGATGCATCTCCGGTCGGATTCAGCACCCGGGGCGGAATCATCCGCGGCCGCTCTACCGCCAAGGCATCCAGCAGGTCATCCAGGCGCTGCATCAGGTTCCGATAGGTATCGGCAAGCCGATTCCAGCGACCGGTCTCTTCGGCATCTTCCCCGTTTGGCCTTCCGCTCAGATGGAATGCCTCGAGTCGGGCCAGTTCCACCACCGCGTTTTCGATATCCGACCCATGCAGAAAAACATGGACCCGGCGCATGGGGCTCGGCAAAAACAGCATGATCAGTTTCCCTTCGCCACCGGTTTCCCGGCAAAAATCGCATGGGGCCGGGTCGCCGTTTTCTGGATCAGCTGAAACAATCGGTCTCTTTTTTCATCAGGAATATCTCCGGTCAGATGACAATAGCCCGCCTCCTCGAACCGGCCGTATCGGCCGATCAGCCGAACCGCTTTCGAATCCTTTTCGATCCGGTCCCATAAAGAGATGATCCGCCCCCGCCATTCCTGAGCAAACCGATACCGTTCCCGATCGCTTCGCTCCAAACGGCGCTCCATGTCCTTCAATCGTTTGTCCATTTCTTCCTTGGAGGTAGCTGCGTCCATCTCGACCGGTTCAAAAAAAAGGGAATCGAGCACCCGCTGAAGCAGGTGTCCGTTTGAATGAATGGTGGCCGCACCCACCAGGAGTTTCTCTTTTCGTTCCAGCAGCGGAATGATCATCAGCGGGTTCCGCAGGGCCGGACAGGTCATTCGGTCTTTCTGATCGGAAGGGATCCAGCCGAACCGGAGCTCCAGGTACCGGAATTCCCCTATTTCCGGATAGTCCACCCCCGCCGACTGAAGACATTCGAGGTTTTCAGCCAGGTGTTGAAACCGGCCCGCTTTTTTGGCCGATTCCCGTCGGGTTTTCCGCCAGCGGTCGAGTTTTCTGTCGATTTCGTCGAGCAGAAGCCGGGCTTCCTCCGCATCTTTTTCCGGGTCGAGCGAATCGGACGGGCCGCCCCGCTCCGGTTCGATGCCGAGCGCGTCACAGACTTTCGCGAACCGGTCGTCCTGGTGGGCCAGGGTATCGGCCAGTTGACGCCATTTCTCCGTCCCCTCATCTTCGGTTTCGATCAGACGGAGCGTCTCCATCCGGACGAGTGCGTGGGCCACCGGAACGGCATCCGATTCCTGGATCGACACATGGATTCGAATCCTCATTGCCGCCCCCGGTCGCCGATCAGGCTCGAACGGATGCGATTCACAGACCATCCGTTTATCCGGCCTTCCATCAATGCGATCAGATCATCCACTTCGGCTTCCAGGAGCACGATGTAAGCCAGAGCCGTGCCGAGGTGCATCGGATATCCGGTCACCACCTCCCTGGCCTCCCGGTATAAATACCGCCGGAAGATGATCTCCAGCTCGACCACCGCATCCCGAAGCGGTATGCCCTCTATCCGCTCCATCCCCGGAAGGGTGTCCCCCCACAGCTCCCTGACAATCTCCAGGGGCGGCGCACCGGTGACCACCCGCTGAATCACATGGACATTGACGCACCCGCCTTCGGGCAGGGTATAGCTGAGGATGGTCTCAGGCGCCATTTTGAAGAAGATGCGGTAGCGATAGGCCCAGAGCAGGTTCCGAAAATCGATCATGGTCCCGACCAGGCGCCGGGCCGCATGCCCGTCCCGGCCCCAGAGCCGTCGAAGGCTTTGGCACAGTTTGCGGTAATAGGTAATATACAGGGAAATCTCCAACAGATAAATGGCCGAACGGCGCCGGTATTCATGGAAGGCGTTCTGAAGCGATCGTCGATATTCGAGTCCGGAAGAGGCATTGCCGACCCGTTCGATCACCCCGGAAACCGATCGGGAATTTCGCAACTCCTCCCAATCAAGGCGGGATGCCGGGCCGAGGTCGAGCAGAGATTCATCGATCCGGCGGACCGGTTCCCGACTGTGATGGGCCCGGAGAATGATGATCAGGTTATCGATCTCAAACCGTCGCCAGATCCGATCGACCAGCCGCCTGGCCGCACCGCGAAGAAACGGCATCGGCAGCCGAATTCGATCGGCCAGCGAACACCTGAGCCGCCTTTCAACCGCTTCGATATCGTCGGGCGCTTCGATCACTGCATCCCGATAGGCCGTACCGCTCAGTATCGAAATCATGTCTTCGAGATTTTTCCCCGCGAGCAGACGGTTCCATGCACCCGATTCGAGCAGACGGCCCAGTCCCGCCTGAACCGCGGCATTGGCCGCCGAATATCTGAAAAGGCCCAGCATCATCTTCCTTCGGGGTTGAACGAATGCATGGATCTATTCCGACCTTTCCGCAATCCGGTCGACCAGGAATCGAACGGCCGCATCCATATTCTCTTCCGCATGCTGGCGAAGCCCGTCGATGCTCCCGACGCCGGTTCCGCGGCGGCCGGCCCTTTTCTCCGCCTCATCCTGGGCCTCGGACACGATCTCCTCCGCTTCGGATTCGGCCGATTCTTCGGCCTGTCTGAAACGTTCATCCGCTTCGCGCTCGGCCGATTCAACAATGTCGTCGGCCTCCGCTTCGGCCTGTCGAACCTGCTCCCTGGCCTCTTTTTCGGCGTCCATGAGACGCTGAATCACTTTCTGGTGGGCGCCGTTCCGGGAACGATTGGCCATGGTTCCTACTCCGCCTTGATCCGTTCATAGAGCTGTTCGGTATCGTCGCGTCGGCACAGCTCGGTGCCCGGGGTCATCACCGCCGCCGCACCGGCGGCCACACCGAATTTGGCCGCTTCGGGGATCGACCACCCCCGGGCCAGGCTCAGGACGATCCCCGCCACCATGCTGTCTCCGGCGCCGACCTTGCTCTTGATCGATACGGTGGGGGCCCGCAGCCGCCGGCATTCATCCCTCCAGACCAGCATGGCCCCGGCCGCGCCCAATGAGGTCACCACCACCTCGTTTTTGCCGTCCCGGATCAGATCCCGAGCCCGCTCCTCGAGGTGGGCCTCGTCATCGAAGTCGGGCTTTCCCGCCAGCGCCTTGAGTTCATCCACATTGGGCTTCAGGAGATACACCCCCTCTTCGACCCCCTTCCGGAGCGGCTTTCCGGAAGTGTCCAGAATGAACTTGATCCCCTCTTTCCTGCATTTTGCAGCCATTCGGGCGTAGAAATCCTCCGGGATCCCCGGCGGCAGACTGCCGCTGGCGACCAGAAAATCGGGTTTGCCGTCGACCCCGGACAGGGCATCGAGAACCCCCTGCCATTCCTTTTCAGATATTTCGGGTCCGGGCATGCCGAACCGGTACTGCTGACCGGTGTTCTCTTCATAGATGATCAGGTTTTCACGGGTCCATTCGGTGATTTCCACCGGGTGATGATCCAACCCTTCTTCATTGAGGAGATGCTGAAGCCTTTTCCCCTGAAGGCCGCCGGACAGATACACCGCTTTGGATTCACCCCCCAGCTGACGAACGGCCCGGGATACATTGAGCCCGCCGCCGCCCGGCTCATAACGGGGCACACCGCAGCGGAGTTTCCGTTCCGGAACCACATGATCGATGGATGCGCTTTTGTCGATGGTGGGATTCAAGGTGATGGTGACGATGGATTTCATGATCATCCCTTTCTAATGGAGTAGACGGTTGGCGGCCTTTTTCCTAAAGACTGTAACTGTTATTTGTCAAAGATTCAGCAGGATAAATAAATGGGGAGGGTTATGTATTTTCGAAAAAAGAATTCGGTATTATCGGCTATTACATTAAAAAATTCCCGAAACCGCCGATTCCCCTTTCTGCCGGCATATGCCTCTTCCCGGGCAATGGCCTATGCGGCAAACCCGGCGCTCAGCCTTTCTGTGAATGCCATGCCAGAATAGAACGGACCCCTTTTCGAAAGGATGAACGGGCTGTGCTTCGGGATCGGGTCTGATCGTTAAACTTACATATCCTTCCATCTATTTTTTCCAACCATTCGATAGGAAAATTACACGATTTTCCTTATTGTCTTTATTTTGAGATAAAAGATAAAGTTATTTTCGAAGATCTTCTTCGATAAGCACTAAATCAAAAGGAGGCTTAGAATGGCAAATCAATACGATGTCATTGTCATCGGTTCGGGACCGGCGGGCGGTGTGGCCGCGGCAGGCTGCCAGAAAGCCGGGCTACGCGTTGCAGTGATCGAACACCGGGGATACGGCGGCACCTGTCCGCTGCGGGGATGCAATCCCAAGAAGGTGCTGGTGGGGGCGGCCGAGGCCATCAACCGATCGGCGGACCTGCAAGGGAAAGGCATCGCCCACAACAGCCGAATCGTCTGGCCCGAACTGATCCGATTCAAGCGGACCTTCACCGAACCGGTCTCTCCGGCTAAAGAAAAGGCGCTCAATGAACACGGCATCGACACCTATTCGGGGCAGGCCCGTTTCACCGGCAAAACCGAAATCACCGTCGGGGATCAGGTGCTGACCGGGGTCAATGTGGTCATCGCCGCCGGCGCCGAAGCGCGTCCGCTGGACATTCCCGGAAAGGAGCACCTGATCGAGGGCGAGGCCTTCATGGAGGTGGACGATCTTCCCGAGTCGGTCACCTTTATCGGCGGCGGGTATATCTCCTTTGAATTCGCCCATATCGCGGCGCGGGCCGGTGCGAAGGTCACCATTCTCGAGATGCAGGCACGCCCCCTGGCCGCTTTCGACCCGGAACTGGTGGATATTCTGGTGGAAGCCTCCCGAGACCACGGGATCGATATTCGCACCGAAACCCCCATCCATTCGGTGGAAAAACGCGGGGACGTTTTCCTGGTTCGGGCCGGCGAAGACGGAAACGAGACCTTCCAAACCGGCCTGGTGATCAACAGCTCCGGCCGGGTGCCGTCTATTCTGGATCTGGACCTCGACACCGCCGGCGTCGACAATTCCCCCAAGGGCGTCACGGTAAACGATTTCATGCAGAGCATCTCCAACCCGGCGGTATACGCGGCCGGCGACTGTGCGGACACGCCCCTGCCGCTGACCCCCACCGCGGTTATTGAAGCCGAGGCGGTGGTGGAAAACATCCTCCACGGAAACACCCGAAAGCCGGACCATACCGGCATCCCGAGCGTCGCCTTCACCATTCCGCCCCTGGCCATGGTCGGAATGACCGAAAAGGAGCTGAAGGACCGCGGCATCGTCTATGAAAAGACCTTCAAGGACACCTCGGATTTTTTCACCTCCCGGCGGATCGGCCTGAAGCACTCGGCCAGCAAACTGCTTGTGGAAAAGGAGACCGGTAAAATTCTGGGCGCGCACCTTCTGGAGCATCACGCCGAAGAGACGATCAATATCTTCGCCCTGGCGGTCCGCCTGGGACTGACGGCCGACGATCTCAAAAAAGCGGTCTGGACTTATCCGTCCTCCGTCTATAATATTCAGCAACTGATGTAGCGGCGGAACTCTCATCGGGCGAGAAAATTACTCCACATTTTCGGAGAATATCCTGCTCAGCGAAACCATCCACAAGGAAGCGATTCCGGTGACGCCTGAGATGGTCTTCTGGGCCATCAAAGCCGCCGATAGGGAAGGCAAACAGAGCGCGGGAATATAGAAATCGAATTTGAATCCAAATCGACCGGTTGCGGAGCCAATCGTTCGCAGACGGTAATGTAGAGGGTGGAAATGAAAAAAAAGAAAAAAGCTCAAATACAGTTTTTTACGAGTTCCTATACCAGGTTTGCCTTATGGGCGATCAGTCTCTGAATTTTTATATTGCATCCCAGGTTGGAAATTGAAGTACACGTCCATTAAAGTTTTTATTGAAAAAGGAGGCAGGAAATGAAACGAATTGTCAACATTTTGCTGATAGCAATTCTGTCAATCGCTGTCATGAGTGCCGGGGCTTTGGCCGCCACCCATTCTAAAGAGGAAGGGCAGGAATCGGGTTCCCAGATGGAATTCCAAGCCGGTGAATCCATTAAATGGGCGAAAAACGCCAAAGAAATTCTGGACAAGAAAATCGTATCTCCGGATGGAAAAGAACTGGGTACAGCCGATGATATCGTGATCGGCACCGATGGAAGTATCGAATATATCGTGCTGAAAGCGAGCGGATCCGAAAAACTCGAGCAGGGCGAATATGCCATACCTTGGGACGCGGTGAAGAGCGATGCCAAGGTCGATACCCTGGTCGCCGAAATAGATCAGATGGAAATCGAAAAATATACGAAAGAAAAAAAGAAACAGCAGAAGCAGCAGGCGAGACTGGAACAGCCTCAACAACAGCAAGGAATGAAGACGGCTGAAGGGGAGCAAGATCAGATCCAGCAACAGCAGCAGGGTATGAAAGCCGCTGAGGGACAGCAAGAACAGCAGAAACAGGGAAAAGAGATCGCCGAACTGGAGCCGAAACGCGCCAGGGACGTGCTGGGTAAAAAAGTGATGAGCAAAAACGACGAGGAGCTCGGCACAGCGGATAATATCTATATCAGCGACGAAGGCAAGGCGCTCTTTGTGATTGTCCAATCCAAGGAAGACGACAACAAGATGCGCCCGATTCCGGCGGATATGGTCCACAAGGATCCCGAAGGCGACAATCTGAAGGCGGAGGTGGAAAAAGAAAAGTTCGCCCAGGCCCCCGGATTTGAGCAAGGGAAGAAACCGGAACTGGCCAAATCCAAGTGGGAACAGGAAATTCGCGGGTATTACGGTGATCAGGGTCAGCAGAGCGGGTCCGGACAAATGAAAAAAGAGCAGGAAATGATGAAGAAGGAGCAGCGTGAATCGAAAATGGAAGAGAAATCTTCTCAGACCCAGTAAAACCGAAAGCCGAACCGATCCCGATCCAATGAATTACTGAATTGAGGATTGATATAGATTTATCTGCTTAAAATCCAATTCCAAAAGGCGGTCAGTGTTCTCATTGGCCGCCATTTTTTTGATGGAATGGATGCGCGCAAAACTCAAATAGGAATGAATTCTATCTACCATATCATAAGAAACAATCCCCGGGAAGGAGAGTACCTTCTCCTGATCTGAAGGGAGGATCGCCATGAAACAAGACAGAATGCTACACGAGGACGCCGAAAATCCAAGGGAACACCGGCGTGACGGAAAGACTTCACGAACGAACAGAGGTCGACAGGCCGACAAACCGAGCGCGATTCCCAAACGTGGGTGGCGGGATATTCTGCTCCGGGTCAAGGAAGAACAAAATAAGGATAACATCTCCATTATCGCGGCCGGGGTTGCCTTCTACTCACTGCTGGCGATCATCCCCGCGTTGGCCGCAATGATATCCATCTACGGTCTCGTGTTCGATCCCGCCGGCATTCAGCAGCAGCTCTCTTTTCTGCAGGACATCTTGCCTTCGGAAGCCTATCAGCTTCTCCAGAGCCAACTGAATCGGCTCGTATCCACCTCCGGCGGTGCACTCGGTCTGGGACTGATCATTGGTCTTCTCCTTTCGATCTGGAGTGCGGCCAAAGGCATGAAAGCCTTGATGACCGCCTTGAACATCGCCTATGATGAATCGGAATCCCGGGGCTTCATCAGATTGAACGGCCTGGCCCTGCTGCTGACCTTCGGCGGCATTATTTTCATGCTGCTCTCTCTGGCATTGATCGCGGCGCTGCCCGCCATTTTCGGCACGCTCGGGCTGCCCGAATCGATACAGACGGCGCTTTCGATTTCCAAATGGCCCGTTCTGGCCATTCTGATCATGGTGGCGGTGTCGGCTCTATATCGCTATGCCCCGGATCGGGACCATCCTCGATTTCGCTGGATCAGCTGGGGAGCAGCCGGGGCCACCCTGCTTTGGATCGCGGCTTCCCTGCTTTTTTCTTTTTATGTATCCAATTTCGGAAGCTACAACAAAACCTACGGCTCCATGGGGGCCATCATTATTCTGCTGATGTGGTTTTATCTGACCGCTTATGCGGTGCTGATGGGCGCGGAGCTGAACGCGGAAATGGAGCACCAGACCCAAAAGGATACCACGCGCGGAGAACCCGAACCGCTGGGCCGAAGAGGGGCCCATGCGGCGGATACGGTCGGCCGAGTCCCTGAATGAGAAATGAGCATTTATGAACAAAAGGCAAGGGGGTCTGAATGTGGGTGGCACTGATTATTGGATGCGTATTGTCGATCGTGGTTGCGGAAATCCATTTTGAATCCTTCAATCTGATTTCTTCCGCCACTCCCAAACTCAATTTTCGAATTCGAATCCTGGTGGTCTTCTTTTTGATTTTCATGGCCCACCTTCTCGAGATTTCCATTTATGCCCTGGCGTTTTACTGGCTCAGGGGCCATTTCGGGCTCGGCGGGTTCACAGATAAGTTTGACGGCACCATGATCGATTATTTCTATTTTTCCGCAGTCAGCTATACCACGGTTGGAATCAGCACTTTTAAGGCCGAAGGCCCCCTGAAAATCATTACCTGCCTCGAATCCCTGACCGGGTTCATGTTAATCACCTGGTCCGCCTCCTTTGCCTATAGTTCCATCGGTTCGTTCTGGAAACAGAAAGAGGACCAAGATGAAACATAAAAATACCCGAACGGAGAACTCCGTTCGGGTATAAATGCTTACCTTACATGATTGTCAGTAGATGAAACCCCTCACTGGGTCGGATTTTTATCTCCCTTGTCCATATCCAGCTCGGTGGGTTCATTCGGATCCTGATCGAAGTAACTCCGACCACCCTGAGTTCCGAGCCGGTCTTGATCGAACTGAATGTCTTCCTGAGAGCCCTGCTGGCCGGCGCCGTAGTACCCCCGGACTTCGTTCTGCCATTCGGGCTGGTCCAAGGCATTTTCAGAAAACTTTGGCGCGTTTTTCAGCTGATTTTCATCGATATTGACGACCAGCGCATCCTCCTGGCCGGTCTGCTGCACCTTGTCCCAGGGAATCGGAATGAAATTTTCGCCTATTCCGACGATGCCGCCGCTGGAGATGATCAGGTACTCGATCTGGCCTTGCTCATTGACGATCAGATCGGACACCTTACCGATCTTATTTTCATTTTGCCCCTGAACCTCTTTGTCCATGAGCTTGCTCACCTGATGGCTCTGGTGCATACCCTGCGTCTGGCTGTGACCGAATTGGCTGTGGCCGCTGCTTTCCTGAGTATGGGTTTGCTGCATCTGTTCATCGGTCTGGGTTTTACCGGTCTTGTACGCGTCTCCTGCGGCCATACTCTGGCCTCCCACAAAAAGGCTTCCTGCGAGAATAGCTGCCGGGATTAGTCCCTTTTTGGTAATTTTAATCATTTTGTTTCTCCTTTTTATGTTGTTGAATCACGATCTATCGCTATTTCCTTCTCTCGATGCCGAAGGGCTGATCCCTTTCGACCCGAGCAGATAATATACATCACCGAATTTCTTGCCCATAACGTAAACACCCCATATTCATCTACTCAGAATCTACATACACTCCCGTGGCCTTTTGGCGGCGGCCCTTTCGCTCTTGGCCACTTTCTGCGCCTGTTTAAAAATTTGCTTTCGAAATGGTCCACGACAAAAAAATATGGCGGATATCGGTTCGGAATGGTTCCATTGAGTTGAGGTCAACGCCGCCGCAGCAGCCGGTGGACGAAACCGAGTTTTTCCACCGCCGGCGGTGACAGAACGAATGGGTAGAGATCCGGCTGTCCCATGCTTCGGTTGATGCTGTTGACGGCCAAAGTGAGGGGCACATAACAATCGACGATATCTTGGACCTCGGCGATTCGATAAGGGTCATAATCCGGCGGCATTTTCAGCTTCGGGAGCGTTTCGATCCCGGGATTGAGCCGAAGACCGAATGCATGCGCCGTTTCCAGGGTGTCCACCATATGCAGGTAATGCGCCCAGGTCTCCGCCCAGTCTTCCCACGGATGGGCGGCACAATAGGCGCTCAGAAACCGCTCCCGCCAATCTTCCGGGGGGCCCGCCTGATAATATTGTTGAAGCGTCTGCGCATAATCGGCCTGTTCATCGCCGAAACAGGTTCGAAATTCCTGCAGGCGTTCGGCATCCGGTCGAATCATCACTTCCCAGTAATAATGGCCGATTTCGTGGCGAAGGTGACCGATCAGGGTTCGGTAGGGCTCGCCCATTTTTTCTCGGGCTTTTTCTCGATAGGACGAATCCGCCTCGGCGATATTGATCGTGATGGTGCCCTGGGAATGGCCGGTGACAATGCTTCGCTGCGAGAAATGGAGAGCATCATTCGAGAGAAAGTCGAAGGAGAGACCGGTCTCCGGGGCCTCCGTTTTACTCTGAAGCGGAAGCCCCAGGCACAACAGTTCATAGACCAGCCGGTGCTTGGCGGCTTCCAGCTTTTGCCAGGCTGTGAGGTGTTCGGAATTCTCCAGGTTCGGGATGGTTCCGTTGAGTCCACAAGCGGTGCACAAGGATTGATCACTTTCCACCGGCACGAGCCAATTGCAGGCCTGATGCCGGTGGTTCGCACACAATCGGTACCGGCCCCCGGGATCCGCCGGTGTCGCCCAGCCGTCTTTCTTTTGGACAAGAGAACTCAAAATTTTGGGTCCAACGAGAAAACCGAGGGCCGAATCGCAGTTTTCGCAAACGGTGTTCTCAAAATAGATCGGGTTTTCACACCGGTCGCATTGAAAGATTTTCATGGTAGGACCGATTCGCCGCTGCCGGCTTCGGTATCCGGGGAGGTGGCAGATGCCGAGGTCAGGCCTTTTCGTTCCGCTTCCTCCCGGGCCGTGTCGGCGGCCGTTTTTCCGGTTTCCCGGGC
>JBEPWQ010000034.1:0-21988 GCA_041642315.1 Desulfobacteraceae bacterium | reverse complement strand
GGGCTTCGAAACGGAATGATCAGCGGAAAGAAGTCTTCACCGGCGAGATCCGCTTTTAAAAACCGCTGACCGGTCCAGAACCGCAGAGCCTTTTTCCGAATCTCCTCCGGCGAGATCACGACTGGGCGCCCCGCTGGTAGGTCTCCTTTTCCCGGCGGTATTCGTCCACCGTCAGGTTTTTGAGGATGGAGCGTTTGCCGCCCTCGTTGTGGACGAAATGGACGGCGCGGATGTAGTCTTCGATGATGTTGATCTTCTGAAGCGGAGTCACGATCAAAAGCTGAAGGTTAAGCTTTTTGAACAGCTCCAGACCGTATCGGGTAGAGTCGTCGGAGCCCCGGCCGAAAGCCTCGTCGATAACCACGAAGCGAAAGGACCGGGACCGTTTGGACCGCCACTCCAGCCCGAACTGGTAGGCAAGGGCCGAAGCCAGAATGGTGTAAGCCAGCTTTTCTTTCTGGCCCCCGGATTTGCCGGAGGAATCGGAGTAGTATTCCTTTTCGGAGCCGTCTTCCCGCCACCGCTCCACCGCCGAAAAGACGAACCAGTTGCGCACATCGGTCACCTTGCGGGTCCACCGGCGGTCCAGCTCGGCCAGCCCTTCCCGGCCGTTGAACCGGTCCAGGAGCTTTTTGACCTGGAAAAACTTCTGTTCGTTGTACAGATCGTTGCCGTCCAGGGTGTGGGAGAGGCACTGCTTGAGATCGGTCTGGAAGTCGCGCACCTCGCTGTCCGGGGTTGGATCGGTCAAGAGCTCGATGCGGGTGCCGGGGCAGTACTCGATGTCGTTGAGGGAGCCGTTGATGAGTGCGATCTTTTTTTCGATTTCCTCCCTCTCCTTGGCCAACTGGCTCTGGAACAGGGCGATGGAGTTAATGGCGCCTTCGTTGAGGAGCTTTTTGAACCGGGCCTCGTGCCGAGGCAGGTCCTCTTTTTCGAGGGTTTCCAGCATGGCCGCAAACTCGGGGGCGGCGTCGAGGGCGGCATCCACCTCGTTGGTTTCGGCGGGGTACCGGTGTTTGTAATCCTGCATCTGCTGAATGAGTTTCACCGTCAGGTCTTTGAGCTTTTTGTCTTCGTTGTCGATCTTTCTTTGAATGGAATTTCGGACATCTCTCTGGCAGGCATCCACCGTCCGCAGGTCCAGGCGCCGGTCGGCCAGCACCACCTGCCGGAATTCGTCCAGCCTCGGAAACAGGTTCTCTTTTACGGCCTCATCGATGGCGGCGACGGTCGCCTCGGCCATCTTCAGGAGCTGCTTTCCCTGCTCCAGAGAATGGTGAATCTCACCGCGCTTTTCCAGCACCGCTTCCTTATCGGCGTCTGCCGTGCGGATATCTCTTCTGACCTGGGTCAACTCCTCCTGGAGGGTCCGCAGCAGATCCGATCCTTCCTCGATCTTTCGCTTTTCCGCCGTCAGGCCCTGAATTCGGGCCGCCGTCGGCTGCCAGCAGATGTCTCGATAATCGGTGACCGCCAGCAGATCCCGGCAGGTATCCCGATGGCGCCTCAGGGTCTCCTGCTTCCGGAGCAGCGCATTCAGATCCTCCGCCAGCCGTTGCCCCTTGGATGCCAACCCCTCCGCAATCGTCTTGAGGGCCTGAATCTTCTCCTTATTCTGCCACCCGAGGATGTAGCGGCTCCGGTCCCGAATGTCATGGCGATCGTCTTTTTCATGGCGGCGGCCCCCGGTCTTGATCTGGCCGTTGGGGGTGATGGCCCGGGGCCGGCGGTGGAAGTCGGCCATCTGCCGGCAGCAGGCATAATCGAACCGCTTGTGAAGCTCGGCCAAAAGCCAGTCGTAAAAGGGGCTGTCCGGCTTGACTTGAATCTTGCGGACCAGGGCGTCGGGATTGGAATCGGCCTCGACTCCGGATTCCGCCTTTTCGGATGCTCGAAAATAGACCAGCCGCCCCTTGAGATGGGTGCGGTCCACATACCGGCAGATCTTGGCGTATTGGGGTTCAGGCACCAACAGGCTCAATCCGAAATTGTGGAGGAGCCGCTCGATCGCCCCCTCCCACTCCCCTTCCCGCTCGTCCACCCGAATCAGCTCCCCGGCAAAGGGCATTTCGTCTTCAGGGATGGCGAGGATGTCGGCCATCTCCTTTCGAATCCGCAGGTTCTTAAGCGGGATGTTGCTTTTGCGCTTTCGCAGGGAGTCGATCTCCGCCTGAATCCGGTCGTATTCGGTGCGGGTGTCGTTGATCTCGATCTGAAGGTCCACCTGCCGGGTCTGAAGCTCCTGCAGCCTGGCCTCGATCTTTCGAATCAGGATCTCGGCTTTTTTGCGATTTTCGAAAAAGGTCTCCGCCTTTTCGGGTCGGGTCAGCTGGAGCTGCTTGGCGAGCGCAAGGTAAGCGCCTTCCTTTTTCCGCTTTCGGTCGCGTTCCGCTTCCAGCCCGCCGATCTCCCGCTGAAGATCCTCCAGGCGCCGGCCCCCGTTGTCGTCGATGCTGGTTTTGAGGCCGCCTTCCCGAGTCCGCAGATCCGCCAGATGCTCCCGAAGGGTCGCGAGGCGATGGTCGAATTTCTGATACTCCAGCTCCCACTGTTCGATGCGTTTGACCAGCAGATCCGCATGAATGGCGGCGAAATACCCGTGCAGGTGTTCCCGGCAGGCCCGAAGGGCTTCCACCTCTGTGCGGATCTCGTCATGGCGGCGGCTGTCGGCCACCAGGGGCGACAACCTGTCGATCTGGTCTTTGGCCCGCAGCACCGCGGCATGGGCCTGGTTAAGGTTGTCGAAGTTCTTGCGAATGTCGTTGATACGGCTTTCCACATCGGTTTCATCCAGCATGTGGCTCCGGACGAAGTCGGTAAGGTTGCCGACCGATTTCATGGAGACGGTCTGGTAAAACAGGTCCAGGGCCTGGGGATTCTGAATGCCGAAGAGCCGCCGGAACCGGTCGCTGTAGCGTTTGAAGTTTTCCAGCACGGTCACTTCCGGGCGGTTTTTGAGCCGTTTTTTGAGGTCCATAATGTTCGCCCCGAAATCGGCGAAGTCCTCGGCGATGGACAGGTCGCCCTCGGAAATCACGAAAAACCGCTCCGGATTCTTGTTCTGGTCCTTGAGCCAAAAAACCTGGGCCAGGGTCACCCCCTGCTGAAACCCCTGATTGACGAAATACCCGAGCAGCACCGTATAGGTGTTCTCATCCCGAAGCGACACCGCCTTGCCGCTCTGCTCCAGATCGAATTTGACGTTTTTGAACTCGCCCCGGATATAGGAATAGAGCGACCGCTCCTTGCCTTCGGCCCCGGCCGCCTTGTTGTAAACGATGTGATGGTGGGGCACCAGCAGGGTGGTGATGGCGTCCACCAGTGTCGACTTGCCCGAGCCGATGTCGCCGGTGAGCAGGCTGTTGTAGCCGCCCGGAGCGATCTGCCAGACATCCCGGTGAAAGGTGCCCCAGTTGTACATCTCCAGCCGCTCCAGCCGGAATCCGGCCCGGGTTTCCTCCGGGTGAAGATCAAGAATTTTCGTCTGCATAGGCCTTGTATTCGGTCAGTCTTTGGTCCAGATCCTTGAGCCAGTCTGCATCCACCAGGGCCTTAATGATCCGCCGTACCTCGAAGCGGGTCTCGTCTCCGGACATTTTGCGAAGAAACCCCAGTTCCATGGCCTTGCGAATCTGGGTGTTGATCTGATCCACGGTTCGGGCCTCGTTTTTGCCTTCGGGCATGAAGACCCGCATCATGTCCACAACCTGATTTCGGCTCAGGATGAGGCGGGTTTCGCCGCCTTCGGCATCCAGCTCCGCCAGTTTTCTCCGCAGCAGCACACAGAGCAGGCTCAGCGGGTAGCTCAAAGACCGCCTGGAAATCAGCCGGGGCATATCGGCCGTCTCCTCCGCCGCGTCCCCCTCGTCGGAGGCCTGGCGCAAAAAAGCATACCCTTCGGTCTCATCGATGATCAGCGCCAGCCCGATCACCGCCAGGTAATCCCGCACCGCGCCCTGAAGGATCAACAGATCCCCCCAGAGATCGGCCTGCCGCTCCTGATAGAGAACGCCTTTCATGAGCTGAATCACTACTTTGGAGATGCTTCTTTCCGGCTGTTGGCTCTCATTCATGGGGAGTATCCTATCCAAAAGAAGCGCCGGATACAAGACTTCCTTGCCGGAAATAAAAAACCGTTTGAACCCTGAATTCGTCTAAACTGTGATTTTGATGATTCACGTGATTCTCATGATCGGTGTCATCATGGTCATCATTTAAATCATACGAATCACAGTTCAGACAATCGGGACCTATCGAACAAAGATCACCTGATCCATTTTCACCTGCTTGCGGACCCCGTATTCGGTCACCAGAGGGATGAGTTCGATCCGGCCTTCATGAATTAAGGCCTTTTCATCCTTGCTGGCCAGGTGCAGATAGGCCAATAGTTCCGCCAACCCTTTTTGAATGGGATACGCGTCCACCAGCTCTGCCAGAGAGACTTGGGAGGCGGTCTCCAAGGCCTTGCGGATGTTCCGCTGCAAAACCTTGAGATCGATATGGCGCTGCCGGTACAGGGCATCCAGATCCACCTCCGCTTCACCGGTTTTCAGCTCCGTCACCTGTATCACCGGGTTTTTGGGCGGGGTAAAGAGCGGGCTGCCCATGGTGAAATCGAAGGCCGGTTTCAGATCATCCAGTTCGGCAAAATCCCTGTCGGTCGGGGGATTGTCCTTGAGACCCACGGCGGTCTTTTCGATGTTGCGGATCAGGGCCATAATGCGTCGGTTTTCCAGATAGGTCTGGTCGTCCAGATATTTTCGGAGCTGCTCCACCAGCAGATTGCCGGTTTGGTAGACCTTTTCACCGGCGTCCAGAAGATAATAGGGAATTTCCATCAAAAACCGGTCCGGATAGAGGTCCTGAATCTCTTCGAGGGTAAAAACCCGCTTGAGCAGCTCGGTCAGCTCCTCCTGACTGGCCCGGGACATGAGAAACTCCCAGAACGCCCGAAAGCTCTTGCCCTGGTCCGAATCCCGGATGACGTCCTGGTCCCGGAAAATCTCATCCAGAAGTTCCCCCTTGCTCTTGTCGCTTTTGGCGATTCGCTCACGGGTTTCCCGGTCAAGCAGGCGAAAGTTGTGCTCCACCTGCCGGAAATCGGCCAGAAGCTTTCGGGCGGTGTCCTCCAAATGAAAAAACCGCTCCTTGATCTGGGTGGCATCCGGGGGCAATACCCCGTGGGCACGGATCTGTTCGATTTCCCGGTCGATCTCCTGTTTCTGTCTTTCGAGGGTCTGTATCCGCGCTTCCGGGTCCTGTTCGGTTTTAAAGACGATATCCCGAAGCAGCTGAAAAATCGCCAGCAGCCGGGATTCGGTGCCGATGAACTGCTGGATCTTGAGGCTCTCCAGCCATTCCACCGCCTTTTCCGCGGGCGGGGTCAGGTCGATCTGGGGTTCGTCGCTCAGATCGGTGTAATATTTGCGAAGAAAAGCGGTTTCCCCGGATGCCCAGTCCTCCAGATAAGCTTTGGCGGATTTAAGGTATTTGTCCTCGCCGTGGATCTCCCGAAGGTGATAAAGGTAATCGTCCAGCAGGGATTGCGCGTCGGTAAACGGCAAAGATCGTTTGTTGGGCTGAATGAATACCTTATGCAGAAAACTGACAATAAGCGGCATGTGGTCTGCATTCATTAGCTTCAAGGTCGTGTGGCTTTGTTTTAGTTTTTCGAGGGTGTCGTGGTCCATTAATCACTCAATGCAAGCAAGGGTGCTTTGGGCTAAAGAATGCCATGCTCTCCGAAAAAGTGAACGGTCCCGCCTCAATGCCGGAATGACAGCACACTAAATTTTTGGTATAGCCTTGTCAATCGGAATGCTGACAGTCATACCAAGCACCCATGCGGATTCCCCTTGTGGAATAAGGTGCAAAAACACCAACGGAGGAAACCACCATGAACACCCCAGACACCTACAGCATGGTAATCGCCACCTGCGGCAGCCGGGAGGAGGCCGAGAAGCTGGCCGATATCGTTTTGAAAAATCGGCTGGCGGCCTGCGTGCAGCTGATGCCGATCACCAGCCATTATGAATGGAAACAGGAGATCCACAAAGACGAGGAGCTGATGCTGTTCATGAAAACCAGAACCGCTCTCTATGACCGGCTCGAGAAACTGATTTCGAAACACCACAGCTACGAGGTGCCGGAAATCGTGCGGGTTCCGATCAAAGGCGGTCTGAAGGCGTATCTGGGCTGGATCGACGAGGTGACGGTATAACGCGGATCTGCGGGTCGGTTGTGCTACCCCAGATAGGCTTTTTGAACCTCGGGGTCGTCGGCCAGTTTCCCGGCCGGCCCTTCCATGACGATTTCGCCGGTGTCCAGAACATAGCCGCGATGGGCGAATTTGAGGGCGAGTCGGGCGTTCTGCTCGATCAGCAGGATGGTCATCCCTTCCTGATTCAGGATCTTGAGGGTGCGGAACATGTCGTACATCAGCAGGGGCGCCAGGCCCATGGAGGGCTCATCCAGAAGAATGAAGTTGCAGCCGGTCATAAGCGCCCGGCCCACCGCCAGCATCTGCTGCTCGCCGCCGCTCAGGGATTCACTGCGCTGATTACGCCGTTCGGTCAGACGCGGAAAAAGGCTGTAGACCCGCTCATAGTCGCTCTGAATGACCGCATCGTTTTTACGGGCGTAGGTGGCCAGCTTCAGGTTCTCTTCCACCGTGAGATTGCCGAAAATGTGGCGGCCTTCCGGGGCGAGGGCGATGTGGTAATCCCGGACCAGCGCATGCGGTTCGACCTTCAGGATGGACTCGCCTTTGTAGAGAATATCCCCCTGGGTGACCCTGGGCCCTTCCGGGGGCGGCACCCGGGTGATGGTGTGCAGGGTGGTGGTCTTTCCGGCGCCGTTGGAGCCGATCAGGGTGACGATTTCGCCTTTGTTCACGTGAAACGAGATTCCGTGAAGGGCTTCGATATTACCGTACTTGACATAGAGGTCCTTGACTTCCAGCAGCATCAGATGTTTTCGTCCCCGAGATAGGCTTTGATGACCGCCGGATTGTTCTGAATCTCTTCGGGGGTTCCTTCGGCGATGGTGACCCCGAAATCAAGCACCTGTATCCAGGAGCAGAGAGACATGACCACCGTCATCTGGTGTTCGATCATCCAGATGGTGACGTCGAACGCTTGGTGGATCCATCGGATGAGTTTGATCAGATCCTGGACGTCCCGCGAGTTGAGCCCGGCGGCCGGTTCATCCAGAAGCAGAAGATCCGGGTCGATGGAGAGGGCCCGGGCGATTTCCACCTTGCGCTGAATCCCATAGGGAAGGTTTTTGGGCACCTCCTCTGCGAATCGGGCCAGATCCAGAGATTCCAGAATTTCCATGGCGTGTTTTCGAATCCGGTCCTCGGACTTCATGTATTTTCTGGTACGGAAGAGGCTGTCCCAGAGTGAATACCCGAGCTGATAATGGTGGGAAATCCGGATATTGTCGAGCACCGTCATGTCGTTCCAGAGACGGATGTTCTGAAAGGTTCGCGCAATACCCATGCCGGTGACCTGATGGGGCTTCATGCCGGCGATATTTTTCCCCTTTAAAATCAGGTCCCCCTCCGTCTGTTTGTAAAACCCGCTGACCAGATTGAACACGGTGGTCTTTCCAGCGCCGTTCGGGCCGATCAGGCCCCGCAATTCTCCCCCTTGAAAGGCGGTGTTGAAGTCGGACACCGCACACAGCCCCCCGAATTTCTGGGTCAGGTGATTGATCTCCAGCAGCGGCCCTGTCGCGGCCGGCCTTGAATCGGAAATCACAGCCGCGGAGTTTCCGGTGGTTTCTGGGGAAAGCGTCGTTTTCATGGTGACCTATTTGAAGCTGTACCAGCGGCGAAGCCGGGGAAACAGATCGGCCAGCTCTTTGTTGCCCATGATCCCCTCGGGCCTGAACTGCATCAGAAGGACAAGAATCAGCGGAATGATCACCCATTTCCAGACCTGGCTGACCTGGTATCCATCCGGAATCAGATCGGCCCAGTAAAAAATCCCGTCGAACCAGTGCAGGCCGGAACTCATCCAGGGCAGCACAAACCGCAGCCCTTCCAGCAGCAGGGTAAACAGAATCGCGGCCAGGACCGACCCGCTCAATGATCCCATGCCGCCCAGATAGACGATCACCAGGGCTTCGGTGGATTTGAGAATGCCGAAAGAGCCGGGATTGATATAGCCGAGAATGTGGGCGAACAACCCGCCGGCCAGCCCGGCCAGTCCGGAGGATACCATAAACGCCACCAGCTTCATTTTATTGGTGTTGACGCTCATGATTTCGGCGGCCACTTCATCCTGGTGAATGGCGATGATCCCCTTGCCGTAGGTGGAAGAGACGAACCGATAGATCACCCAGACGGTGAGGTAGGTGGACAGGATCACCCAGATGAGCATCCACGGGAGAAAAATCACGTCCTCCATGGCGAAGGTGATCTGCTTCATTCCCATAAATCCCCGGGAACCGCCGATGGTATCCATGTTGATGATGGTGCTGGTGACGATGAAATTGGCCGCAATGGTGATGATGGCCAGATAGTCGCCCCGGGTCTTGAAGGAGGGGATCGCCACCAGCAGCCCGGCGATGGCCGCACCGAAACCGCCGATCAGCAGAACAAAGGGGAAAAAGTAGAGGGACATCTCCGGAGGCAGCAGCGGAGCGCCGAAAATCCGGTCCTGGGTGAAGAGCATGACGTTGATGATGGAAGAGATATAGGCCCCGATCGCCATGAATGCGGCGTGGCCGCAGGCGAATTCCCCCATGTAGCCGTTGACGATGTTGAGACTGGACCCTAAAATGATGTTGATGCCCACGAACATGATCACCGACTGGATGTAAAGATCCAGGAGATCGTAATAAGACATGCCCACCAGAACGAGAAACAGGATGGCGAGCAGAATGGGGACGGTGAACCTTTGCATGTCGGTTATATTTTCGTGGTTTTGGCGACGCCGAACAGCCCGGTCGGTTTGACGCTGAGGATGATCAGCAGAATGGAAAAGGCGATCAGATCCCGGAAGGTGGAGGGGAAAAAGGCGACCACCAAAATTTCAACGAAGCCCAGGAGAAACCCACCGAGAAAGGCCCCCCGAATATCCCCGATGCCCCCCACCACCGCGGCGATAAAGGCTTTCCACCCGATAAGGGCCCCCATGAACGGATCGAGAATGGGATAAGACAGGGCGAACAGCAGCCCGGCGAGGCCGGCCATGGAGGATCCCAGAATGAAGGTGAACACGATGATCGTATCGATGGGAATGCCCATCAGGGGAACGGCGAATTTGTCGTAGGAGATGGCCCGCATGGCCATCCCGATCTGGGTCTTGGTGACGATGAACTGAAGCAGAATGAATACCGCAACAGCGGAAAAAACCACCGCCACCTTGAGATTGGTCATGCTCACCGGACCGATGCTGAAGACGACCTTGTCCACCAGTTCGGGAAAGCTCTTGCGGCTGGCGCCGAGAAGGGCCAGGTTGCCGTTTTCGAGAATCAGACCGCACATCAGGGCGGTGATCACCACATACAGCCGATTGGCCCCTTTTCGGCGCAGGGGCCGGTAAGCGATCCGCTCCAGGGTGACGCCTACGAAAGCGGTGAGGATCATGGTCAAGGGAATGGTCAACGCCAGCACCACCCATCCCCCCTCGGCCAGAAGTGCCGTGCCGAGAAAAAAAGTCGCCACAAAAAAGGCGATGTAGGCGCCCACCATGAAGATATCCCCATGGGCGAAATTGATCAGGGTCAATACGCCGTAGACCAGGGTATACCCCAGGGCGATGAGGGAGTAAAAACTCCCCCACTGGAGCGCATTGAACAGGTTTTGAATAAAACTGGCGATCACCGTAGCATCCCGGCGGGCTCAGGAAAGATAAGAGAAGAAAATAAATTTGGGGCTCTTGCGTTTTCTACGTCAGGTATCCGCATCGCAATCCGTTTCACAATCGCTCCGCACAGGACTTATCGAGAATCGCATCCGCTTCCAATCCGCAACCGCGCTGCACTCGCTTCGGCTTCCGCATTCAAGGCCGCGTCAGAAAACCGCTTCAACATCGGGAAAAGAAGGGAACGCAAAATCCGTTTCAGAATCCATTCAGTTTGAGCTTCCACTTCCGATTCAACGACTTCAATCCGCTTCAGATTCCGCTCTCGTTTCCAATTCTGTTTTCGCTTCGGCATCCAAGAGAAATTCATTTCCCGGTCCGGTTCGAACATCCGCTTTCGATCCGGCAACCGTCGCCGGATCCACAGAATCCACTTCCGACAGGAACATCCGGTTTCACTGTGAGGTACAGGTCAACACCGCATTGCGTCTCGATAACAATGGAAAATCCGATCAACAATTCGCTACAGGGTCAGGATTCGCATGAATATCAATAAACCCAAGTAGCCCCAAAACTGTAAACATTTTAATTACCGGTTGTGCTTCAACGGCAATCGCGATCAGGGGCAGACCGATTTCGTAAAAACGAACTCGCCCTCATCACTGATTTTGACCACCACGGCACACTTGATGGGATCACCCTCTTCATCGAACTTCATCTTGCCGGTGATACCTTCGATCTCCTCGATGGAGGCGATGGCATCCCGAAGGGCTTTCCGGTCTTTTCGAATATTGCCGGTGAGTTTATCCATCTCTTGAAGCCCCTGAAGCACAATACGGGTGGCATCCCAGGTCAGCGCGGCCACATCCGCCGGCTGATACCCATATCTTTTTTCGTAACGGTCGATAAATTCTTTGGTGGCCCCGGTGGCGCCCGCCGCGGCGTAATGGGTGGAGAAGTAATGCCCCTTGCAGTCGTCCCCGCAAAGCGCCATCAGCTCGGAATTGCCCCAGGCGTCCGAACCCATAAAGGGCCCGTCCCAGCCGAGGTCATGGGCCTGCTTCACGATCAGGGCCACCTCATTGTAATTGTTTGGAAGAAAGATAAAGTCGGGTTTGGCCGAGATGATTTTGGTGAGCTGAGCGCTGAAATCCTGGTCCTTGTCGCCGTAGCTTTCAAAGGCGACAATGGAGCCGGGGCCGTGTTTCTTTTCGAAATTTTCTTTGAAAATCTCCGCCAGCCCTTTGCTGTAGTCATTGGCCTGGGCATAGAGGACGGCGGCGGTATCGGCGTTGAACTGTTCCGTAGCGAAATCGACGGCCACCGGACCCTGAAACGGATCCAAAAAGGCGGCCCTGAAAACCCAGGGGCGATTTTTGGTGGTATCGGGATTGGTGGACCAGGGGGAGATCATGGGGGTGCGATTGTCATTGGCGACCTGACCGGCCGGCACCGCCTGCTTGCTTGAGTTGGGGCCGACGATGGCGATGACCTGATCTCGTTCGATCAGCTTCAGGGCGGCGGAAACAGCCGATTCGGCCTTGGATTCATTGTCTTCGTAGATGAACTCGAGCATGTAGGTGTCATCTCCGATCTTGAGTCCGCCGGCATTGTTGATATCCTCCCGAAGCATTTCGGCAGCGAACTTGGATTCTTCCCCGACCTTGGGAATATCACCGGTAAGCGGGATATTAAAACCGATCTTGACGGTTTTGGACCAGGCACACGGGGTCAGTGCCATGATGACTGCCAGACACAGGATAACGCCCAAAAGGCCTCTTCGCATCGCACCCTCCTTCTCTTTAAGTTCAAAGCAACTGCAATCAAGAATTTTCTTAATTAGATGATTTAAGGAAAATTTTATGACATAAATTCATTCTTTTTTCAAGTCAAAAATAAGATTCCTACTGAATGGACAAATACCACCTCTTGACAAATGACCGGAATATGGGAAATTATATAAAGGAAGACGTACCCCTCACCCGAAGAAAATTACAGGATATCCGCATGGCCGCCGAGGACGAGACGTTCCGGGAAATCATTCAGGAACAGCGAATTCAAATTTACTTCCAGCCCATCATCAGCATCAAGGAAAAACGGGTGATCGGCTTCGAAGCGCTGACACGGGGCATCGACCCTGCCGACCGCGCGCGGCTCGACCCGATGCCGCTGTTTCAGACCGCCCGTGCCATGGACCGCGCCCTTGGGTTCGACCGATTGTGCCGGAAAACGGCGGTGAAGTCCTTCCTCAAAGCGGAATTGAACCTGGCGCACATGCTCTTCATCAATTTTGATCCATCCATTCTGGCCGAGGTCACCATCGGAAACGGATGGATGCGGCGAATGGTGGAAAAGGAGGGGCTCCATCCCTCCCAAGTCGCCATTGAAATCGTCGAATCCCCCCAGGTGCCCGCAAAAGATCTGATCCGTTTCGTTACTTTGTACAAGGAATACGGGTTTCTGATCGTTCTGGATGACTTCGGAGCCCGCCATTCCAACCTGGATCGAATCCTCTCCCTGAAACCCGATATTTTGAAAATCGACCGGGATTTGATCCATGGTGTCTGCAATGACTATTACAAACAAGCGATCGTATCCTCCATCAGCGATCTGGCCGGAAAACTAGGCACCCTGGTGCTGGCTGAAGGGGTGGAAGCGGTGGAGGACATCATCAAATGCTATGAACTGGGGGTCAATCTCTTTCAGGGGTTCTATTTTGCGCATCCGTCCCCGCCGGATCAGCCCCTGGACCACTTCTGCGCCGAATCCATTACCGATGTCTCCCGGCAAATACTGCACCATCTGAAGAGCCATCTCACCCGGGAAATGGAAACACAGCAGGCCTACAACACCATCACCCGGGAACTCTGTGCCGAATTGACCGGGCTCTCCCAGGACGGGATCAATGCTTTCTTGAAGGATGCCGTCGGGCGTTACGCTCAAATTCAGTGCATATATGTGCTCGACACCGAGGGCAGGCAGATCAGCCTCACCCACTGTAATCACGCAAATCTCGGAAAAGCCGGCCACCCCCTGTTCAAACCCTCCGCCAGGGGAACCGACCACTCCCTGAAAAGCTACTTCTATTATCTCCAGATTCTCAAACTCGACACCTATTTTTCCGATCCTTACACCTCTGTTGCCACCGGATGTATCTGCCGAACCATGTCCGCCGTCTACCAAGACGCCGAGGGGGCCTTCCGCATTCTTTGCGTGGATTTTAATGTGTGAGATTCCAAACGGTGCTTGCCGTTGCCGCTCCGCTGGACGGCGGAATTATTAAAGAGTGGAGAAATCAAGAATATCTTTCATCAACTTGAAATGTTTATCCAAGGAATAAATTTCAACTCTGTTTTGTTGCGCATTTTGAAATATGATTAGATCCGGTATACCGATGCCATTCAGTCCACTTCGCAGACATAGGTATTGGAATTCAATAATTTGGCCCCAATCGACTGCCAACCTTAATTTTCCAATAGTATTCAACAAGTAGATTATTTCATGTTGTTTCCGTAACTTAAGAAAAGGAATGAGTTCGGCCATAATGAGGTCATTCGTCACGACCAGATTTTCCTCAATCAAACCGTCAAGGTTTTTGCTATTGAGGCCGCTTCTGAAATAATCGATCCAGACGGAGGTATCGATTAATACTGACACCGACGTCCTCTGATTTCATCAAGATCGATATCCAGATCCACCTTCCCTTTAAAGTCTTTTAACCCGGAAATTTTCGATTTTCTGATTAAATCCTCCAGAGCTGTAATAATAACTTTGGTTTTTGTAGGAATGCGCGTTACGTTCATGGCCTCCTTCAATAATTCCTCGGGTATATCCAAAGTAGTCCTCATGTCAACCTCCATATTCTATTAAAAAAAAAAGATTTAAGAAGCTTATTCCCCTGTTCGGCTTGCGGGGTATCGATTTTATATGCATAAGATAATCAATCCATGCAGATCGTGTCAATAAGATCTATTCAAGCAGGTCACCGGTAATTCCGATCGGAGGACCCCACAAATGATTATGGTATAAGCCCCTTACCGTTAAATCAGATCAACCGCCCGCCCCTTCAGCACACGCAGGATATCCTCCGGCGCCATTTTGATCATGACGCCTCTCTGACCTGCGTTGATCACCACTTGGGTGTGTTTAAGAAGGGTCTGCTCCATTGCCGCCGGCATGGCATGGCGGGTGGCAAAAGGGCTGATGCCGCCCACCAGGTATCCGGTGAGCCGCTCGGCATCGGAGGTGTCGGCCATGGCGGCCCGCTTGGCGGAAAAGGTTCGGGCCAGAAGCTTCAAAGAGAGTTGCTGATCCCCAGGCATCAGAGCCAGCACAAAGCCTGGATTCGAGACCTTCGCCACCAGGGTTTTTACGGTTTTTCCCAGAGGAAAACCGGTGGCCCGGGCCGCGAATTCGGCTCCTTTTTCCTCATGGTCATACTCAATCACCTCAAATGCGATTTTCTGTTTCGCCAGAAACCGGGTGGCCCGGGTGGTTTTCTTCTTCATTGGAATCTCCTCCGGTTTTGCCTTTTTCCCTCAAAAAGCAGGCGTTTCCCATGCTGCCTGGAATTCCGCCTGTTTTTAAAGCACCTGTCGGTTATGGGTTGAAATTGAGGAATAAATCATGATAGCTCTTCGGAAAAAGCTGCTTTCGGACCCCTCTCAGGACCAGGTGATCTTATGAATTCCATTCTCATTCTGAACAATACCATTCAAGATTATGCATGGGGGTCGACGACCGCCATTCCGGAACTGATGGGGTTCGCTCCCACCGGACTCCCTCAGGCCGAACTCTGGATGGGGGCCCACCCCAAGGCCCCGTCCAGAGTTCGGGAAGCAGCCGGCGACATATCCATGATCGACTGGATCGAACGAAAACCGGAAGCGACTCTCGGAAAACCCGCTGCGGAGCGGTTCCACAATCAGCTCCCCTTTTTATTCAAGGTGCTGGCCGCCGCAGAGCCGCTTTCCATTCAGGCCCATCCTTCCCGGGAAGCGGCCCGAGAAGGATTTGAGCGGGAAAACCTTCAGAAAATCCCCTTGAATGCCCCCCATCGCAACTACAAGGATTCCAACCACAAACCGGAATGCATCTGCGCTATGACCGCCTTCTGGGCGCTGAGCGGTTTTCGCCGGGTGTCGAATATCATCGGCCTGGGCCGGAAACTGTGCCCCGAGGCATTAAGCGCGGAATGGGACTCCCTCGAATCCGTCCCGGACCCCGACGGACTCAAACGATTCTTCCGATATCTGATGACCCTCACCGACGACCGCCGCGCCGCAGTTATTCAGGAAACGGTCGCCAATGCCGCCGATCAACAGGCCGACAACCCGATCTGCCGCTGGATTCTCACCCTCCATAAAGCCTATCCCGAAGACATCGGCGTGCTCTCTCCGATGTTGCTGAACCTGGTCTGCCTGGAACCGGGCCATGCCATGTTCCTGCCGGCGGGCCGGCTCCACTCTTACCTGGACGGGGTGGGCATCGAGTTGATGGCCAACTCCGACAATGTGCTTCGAGGGGGATTGACCCCCAAATACATCGATGTGCCGGAGCTTTTACACCGCCTCGATTTTGAAAACCGGGAGGTACGAATCATCCGGCCTGAAAAGAAGGATGATCATGAATGGGTCTACCCCACCCCGGCCGAAGAATTCATCCTCTCGGTCATCTCTGTTCAAGAAGAGGCCGAGGGCGCCGAATTTTCCGTTAGATCCATTCAAATCCTGCTCTGCACCGAGGGCGAGGTGGTGTTTGCCGTTCGAGAGACCGGTCAGCGCCTCAATGTCACCAAAGGAATGTCGGTGGTGGTGCCGGCAGCGGTCGGGAGCTACCGAATCAGCGGGCGCGGTCGTCTGTACAAGGCCTCGATTCCTCTGTAACCCCTTTGACTGCGGCACCGCCTGACAATTTCTTGTCGGCTTTTCCGCCTTGATTTATAAGATAGATTAAGATGACGTCAATGACTCATTCATTCGAGGAGCGCGCACCGGACCGTTCTCTTTCCGACCGGCTCAACAGACCTCTCGCCGTCGGAAACCGGATTCTTTCCAAACGGCTGGTACTGGCGCCGCTTTCAAAGATCGGCAATGTCGCATTTCGCGAACTGGTGGCCGGCTTCGGCGGGTACGGGCTTCTGTTTTCGGAAATGGCCGGAGCCCGGGCTGTTCCAAACGGCAACGGTCATCACAAATCCGGATTCATGTGGCGGGCCGGTGAACTGGATGCGCTGGTCTGCCAAATATACGGAGATGATCCCGGGGAGATGGCGGTAGCGGCCCGGCGGGTGGAAGCCGAAGGTTTTTTCGGGGTGGACATCAACTTCGGGTGCTCGGTGGCCGCGGTCTGCAATCATAACTGCGGAGCCGCCCTCTTACAGAACCCGGTCCTGGCCGGGCAAATCATATCGGCGGTGCGGAAGGCGGTCTCGGTACCCGTTTTCGTAAAATTCAGAACCGGCTGGCGCGATGACCCCGAAGCGGCGGCCGATTTCGGACGGCGGTTCGAGGAGGCGGGCGCCGACGCCCTCACCTTTCATCCCCGGGTCGCCCCGGACATTCGAACCCGCCCTCCCAAATGGGCCTATATCGGCCGGGTCAAGGAGGCGGTCTCCATTCCGGTTTTCGGCAACGGCAATGTCTTTGATGCGGCAGCCTGCGAGCGCATGCTGCGGACCACCGGCTGCGACGGGGTGGCCCTGGGCCGGATCGCCGCGGCCAAACCCTGGATCTTCGCCGAGTGGACCGGCGGGTTTCGCCCGGAACCGGAGATTTACGGCCGCACCGCCCGGAATTTATTGGAGCTGCTGCTGAAACACTTCGAGCCGACCGTGGCCCTGAGACGGTTTTACAAATTCACCCCCTATTTTGCGGCCAATTTCCGTTTCGGTCACACCTTGTATTCCCGGCTCTTTCGGGCCAAATCGGTCGAGGCGCTTCAAGAGGTCCTCACCGATTTTTTTTCCACCCCGCCGGACCTGCTCGGCAGCCCCAATCCGAATCTTTTCAGTTGATGGCCTTGCGCATCGTTTCGGCTGAAGCTGAAAGGCAGGCAGGCCACCCCGGGATATTCTCCCGGGGTGGCCGAAACGGTCATCAAGGCTCTCGACCCCTTTTTACTCAACCGGGCTAAAACGGCCAGAAACACCCCCACCATCCGCCGGGCCTGAGAAACTCCGCCTCGCATCCTCTCAGCTGCCGTTCGTATTCGGCGGTCTTCCATTGCACCCAGCGGGCCGCCTCGATGATGGACGGCTTCTTTCGATGGGACCCCTGCTTGAAACCGGTGGGGCCCTCATGGTAGGCGAGATAGAGGCTGTACGCATCATTTTTGGGGATCCGGCACCGCACGAAATTCATGTGGCAGTACCATCCGATGAAATCGATGGCGTCATCGAAATCGTCCCGATCGGCTCCGCGATTGTCGGTCAGATCCTGGTATTCCTTCCAGGTGAGATCGAGGGCCTGGGCGTATCCGTACGCCGAGGAGAGTCGCGGTCCGGGAAAGATCCAGAGGCAGGTGGTTCGGGGCGGCTTGGCCTTCGCATGGAATTTGGATTCCTTGTGCATAATGGCCATCATCAGCGGAATGGGCACCCCCCATTTGTCATAGGATTTCCGGGTGTGGTTATACCATTCGGGATATTCCCGAAAAATATCACAGATATTGTCGGGGCGGGCCGGCGGGCCGGTACATGCCCATCCGCACATGCATAAGCCCGCCACAAGGATCAGGAATCCAAAGAATCGGAGACTTCTCAACCTCGACCCTTTCACCCGCGCTTGGGAATCATGCTCTCGGGCATTCGGACGGCCACCACTTCTCCCCTGGCACAGACCTTCCCTTCGGCGGAAAGGGTGGATTCCACCACCACCTTTTTCCCTTTGATCTCCTTGACCTTACCCCGAAGCTCAAGATCGACGCCCAAAGGGGTCGGTCGAAGATAGTCGACCTTGAGCGAACCGGTGACATACCGAAGCGCCGGTTCCGTATCCATTTCACGGCCCTCCTCCCGGTAGGCGGCGGCGGCGGCGGTGCCGGTGGAATGGCAGTCGATCAGAGAAGCGATCAACCCGCCGTAGACAAAGCCGGGGATCGCGGTGTGATAGGGTTCCGGCCGGTAGGTGGCGACACTTTCTTCCCCGTCCCAGTAGCTCTTGATCTGGTGTCCTTTTTCATTTAACCGGCCACACCCGTAGCAGTGGCTCAGGTCTTCGGGATAATGATCCTGAAAAGCCTTTTCCGTCATTTCCAACCTCCTCGATTACGCGTCATTTTCATTCGTATCAAGCAACCTTCAAAGCCGTCCTCTTGTGAACTCAACTCTGAAAAAGGTCCGCCAGCTCCGGAATCAAGTCGGGAGGCTGCTCCCCCTCCAGGGCAGCGATTACATTCCGGGCCGCGGTTTCCGACATTCGATTGCGGGCCTCCTTGGTGGCCGACCCGATATGAGGAAGCAAAACCGCGTTTTCCATATCGAAAAGCCCCGGACTGATGTCCGGCTCGAATTCATACACATCCAGCCCGGCCCCTTTGACTTTTCCACGCTTCAGGGCTTTCACCAAGGCGGCTTCATCCACGATCTCGCCCCGGGCGGTATTGATCAGGTATATTCCCTCCCGCATCCGATCGAAAGCGGCCGTGTCGATGAGGTGCCGGGTTTCCGGTGTGGAGGGTGCATGGATGGAAATGGCATGGGATTGTTCCAGCAGTTCTTCCAATCCGCGGTAGACCGCTCCAACCGCCTGTTCCTTTTCTTCAGCCGCCCGGTTGCGGTTGTGGTACAGGATGTTCATACCGAATGCCCTGCACCGGCGAGCCATTTCAAAACCGATCCGGCCCATCCCGATGATCCCCATATTCTTTCCGAAAAGCTCGTCCCCGCGAAGGATCAGCGGGTCCCATACCGTAAACCGGCCTTCCCGGGTGTACCGGTCGGCCTCCAGAATCCGTCTGGTCAGGCAGATCAGAAGCGCAAACGCGATCTCCGCCGTGGCATGGGTCAACACGCCGGGAGTGTTGGTCGCTATTACCCGATGCCGTTTTACCGCATCGATGTCGATGTTTTCATACCCCACCGCATGATTGGCCACCACCTTCAGGTTTTCGGCCGCGGCCAGCAGCGGCTCATCCACCTGGTCCATCAGCAAGGTGATCACTCCGTGACAGTCATGGATCTCTTTCCGCAGAGATTCAGGTTTCAGGGGGTGTTTCGACGGCAGAACCGTGACCGAATACCGTTTTTGAAGCAGATCAATCCCGATTCGGGGAATCGGGTGCGTAATCAGGACTTTGGGTTTCATGGCTCCTCTTTTTTTGCCATTACCGACATCTTTTCTCCTATCACAATTGTTCACTTGACACCATAGGCATATGGAAATAGCTTTTGGTCTGGACACGATCGATAAAGATGATGAAAATACCCGCAATGGCATTCAACTCCCCATTGAAAAAATCCGACTGGAAGGATTTTGTCAAGAGGACACCGGTTTTGATCCTCATTTTAATCGGGGTGATGCTGTCCATTCGATTTGTCATCATCTTCATCTTCCATTGGATCTTCGGTTAAATGAGACGGGCTGGTCCGCCGTTTTTCGGAACCGAAAAACGCAACTGAATTCAACCTCAAACGGTTTATAAATGATCTATCCCCCTTACGAAGAGGCGGCGGCGCGCATTCGGGCCGCTCAAAAAGTGATCGCCTTTACCGGCGCCGGGATATCCGAGGAAAGCGGCATACCGACTTTCAGCCGCGAAGACGGGCTTTGGGTCCGGTATGATCCGATCTGCATCGAAATCAACAATTTTATAAGCGATCCCCGCGAGTCATGGGAGAACATTCGGGAAATCTTCTATGACGCGCTCAGCTGCGCCAGCCCCGGTCTGGCTCATTACGCCCTGGCGGAAATGGAAATGAACGGATACCTGAGCGCCGTGATCACCCAAAACATCGACAATCTCCACCAGGAGGCCGGCACCTCGGCCATTCATGAGTTCCACGGAACCGCCCGAATCCTGAAGTGTATAGGCTGCGCAAGCCGATACCCGGTATCGGAAACCGATCTCTGTCGCCTGCCGCCCTGCTGCGGCCGATGCGGCGGCGTACTCAAACCCGACTTCGTCTTTTACGGAGAATCGGTTTCCGAAGAGATCGAAATGGATTCCCTCTTTGAAATCGAGTCTTCGGACCTGCTCCTGCTGATCGGCACCGCGGGCGAGGTCGAACCGGCCTGTTTCATCCCCTACATCGCCAAGGAGAAAGGTGCCGCGATCATCGAAATCAACACCGAAATATCCCACTACACCCGCTCCATCAGCGACATTTTCCTTCAGGGTCCGGCCGGGGAAATGCTGGAAGAACTGATGGAAATTCTCGATCGCGATCGATAGCGGAGGCACCGATGGAAATCCGCCCCAAACCGCCCACCCCACCCCTTTTCTGGTGGATTCGGCAGCTCCTGCTCATCCTTCTCGGGTGCTTCTTTCTCATGTTCGGGATTCAAATTCTGATCGCATCCTACGGCCTGAATGATCCCTTCAGCTTTATTCTCACCTTCTTCGCTTCCAACTTGATCATCCTCATCAGCGCCGTCCTGGTGCTCGGTTTCATCTATCGAATGGCCACCTGCCGGCGGCATAGGGACCAAGACCCGGAGCCATGAGGCGGAGGTCTTGCCCGGGCCCGCAGACAGATCCGATTCACAAGGCCCGGATCGGTCCGTTCTCAGTCGATGTCGAACCGAATCCCCTGGGCCAGCGGAAGCGCCCTCGACCAGTTGATGGTGCAGGTCTGCCGGCGCATATAGGCCTTCCAGGCATCCGAACCCGATTCCCGACCCCCGCCGGTATCTTTTTCACCGCCGAAGGCGCCGCCGATTTCCGCACCGGAGGTGCCGATATTGACATTGGCGATACCGCAGTCGCTCCCCATGAAACTGAGAAAATTTTCATACTCCCGCAGATCGGTGGTGAAAATGGCGGAAGACAACCCCTGGGGCACCGCATTGTGGATGGACACCGCCTCTTCCAGATCATCGTAGGGAATGATGTAGAGAATGGGTGCAAAAGTCTCCTCTTTGACGATGGCCATATCCGGTGCGGCCTCGCAGATGCACGGGGTCACGTAGGTACCGGCGTCATAGATGCCGCCGGAAAGGAGTTCCCCTCCGTACCGAATGAGCCCGCCCTGGTTTTTCACCGTCTCCAGCGCCAGATGCATGGTCGACACCGCATCCGGATCGATAAGCGGCCCCATCAGGGTGTCCTCTTCCAGAGGATCTCCGACCTTGACCTGGCGATAGGCTTTCACCAGCCGATTCACCAGGTCCTCTTTGATCGAACGGTGGACGATGATCCGACGGGTGGAGGTGCATCGCTGCCCGGCGGTGCCCACCGCACCGAAAACGATGGCCGGCACCGCCAGCTTGAGATCCGCGCTGGGGGTGACCACGATTCCGTTGTTTCCCCCCAGTTCCAATATCGTCTTGCCCAGACGCCTGGAAACCACCTCGCCCACATGCCGACCCATTCGGACGCTGCCGGTGGCGGAGACCAGCGGAATCCTCGGATCATGGATCAGGGCCTCGCCCACGTTTTCCCGATCCCCGATAACCAGGTTGAGTATGCCCTCCGGAAGCCCCTCTTCCGCAAGCACCTTCCACATGATTTTCATGACGGCCACCGCCGACAGGGCGGCTTTGGAAGAGGGTTTCCAGATGACCGTGTCCCCGGCGATCAGGCAGAGCATGGCGTTCCAGGACCAGACCGCCACGGGAAAATTGAAAGCCGAAATCACCCCCACCGGCCCCAGCGGATGCCACTGCTCATACATCCGGTGCAGGGGGCGTTCGCTGTGCATGGACAACCCGTACAGCATCCGGGACTGGCCCACGGCAAAATCGGCGATGTCGATCATCTCCTGGACTTCGCCCTCGCCTTCGGCCTGAATCTTGCCGACCTCCATACTGACCAGCGCGCCCAGTTCCTTCTTGTGGACCCGAAGGGCGTTGCCCAGCCGGCGAACGATCTCCCCCCGCTTCGGGGCCGGGACCCCACGCCACTCCAGAAAGGCCGCTTCGGCTTGAATCATCACCTGTTCGTAATCGTTTCGATCGGCACACCGGATATCCCCCAGTTTTCGGCCGTCCACCGGGGATATGCACGCCAGT
>JBEPWQ010000033.1:0-22182 GCA_041642315.1 Desulfobacteraceae bacterium | reverse complement strand
GCGTCGAACCCGGTCAAAAAGCAGTTTGATTCCCCTGTTCAGTACACCGGAGTCGGTCTTTCGGGTGATCGATTATTACCGGCCGGACATGATCCATTTCTGTGAAGCGCTGGCCGATTCCAACGGAATTTTCGATGCTTGCGAAGAATTGGTTCGGCTTCAGGAGGCGGTTCGAGAGCGATTTCCAGAGGTGCGGATCATTCGATCCGTTCCCATTTGCCGGCCCGGCCTGGGGGATCGGGTGGACAGTCTGGGCCTGGCCCGAATGTTCGAAAGGGTCAGCGATTTTTTCCTCACCGATACCCTGATTTTGTCGGGTTCCGAACCGGTGGTCGCGCAACAGCCGGTGAACGGATTCGTGGGGATCACGGGTCGCATCTGCGACTGGGACCTGGCTGCCGAGTTGGTGAAGGTCAGCGCCATTCCGGTGATTCTGGCCGGGGGCATTTCCCCCGACAACGTGGCCGAAGCGGTTCTGAAGACCCGGCCTTTCGGGGTGGACAGCTGCACCGCCACCAACCGGATGGATGCGGACGGTCGACCCATTCGCTTTTGCAAGGATGTCGACAAGGTGCGTCGATTTGTGACGGAAGCCCGCCGGGCGGACCATATACTGGCGGACTCATCATGTCCGGTTTAAATGAAAATGTTCATTCTATGAAATGTATACAGCCATTTGAGGAGGCATGGTAAGCGATGTATGAGAGCAGCGATTTAAGAAAAGGGCTCAAGGTCGAGATCGACGGAGATCCTTATGTCATTACCCAATTTCAGTTTGTTAAGCCCGGCAAGGGGCAGGCCCTGTACAAATGCCGACTGAAGAATATGGTCACCGGCACCCAGTTCGACCAGACCTTCCGTTCGGGCGACAAGTTCAATGAACCCAATTTGGAAGAGCAGCAGATGGAATATCTCTATTATGATGGAAATGCCTACTGTTTCATGAACACCTCCACCTACGCCCAGGAATTTCTGAGCGAGGATCAGGTGAGCGAAGCCAAGGATTTTCTAAAGGAGAACACCGTCTGTGATGTGCTCTTCTTTGAATCGACCCCCATCGGCATTACCTTGCCCAATTTCGTGGAACTCAAAATAGAGGAATCCGAGCCGTGGGCCAAGGGAGATACCGCGGCGGGAAGCACCAAACCGGCCACCCTGGAGACCGGGTATGTGGTTCAGGTGCCGCCCTTCGTCAACCAGGGGGAGGTGATTCGGGTGGATACCCGAACCGGGCAATACGTGGAACGGGTCAAGGAGTAGCCGGACCGGCCGTTTTGCGCATTACGGTTCCCATCGAATCACTCGATTCTGAAGATCCAGCCGATAGTTGAAGTGGCGAAGAAAGTCCATTCCCAGCAGGCCGTCATGGCCGTCCGAAATTCCCTGAAAATCGAGAATGCCGGCGATAGGATTTTCCACCCGATTGGGGCCCACCTCGATGTAGCTGAGCCGGGCAATCCGGGTGTCGATGATTTTCCCGTCGGCTACCCGGGCTTTGGCCTTTTTAAAGTCGTGTATCCGCAGCTGTTCGGCGATGTGGCGGTGTAGCGCCGTAATGGAGGCGCCGGTGTCCAGGACCATCCTGGCCGGCACCTTTTGGGTGCCGTAGCCCAGATTGACCGGCACAAGAATCTGATTCCCCCGAACCTCGATCGGCGTTTCGTGCATCCGATGTTTTTTCCCGGCGAATTCCTCTTCCCGCTCTCTGCGCCGGATTTCAAGCTTTTCTATGTACTCCTGATAAGACTGCCGCCGTTTGGCTTCCACCGCCTGATCCTGCTTTTTCCTGATCTGCTTCTCTTTTTCGGAAAGATGATCATATTTTTCCTGGTAAGTCTTTATATCGAAATGGTATTCGTCCGGTACTTTGGAGAGGTCGTCCACGAAATGGGTTTTGCCTTCTTTGTCGGTGTATCTGTAAAATTCCGCCCGAACCCAGTGTGAAAACCAGGGAGAGAGGATCATCCCTGCGGCAAACAGGGACGGAAGCGCAAGTTTCTTTATCATTCGGTCTCTGTTTTCCTTTCGGCGCCGGTGCCGACGCCTTTTCCGCACAGAATTCGATTACCAGAAGGCCCATTCACCTGTCATCAGAACATAGATTCCCAGCATCAGATTGGTGATCCCGTGGGCGATAATGCACATCCAGAGGCTGCGGGTCTTGTAGAGCAGAAGGTTATAGAGCAATCCGGCCATGATCCCTGCCAGCCACAGGTTGTGCTCACTGCCGAACAGGGCGGCCGAGATCAGGAATGAGGGCCAGGTGAAGGAGCCCAGTTTGACGACGGTGAAATTCGGATTGATGATGTAGCGCAGGATGAACGACCGCCAGAAGAGTTCTTCGAAAATCGGCACCACGACCGCGGCTCCGAAGAGCCGAATGGAGACGAACAGATAAAACCAGGAACCGGGCAGGGTTCGAGGATTGTAGGCATCCCGATCCCCCGCAACGGCGAAGTCCCAGTCCATTTGAATCCAGAGAAGGAACACCAGCACCCCGATGCCGACGGCATACAGTAGATCCTGAGCTTTGAATCGCTCACCTTGAAGCTCATCATAGGTCCTCCAGAACCAGGCCAGGGCCGCCAACACGCCGAGGATTCGAACGGGATAGGTGAGTGCGATCAGATGGGTGGCCAAGGGGCCGGGGGGCAAAACTTTGCTTAGCAGATCATGGATCAGAATAAAGAGCATGTAGATGGCAAAAGGAAGAACCCGCGGAAACCAGGGATGTCGCAGCATGTACCGTACTCCTCAAGTTGTTGATCCGGTCAGTGTAAAATTGTAGCCCATTCGAAACCTGTTTTCAAGCAGTTTCAAGAAAAATCAGGGGGCAGGAAACCGGAACCGGACGTCAGAACCATGAAAAATGGCGTGGAATCATTCTCCAGGGGCAAAAACCATCCCCATCATTCCGGCCGGAAAAGCAAGGGAAAAACGGAAGAAAGGGGCGGCCCCAATGGCCGCCCCGAAACAAAGGAGATAGGAAGAAAGAAGGAGGAAAATTACAGCTGATTATTTTTAATGCATGTTGGGTGCCAATGTCAAGTAAAAACCTATATTATTTATGAATTTAAGTGTTTAGATGTTAATCTGGTATTTTTATAATCCAAAAAAATCGAGTACGGTGACAAATTTTGCAGGTTTTACCGCCGATCTTTACAAAATTTGTAATCCGTTCTGACGGAATCAATCATCGCAGCCGCCGGGTCTGGCGGGAAAAGGATTTCACCCGGTCCGACATAAATTTGGCGCAGGTCGGGCAATAGTGGTGCTCTTCCTTCACATGGGGATGGAGACCGGTACGGGCTTCGATGTGGGCCAAAAATTTCGGGGTGGCATACCGCTTTCCGCACGCCTCGCAGATCTCCAGGGGATGTCGGCCGATCACCCGGTCCCGAATCGAAATGGTGCGGATGTTGTCGTGATCCTCCATTCGAATCACATCGGTGGGGCAGATGTTGACGCAGGTGCCGCATCCGATGCATTTCCCTTCAATCGGCACCACACAACTGGCCCCGTCTTGTTTTTCCATTCGAAGGGCCGCCGCGCCCACGATTTCTCTGCACACCCGAATGCAGAGGCGGCACCGGATGCACCCGTCCGGGGGAGGGCCCAAATCCACCCCGTAGTGGTCGGCCAATCCCCGAATTTTCATGGATTGCGGGGCCATGGTGAGGAGCTTTCGAAACGCCTTGAGCCGTGCAGTGTCGACCAGTTCGCTTCGGGTTTTGACGGACAGCCCCTCCTTTACTTTCAAAACACAGGAGAGGATGGTGGTGGCCCGCCCGGAGGAGCCGGTAACCTCCACCGCGCACAGTTTGCAGGCTCCCGAAGGCTGAAGCGCGGGGTGATAGCAGAGGGCGGGGATATCGATCGCATTGGCCCGGGCCGCCTCCAGGACGGTCATTCCCCTTTCGACCGAGTATCTTAGCCCGTCGATGATGATGGTGATCATGTCTCCTCCTGACCGATTCTTGGTCGGCTAATCCTCCAGCACCCGCAGACAGTCCTGGGGCAGACGGTGGGTTCCCTTGCCTTCCAGGCTGACCTCGACCAGGGCCTCCGGATCATTGACCGAGGTGTCCGGGTCCACCACGATGCCGTGGCGGCCGATGTATTCATCCATGAAACTTTTCCAGCTTTCGTCGGACGAGCGCTGGAAAACTTCGACGCGTTGACCTCTGCGAAATGCCATTTTGCCCCCTTATTTTGCGGACGGAATGTCCACGGTTGCGGTTGCACTCTTTTTTCGAAGACAGGCGTCACAGACCATTTTATCCGCCGCGACCACATCACCGACCGGTTTGATCCGCTTCTGAATATAATCCAGGTACCGGTTGGGACCCATTACGGCCCCGCATTCCGTGCAGTGGATGAGCTTCTGTCGATTGAGAACGGTGCCGCACAAAGAGAGTACCCGTTCCCCGTTCTCGTCTCGAATCTGCATGGCCTGGTTGGGGCAATTGTTGGCGCAGGCCCCGCAGGCGATGCACCGTTCCTGAGTCTTTCGGAAATCGGTTTCCACCGGGTGATCGAAATCGAAATAGCCCATCTGCAGCGCGTCCACCCCCATTTTATCCCGGCAGACCTCGACGCACTCTCCGCAACGTCGGCAGATATCGCACCGCAGACACCGACGGGCTTCTTCCCGAACCGCATTTTCGGAATACCCCAGCTCCACTTGCTGAAAGGTGGTGCGGCGTCGATCCAGGTTCAGCAGCGGCATTTCCGGACGCTTCAGAATCATTTTGGTGGAGGCGGGCACCTCGGTGCAGGCGACCCGTTCCCGGCGCACCGGCACCGGCGGCATTTTCGGCTGGGGTATGCCTTTCAGAAACCGGTCGATTCCCTCGGCGGCCCGTTTGCCGCCTCCGATGGCCTCAACCACCGTGGCCGGGCCGGTGACCGCGTCTCCGGCGGCGAAAATGCCGGGTTCGGTGGTTTCCATGCTGACCATGTTGACGTCGATGGTGTTTCGTCGGGTCCAGGCCAGTTCGGTCAGCTCCAGCATGGTCTCTTTGTCCACCCGCTGGCCGATGGCGCCGATGACGGCATCGGTTTCCAGGACGAATTCACTCCCCTCGATGGGCACCGGCGACATCCGCTTGCTGCCTTCCCGGGCCACCAGTTCGGCCCGCAGGCATCGAAGCCCGGTCGTTTTTCCATTTTCTCCCACGATCTCCACCGGCACGGTCAGAAAATCGAACCGAATGCCTTCCTCTTCGGCCTGCTCCACCTCTTCTTCATCCGCGGGCATTTCGGCCCGGGTCCGGCGGTAGGCCAGGACGACCTCTTCGCTGCCCAGGCGCAGACTGGTCCGGGCCGCATCAATGGCCACATTGCCGCCCCCGATCACCACCACCCGCTTGCCGGGGCGGCGGCGCTCTCCGAGGGCCACCCGCTTGAGAAAATCGATCGACTCGATCAGGCCGTATTCGGTCTCCCCCGGAATGTTCAACTTAAATGCCTTATGGGCTCCGATGGCGAAGAAAAAGGCGTCGAATCCTTCCTGCTGCAGATCCTTGAGGGTGACCTCTTGTCCAAACCGGGTGTTGAACACGAATTCCACCCCCAGATCTTCCAGCATGGCCACCTCCCGGTCGATCACCTCCCGGGGCAGCCGGTATCGGGGGATGCCGGCCAGGATCATGCCCCCGGCCGTGGGAAGCGCCTCGATGATTCGGACCCCGTATCCCTTGAGCGCCAGGTAATAAGCGCAGCTCATTCCGCCGGGGCCGGCCCCGATGATGCAGACCTTTTTGCCTTTGTCCGGCTCCTTGGGCGGGTTTTCATACCGCCGTTCGGACATGGCCCGCTCGGCGGCGAATGCTTTGAGAAATTTGATCGAGATCGGCTTGTCGATTCGCCCCCGGACGCACATGAATTCGCAGGGCCGGGTGCAGACCAGTCCGCAGACCCAGGGAAAGGGATTGTCCTTTCGAATCACCTCGATGGCTTCGGCATCCTTGCCTTCTCCTATCAAAGAGACATAGGTCGGAACGTCGATTCCGGAGGGGCAGGCCATCTGGCAGGGCGCCGGCGCAAGTTTGACGCAGGCCCCGGTGGGGCAGTTGTGGGTTTCGACATGGCTGGTGAACACCTCCCGATGCTTTTCCAGGGCCGACCGGACCCTCTTGCCGGCTTCGATTCCGGCGGCGATTGGGCTGTCTTCAGCCAGTTCACCGGCCAGGGATTGGATGGCCGGCAGGTGTTCTTCACCGGCCCGGCCCCAGGCCACGTCTTCCAGCAGTTCATGGACCTCTTCGGCGATTCGGCGGGTACGCGGATGGGTCAACCGCCCCGACTCGATCGTCTCCTCCAGGGTCGAAATGGTGTCGGTAACCGGGCAGGGCTGATCCGCGCAGGTTTGATTCGGCATGGTTCGCCCCTCCTTTATTCCTTTTCCAGCGCGGCCACCTGCCGGGCGTGTCGTTCCCGCCGGACCTGCGGCGCCTCTTCTCCCTTGTTGAAGCTGAGGCACTGGGTGGTGCATGCGGTGACGCAGGCCGGCTTCAGGCCCTGGTCCACCCGGTCCATGCAGTAGTCGCACTTGACCACTTTTCCGGTCTCCGGATTCCACTGGGGCGCTCCCCAGGGGCAGGCGGAAATGCAGGTTTTGCAGCCGACGCAAAGGTTTTTGTCTACAAAGACGATTCCGTCGGTCTCCCGTTTCTGCATGGCGCCGGTCGGGCAGGCGGCCACACACCAGGGATTTTCACAATGGAAGCAGGGCATGAAGATGTACGAGGATTTGGGCAGGTTCCCTACCGCTTTGGGTCCCACCGGAATTACCTGGCAGAGTTTCGGCCCTGCGGGCAGATTTTTGTTGCTTTTGCACAGCACTTCGCAGGTGTGGCATCCGATGCATTTCTTGGTGTCTTGAAACAGATAGTATTTGCTCATATTGTGATCACTTCCTCCGGTATAATTTTCAGGCATTTTACCTTCAACCCCGGTTTGCAGAGGGGAAATTTCCTGGATACGACCGAACACGGCCGGTTCTTTTCAGACCATCTTTCAATATACCCGAATCGACCTTCTTTTGCCATCATTAAATCCGCCCGGTGCGAATGGCTTTTTACCGGTCTTCAGGGGTGACGGTACGCATTCACGTTCGGAGAAACCCCAAATCCAAATCTTAGCAAAAGTCATACCATCCCCGTACACAGCGGCCACGCTTCCGGTAGGGTTCGCCTATAATGAAAAAGTAGAACATTATCAATCGGGTAGGTTGAGAATTTCAGGCACTCGAAAAACCTATTTTACAGGATATGTCACTTAAGCCTCATGATGTGCAATATAATAATTGCACTGCACCAAAAATGATGCTAACACCCTATAGGTATGAAAATATTGTATAAAACCATAGTGAAATAAAAAAACAGCAATAAAGAGATTGCAGCGGAATCCCGCTTACTCCGCCTCCATGGTCATGAAGCCGTCGGTGGTCAAACTGAAATCCAAAGGTCTCATACCATTGGAATACATCGGGTTCTCCGTCGAAATTGTAATATGACACGGTATCCGGTCGCCGGTTTTTGCCGCATGGCATGCGAGTTGCACAAGCGGATTCTCGAAGATGTATGCTAAGCAGCCTGCAACAGTTTTGCACTGGAGATGCAAGTGGACATCGAGTTCAATGCTAATCTTTAAACCATGAGAGAGAAAGGAGTTGCAACGGTGAAAAAAACGAAATTTTATTTGGCGACGGGGCTGATGGTGCTTTTATCCTTCGCCACACTGGCAATGGCGCAAAGCAGCGCGGAACTGACGTCTCCCGGAATGTCGGATAAAATGAAGCAGGCCATTGAAAGAAGCCTTTTGGACGAGGAGATGGCCGCCCAGACCCGGGCCGTGATTCCGGCCGGCGCAGAGCCCGGCTTTCTGGGAATACCCGGAGCGCCCGATCCGAATCTCATTTACGGATTGCTGTGGGCCATCTGGGTCGGATGGATTTTTTCCACGGTCGGAGCCTTCGGGGGCATCATGGCCGGCGTCGGCCATATCACGATTTTCGGGCTGGCCGACTACGCCAAGGCTTTCGGTAAAGGCAACCCGGTCAACAACCTCATCACCGACTCCATTCGGGTTTCCAACCAGTGGCTGGTGGGTTTGAGCGGGGTCATCAGTTCATTCAATTACTATCGGATGGGCCGGCTCGTGGCGCCGCTCGGAATCTGTCTCGCCATCGGCGGCGTGGGCGGTTCCTGGCTGATACCGGAATTGACCGCCGGCAAGATTTCCCTCAAGGCCTACATCGGATATTTCGGCCTGATCGTCTTCGTTCTCGGGTTCTTCCTCGTATACGAGATGACCCCCAAGGGCGCGGCCGGTAAAAAGGAGGCCAAGGCGGCCGCTCAGGCATTCGAAAAAGCGGCTCGCGAAAAGAGCTCCACCGCGGATCAGGGCGTCAAGATCGTCGAAGGCTCCTGGACCTTCATGTGGATCGCGGTCGTCTTGGTGGTGGCCTCGGCGCTCTGGATCAACCTCGTTCCCTTCGCCAAATGGGTCGCTTACGTCCTGGTGCTGGTCGGATGGGCATTGACATTCATGATCGGCACCATCCGGTTCACATTCTTCGGCCAGCAATTTCAGTTCAAGGCTTACGTACCCATGATCGGCGGTATCGTCATCGCGGCCCTGGCCTCCTTTCTCGGGGTGGGCGGCGGGTTCCTCTACGTGCCGTTTCTCACCTCCGTGGCGGGTCTGCCCATGTTCATCGTGGCCGGGACCTCGGCCTTCTCCGTTCTGATCGGGATGATCGCATCCATCTTCTCCTATATGGTGGGCAAGGGCGTCGTGATCGCCTGGGGCCTGATCGGTGCCGAACTGGTCGGTATTTTCATCGGTTCCATGATCGGTCCGCGGACATCCAAATACATCCCGGAAAAGGTGCTGAAGATCATCTTCATCCTTCTGGCCTTCTATGTGGGAATTCGATACACCACCAAGGGGTTTTTGGGATACAGCATCGTTCCGCCCTTCGGATGATCGTCCGACCGGAAAAATGGTGAATGAACCCGAATCGAGGACGATCCGTTTCATCGAACGGAACGGATCGTCCTCCGAGGTGAAATGAATGGATTCGATAGAGATTATATTGAAAACCATCGATCCGGTGTTGATCGGGCCGTATCGCGTTTTTGAAAATCCGATGGTGGGATGGTGGGTCGGAACGGGGGTGGTGGCGTTCTGGTCGGCGCTCATCGGAGAACTGACCCTGGCGACCGCCTATTTCGTCAATCGCGCCGCAGTCTCGAAGAACCTCGATGATACCCTTTATTATCATGAACAATCCTTTAAAGCCAAGCAGGCGGGGGATGAAAAGGCTTACAAGGGCATCAATAAACTGGCCAACGAATCTTACGGCAAATCCTTCTTCCTGTTGATGGCCATGGGAATGGCGTCTCTATGGCCGGCCTTTTTCGCCGCCGCATGGCTCGACAAAAGGTTCGGGGACCTGGAATTCACGCTGCCGACCTGGATCGGCGGGTTTCAGTTGAGCTTCATAGCGCCGTTCATCATCTACTATGTGCTGATGCGTGTCGCTTTCGGAAGGGTCAAGAAACTGATTCTGCCGAACACTTCCGAATCGAAGATCCGGGAAATGGAAACCGCGGGGTGATGCGCTTCGGAAGAAATGCCCGGACAAGCCCGGGCGATCGGGGCCGGTAAAATGAGATTGTCCATGCCTTCTCGGAAAACCTGGATTCTTATCCTTCTTTTCCTGTTTTCAACCCCTGCAACGGTCTTCGGGACGCAAGGGCACGGGGACCCCGAGGGGCTGGTGGTTCATCAGATGTCCCACATCTTTTTTATGTTTTCCATGGGCATCCTGATTTATTGGCTGAGAACCAGGGACCTGGTTTGCCATGTCGGCTGGCGCTATATTCAGTATTCATCTGTTTTTTTTATCCTGTGGACCCTGGATGCCTTTACCGTTCACCTTCTGGACGAGGGGATGGGCATCATACAGGTGACTCGAATCGATCCCTGGCATCTGCAGATCGATAGCCCTTCGGGTTCGGGCTGGGTCAGGGTGCTCTACTATGCGGTGAAGCTGGATCACCTGTTCTGCGTACCGGGACTGATATTCCTCTATCTCGGGCTCAAACGGTTGTTGAAAGAGAGCCGGCAGGGGGAGGGCGGCCCTCGGTATGAGGAAGAGATCTCATGATCGTTTCCGCCCTGCCCATCTGGTTCGTGGACATGGCCGGATCGGTGCTCATGATCATCTTTTCCTTTATGAGCATTCGGCTGGTCCGTCTGATATACCGGAATGATCCCAACAGCATTATCTGGACCTATCTGACATGGGTCTGTTACTGTCTGGCCGGATTCGCCATTTCCCGCTCCGCCGGCCACATCCTAAAGCAGATTCTGTTCATTTTGGATCGAAACGAGTTGTGGGACGGCATTCGCCCCTTCAGCGGAAGCATCAATACCTTTATGCTCATCATCGTATCCTCGGTCACCCTTTTTTTCCAGCGGGCCTGGCACATCTATCAGGAGATCAGCCGGGACAAACAGGCGCTTCAGACCGCTCACACCGAGCTTCTCTCTCTCAATCAGAATCTGGAACAGCGGGTAAAGGAGCGAACCGAAGCCCTGGCCCACCATGAAAAACAGATGGCCCAGGCCGACAAGCTGGCATCCATCGGACAACTCTCCTCGGGGATCGCCCATGAGATCAACAATCCTCTGGGAATTATTCTGGGTTACACCCAGCTGTTGTTGCGCAGCGAGGAGCCGGAGTCCCAGAAGTACGAAGATCTGAAAACCATCGAAAAACATGTCAAAAGCTGCAAAACCACGGTGGAGGATCTGCTCAATTTCGCCCGAAGTTCCAAACCCAAAAAGGAGTTCTTCAACATTCATGAGACCATCGAGGACGTGCTGAATTTCGTTCGGCACCGGTCGGACATGCACGGAATGTTCATGGAAAGGCGATATGCGCCGAAGGTTCCCAGAATGCTGATGGATGAAAAAAAGATCAAACAGGTCCTGATCAACCTTCTAATGAACGCCAAACACGCCGTCGGCGAAACCGGCACGATCACCGTCTCCACCGCATATGATCCGGAACGGGACCGGGTTTCGGTGATGGTTCAGGATACCGGATATGGAATTGAGGAAAAAAATTTTTCCCGGATTTTCGACCCGTTTTTCACGACCAAACCCACCGGAGAAGGCACCGGGCTGGGGCTGGCGGTCAGCTACGGCATCGTCAAGACCCATGGCGGGGATCTGCTGGTGGAGAGCGAACCGGGCAGAGGGTCCACATTCACCATGGTGCTGCCGGTGGGCGGCAAAAACGGATAGGCGGAAGGTGTCATGAGCGTCCCGTCGATTCTTATCGTGGATGACGAGCCTGATATGCTCCAACTCCTGAAACGCAGTCTGGAGCCGGATCTGAACTGCAGGGTGGATATCGCCTCTTCGGCCAAATCGGCCCTTCACCTGATCTCTCAGAAGCATCCGGACCTGGTTCTGGCCGACATCAAAATGCCGGAGATGGACGGACTGGAGCTTCTCGACCTGGTCAAGCGAAGCTGGCCCGAAATGACGGTGGTGATGATGACCGGCCACGGCTCCATTGAAACCGCGGTGGAGGCCATGAAGAACGGGGCCTATGATTTTATTACCAAACCCTTCGACCATGATGCCCTCCTGCTTCGGCTCGAAAAGGCCCTGGAACGATCCACCCTGCTCAAAGAGAACATCCGGCTTAAACAGGCCGAGGAATCCCCCCACCGGTTTCAGGGGCTGGTGGGCAAAAGCGCGGCCATGCGGCGGGTGTTCGATACCCTTCGAATGGTGGCCAACACCGATCTGACCGTGCTGATCACCGGGGAGTCGGGTACCGGCAAGGACCTGACCGCCCGGGCGGTCCACAGGCTGAGCCCCCGCAAAGAGGGGCCTTTTGTAGCGGTTAACTGCCCCACGGTACCGGAGCATATCCTGGAAAGCGAACTCTTCGGCTATAAAAAAGGGGCCTTTACCCATGCCACCCAGAACAAGACCGGTCTGTTTCAGGAGGCGGACGGCGGATCGATTTTTCTGGATGAGATCGGTGATGTCAGCCCGACCATTCAGACCAAGCTGCTTCGGGTACTGCAGGAAAAGGAGATCAAACCGCTGGGAGATACCCGATCCATTACGGTGGATGTTCGAATCATCTCTTCCACCAACCAGGATCTTCGGCAAAAAATACGAAAGGGCGAGTTCAGGGAAGACTTTTTCTATCGGCTGAACGTCCTTCCCATTGAGCTTCCCCCGCTTCGGGAGCGGCGGGAGGACATTCCCCTGATCGCCAGCCACCTGATGGAAAAGCACTGCGCCAAACTCAACAAGCCCTTGAAGGTTCTCTCACCCGAGCTTCTGGAAAGCTTTCAGGAAAGAACCTGGGAAGGAAATGTGCGAGAACTCGAAAATGTCATCGTCCAGGGAATTCTGTTTTCAACCACCGAAACCATCCGGCCCAGGGATGTCGGTTTCAGCCCGAAGCCCGAATCGAAACCCTGTCCCGGGGAAATGACTTTCGAGGACCTGCCCTATAAGGTGGCCAAAGAGGCGGTGCTTCAGCGATTCAACGCCGCTTATATCGGCGGACTCCTGGAGCAGACCGGCGGAAACGTAACCCAGGCGGCTAAAGAATGCGGGCTTGAGCGGCAGTCCCTTCAGCAGATCATGCGGCGTTATGATATCAGTGCGGATGACTTCCGATCCTGAGCTTGTCCTATCGGGATCCGGAACGGTCTTCTTCAGGCTGGACCGGTGCGGAAAAGCGGGGAAAATTTTTGACCCTCCCCGGACGAGAAGATTGCGTACACCCAGGCGGGTATGGTAATGTCCCTCTGGTCGATATGAATCCGACCTTCAAAACTGTCCCGGGCCTTTCGTTCAAACCATTAAAACTTATTCGGATTTTTCTTATTCATATATGCGAAATTTGTGTTGGATTGCGCTGGTGTTGGTTTTCGTTTTCCCGGCAAACCCGGTATCTGCTGTGGAAGAATCTTTTTCTGAACTAAAATCCTCCCGGTTTCCTTCTCTGATGTCGAGCCTGGGGATCAATCCGCCGATGGATTTCTGCGGGGAGCCGGTTCCGCTGGGCAATCCGGAAGTTCGGGAGCGATTGGAAAAGCAGATCCTGCTGGCCCTGTGGGATCGGGCCCAGGTGATTCTCTGGATCAAGCGATCGGGCAGGTACATGCCCTACATCGAAAGGATGCTCAAGCAGCACCGGCTTCCCGATGATCTCAAATATGTCGCCATCGTGGAAAGTGCCCTGCGGCCCCATATCGGGTCATCTGCGGGGGCGATGGGGTTCTGGCAGTTCATCAAGCCGACCGGACAGCGGTATGGTCTTCGCATCGACCGTCACATCGATGAACGGCGAAATATCTTCCATTCCACCGAGGCGGCCATCGCGTATTTTAAAAAACTTTTCAAGGATTTCAATTCCTGGACACTGGCGGCGGCGGCCTACAATATGGGTGAGCGGGGCCTTCAGAACGCCATTGCCGAGCAGAAGGCAACCGACTATTATCATCTCTACCTTCCACTGGAGACCCAAAACTATATACCGAAAATACTGGCGACCAAGATGATTCTGAGCGATCTGCCCAAATATGGTTTTCATGTTACCCGCGAGGATCTCTATCCGCCTTTACAATTCGATCGGGTGGAGATCGAGCTTCCGACGCCGGTCCATCTTCAGCTGGTTGCCGAATCATCCGGAACTTTTTTTAAAACCATAAAAGATCTGAATCCGGAAATTCGGGGGAATTATCTGGTCCAGGGAAACCGTTCCGTTCTGATCCCTGAAGGAACCGCCGAAAATTTTCCGGTCCGATTCAAAAAACTGTACCAAGAGTCCCTGGCCCGAAAGGAAGAGGCCGAAAAGTTCATCCATGTGGTCAAAAGGGGAGATTTTCTTTCCGGCATCGCCGAAAAATATCGGGTGCCCCTTTCTCAACTGCTTCGGTGGAACAACCTCGCAGTAGACAGCAAAATTTATCCTGGAAATCGGCTGATCATCCTCAAATAATTCACATATACAGATCCTTGACCCCCTCGAACCGATGGCGGTTCGGGGGTCGACCCACCGATTTGTCCGCCGGTCGGCTTTTCAGATCCGCTATTCGATAGGTGGACCGGATTTTTCGCTTAAAATTTGTGGCATCCAGATCCTTGTCCAGAACAATTTCAAACACCCGCCTCAGTTCCGGCCAGGTGAATTTCTCCGGAACCAGCTCAAATGCGATGGGGGTGTAGGAAATCTTTCCCTGAATCCGCGTCAGAAGGTCCTGCAATATTCGATTATGTCCGAAAGCGATTCCGCTCCCCCGTGATTCGGTTTCTTTCTGATATTCCTTCAGGGAAAACCATGCCGTTTTTGAATCGTCCGCCGATTCCAAATGCTTCGGGGGCAGTTTTTCCTCTGGAATCAACGCAAAGTAGGCGGTGGTGATCACACGGTCCCGGGGGGCGTGATTCAGCGTATCATAGGTCTTCAGCTGTTCCAGATAGATCCCCTTGAGATGAATCAGCTCCTCAAGCCGCCGGGTCGCGGTCTCCTTCAGGTTTCGGTTTTCAGCTGCGTCCAGAAAACCGCCCGGTACGGACCAGGTTTCGGTACAGGGGCCGGATTTCCGCTTTACCAACAGCACTCGGAGGGCCTCATCCCGAATGGTACAGACGGCGATGTTTACGGACACCCTCGGCTTTTCGGGTTCCGGTTCACTCCGGGCATTCGAATTCGGGGGACCTTGGGATGTGGACGGCGGACCTTTCCTGCGGTCGGAGTTTTCGTCGCATTCTCCTTCATACAGGTGGTGCTTCCGTATGAACCGCCGCACCGGTTCCGGAACCAGCCCCTGCACGGATTCGCCGCATCGGATCTTTCGGCGGACTTTCGTGGAGCTGACATCCGGCATATCGGCATCGGTTAAGTGGATGTGCGGAGGGCGGGAAAGCATTCCGTCATATCCTTTCAGATCATATCCGGGACGGTCCACGATAATGAAGGTGACCATTCGGGCCAGCAGATCGGCATGCTTCCATTTATCATCGAATTCAAGGACGCAGTCGGAGCCGACCACCATATGAAAATCGATGATGTCTTTGTAATCCGGGTCTTGCAGCAGTCGATTGAAGGTGACATAGGTTTCACCGGTGAGTTTGTGGTCGATTTCATAGCTGAAGTAGCGCAGCCGTTCGGTTTCGACCATTCGAATCATTCGGATTCGGTGTTCGGCATATTCATCATGCTTTTGAAAAGGGTGGCGAAAGGCGGGCATCATCCAGACCTGGTTCATGTCCGGAATCTTCTCCAGGACCGTCTCGCCCAGCGTCAGGTGGCCGTGGGTGACGGGATTGAAGGAGCCGCCCATGATCGCCACCTTTTTTTTCCGGCGGGGAATCCGCCGTTCATAAAACCGGGCGTAGGGAGTGGTGAAATGGCGGCCGTAGACATCCGAGTGGTCGATATGGAGGTCAAGGTTCTGTTCTCGGCAGTAATCGGCTTTGGTCCGATTCCAAATTCCCTCATCCATGTAGGGGGAACCCTGAATATAGGTGATCTTCACCCCCCTGGACTTTTGATAAGACGTGACGGAGAAAAGGTGGGTCCAGGACAGTCGCAGGTTTTCCCGAAGATATTTTTCGAGCGCCGGGGTGAGTTCTTCTTCGGTCAGCAGGTGAACCTCATGGCCGTTTTCCACCAGAAGGCGGGAGAGTTCGGAAAAAAAAGAATCCTTCACCGCCCCCACCTGATGGATATCGATTCCCAGCTTGATCCTTTTCATCGATATTATTTCGCCACTTCCTGAATCGGAACGATTCGGGCCCCGGCGGATCTCATTCGATCAAAAAAATCATCGGCCGTCTCCTCGAATCCCTCCACCGGCGACATGGCATCGGACAGCAGTACGATCTTTTTGGCGATTTCGGGATTGTCGCTGTACTTGACGATGTCGCTGACGGTGTCGTTCACACAGTGAGAGGATGCTTCGCCGGCCACCCAGATTTCTTCGGCCTGATCGAGAGATCGAATCAGGGCCTTGTTGAGCTGGGTATAAGGGTTTCCCGGCACCTCCACCGCCGCCTTTACGGCCGAAAAATGCTCGGTAAACCGGTTTTCTCCTTTTAATACGAAATCGAGTTCATGATGGCGTTCCCGCCATCGGTTGAGCACCTCGAGGAGGTCTGGAAAGATTTCATGCCCTTTGGTACCGATCATGCAATGAAACGGCCAGATCACATGTGCGTCGATCTTTTTCAGGTATGTTTCCGACCATTCCTGATAATCGGGATTTGCGGCCCGCCAGGTGCCGTTTTCAACATCCGCATAGGAGATCTGGGTGAAGGGCTCCGGATGCTTTCCGTCTTTATCGGTCCACCAGATGGGGTGGGCGATATGGATTTTGTTGTGGGAATCCTGGGTGGCGGTGATCCGGTCCATCCTGTTTTCATGATCGGCGATAAAATCCGCCAATCGCTTCATGTCTTTTTCGGCGCCGTTCACATACATATCGCCTGAAGGGTCGCAAAAAGAATTCTGTGCGTCGATGATCAACAGGTGGGTGGTCATAATCGACCTCCTTTTTTGGTTTTCTGGGTAAACACCGTTTTCAGGTAGTTGAGAAAGTTTTCGTCCTTGCACATCTGTTTTCCGGGGCTGTCGGAAATTTTGGCCACCGGAGATCCCTGGCATCGGATCAGTTTTATGACGATCTGAACCGGCCTGCCCGCCACGTCGTTGGTGAGATTGGTGCCGATCCCGAAAACGGTTTGAATGCGGCCTTTGAAATGACGGGCCAGTTCGACCGCCTTTGGAAAGGAGAGACCGTCACTGAAGACCGCCCGTTTGGACCGGGGATCGATCCTCAGTTTTTCATAATGGGCGATCAGTCGGTCCCCCCACTCGAAGGGGTCGCCGCTGTCGTGGCGGCAGCCGTCGAAGAGTTTGGCGAAGTACATGTCGAAATCCTGCAAAAAAGCGTCAAACCCCACCGTATCGGAGAGAGCGATTCCCAGGTCCCCCCGATATTCCTGGGCCCAGTGCTCCAGGGCGAACTGCTGGCTGTCGGACAGTCGGGGGCCGAGAGCCTGGGCCGACATAATCCATTCGTGGGCCATGGTGCCGATGGGCGTGATGCCGTGTTTTTGGGCGAAGAGCACATTGGAGGTGCCGGACAGGTTGCCGGGGATCTCCATATTGAGGATGGAGATGATCCGATCCTGCCATTCTCTGGAAAAGCGTCGCCGGGTGCCGAAATCGGAAAAGATGAATCCCAGGTTTTCCGCATTCGATTCTTTGACGATATCGATTTTTTCTCGAAGCTTTTTTCCAGCCACCGTGAAATCAGGGGCCGGATGAAGATCCCGGAAATAGATTTCATTAACGATGGCCAGCACCGGCACTTCAAAGAGAATGGTGTGAAGCCAGGGGCCTTTGATGCGCAGGAAAAATTCTCCGTTTTCCACCCCGAGCCGGACGAAGTCTTTCTGAAAATGGAAGAGCCTCAGAAACTGGATGAAATCTTCTTTCAGAAACCGCAAGTTTCGCAGGTAATCCAGTTCGCCTCTGGTGAACCGCAATCCGCACATATGGTCGATCTCTTTCCGGACCGTTTTGACAATGGGGCTGAGGTCGACCCCGGCGGTCCGGCATTTGAATTCATACTCCACCGTGGCCCAGGGGAACTGGTGCAGGACCCCCTGCATCATGGTGAGCTTGTAAAGATCGGTGTCCAGCAGGGATTCGATAATCATGGCCCGGCTCCTATACAAAATGGAAATGGTCGGGGCATGATGTATGTATCCCCGCTGTTCTCAACCTGATACATCGGGGGGTGCTTGTCAAACATTTTTGGTAAAAATAACCAAAAGTATCTGCGGATATTTCGAGGGCCTGAAAAAAGTGGAATTCCTTTGACAAGCGGGAGACCCGGCGATAAAGCAGGTGGATGAAAGATGAACCTCGACAAGGAGCGGAATCCATGAATTTCGAATGTATTCGGTGCGAAAAATACCGGGAGCCTCTGGGGGAACCTCAGGAAGCCTCCCGATGCGCCCGTATATATCCAGATACCTTCTACAGAAAGCGTATTTGCGATGATCGCTGAGATCCTATCCACAGGTGATGAAATTCGAACCGGTGCCCTGACCGACACCAATTCGGGCTATCTGGCCCGACACCTGGAAGGCATCGGACTGGATGTGGTCCGCCATCAGTGTGTGGGGGACGATGCAGAGATTCTCCGATCCATACTGACGGAAATCGGGGCCCGGGCGGATGTCTGTATGATAACCGGCGGCCTCGGCCCCACTCAGGATGACATCACCGCCCCGGCGGCGGCCGCCGCCTGTGGTATCGATCTGGAACTCGATCCCCGGGCCTTGAAGTCGATCGAGGATTTCTTTTCCTCACGGAAACTGGAGATGCCGGCCTCGAACAGAAAGCAGGCGCTGCTGCCCCGCGGGGCGGATGTGCTGCACAATCCGGTGGGCACGGCCCCGGGATTTGCCGTGAAGATCGGGCGGTGCCGGTGTTTTTTCATGCCGGGGGTACCCTTTGAAATGCGGCGCATGTTGTCGGATCAGGTGCTCCCCCGTCTCGAAGGCATGATGGAAGGGGAGCGGACCTTCCATCGGGTCCGCACCATCTCCACCTTCGGGCTGACGGAATCGGCCACCGGGGACCGGCTCAGCGGGTTGGTGGAGGCTTATCCCGAGATAAAGCTGGGGATGCAGGTCCGGTTTCCGGAAATTCACGTCAAGCTCTATGCGGCGGGGTCCGAAGGAACCGTAATCGATCAGCGTCTGGACGAGGTGACCGGTTGGGTGAAAGCGCGGTTGGGAGAAAAGGTTTTTTCCACCTCGGAAGAAACCATGGAGGCGGTGGTCGGGCAGCTGCTTCGAAAGGCCGGCGCAACCCTATCGGTTGCGGAAAGCTGCACCGGCGGCCTTCTGGCCCATCGGCTCACCGATGTCCCGGGGAGTTCCGATTACTTTCTTTTTTCCGGCGTGACCTATTCCAATGAGGCCAAAATCGAGGTTCTGGGGGTGCAGCCCGAGACTTTGGAGAAGCATGGTGCCGTGAGCATCGAAACCGCAAAGGAAATGGCCGAGGGGGCGCGAAAGTTGACCGGCGCCGCTTACGGGATTTCCACCTCCGGCATTGCCGGTCCGACCGGCGGAACCGACGAGAAACCGGTGGGCTCGGTATGCATTGGGCTGGCTTCCCGGTCCGGCATCGAGGGACGTAAATTTACCTTTCATTTTCCCCGGCGCTCCATGAACAAGCGCATATTCGCCACTACCGCTCTGGATCTGCTGCGCAGACGGCTTCTGAAGGATTCTCCCCGGCGATGAGATCTATGCTCGCCTCCTCGCCCTTTTTTTCCGCACCAGGCAACCGGGGATGCAACCGGGTGGTGCCGCTCGGTTTGAACCGCTTGGCCAAAGCGGTGATGATGATACGAACAGGGGAGGGGGTGCCGGTCATGTCGGGGAGACATGACCGGCGGCGTCGTAAAGAAGAAGGAGAATAAAAGGAGAGGAAATGAAAGGAGGAAATTGGTACAGAAAGGAAAACGGTTATCAAAACCGGTTGTCTTCTGTATGCCATACCCCTGAAATGCGATCAATAGGCTGAGCCCTGTATTGAGAGGTAGAAAAAACCTACCGAAGAAAAAGCATATCTTCGTGCTGTTTTACTTCATGATTTTTTTTAGGGCTTCATCCTGGGTATTCTGCGCCTGCTGATGATTCGCAGAATCGCATTCGCCACCGGTACTCATTTCCAATGTGCTTTCAACTCCTTCTGATTCTTTGATGCGAGAACATGCGGTCCTTCAGCACTGAGGTAGCTGATTATACGCCAGCTGAGAGGTCCGAACCGCATGCGCTGAAAGTCAGCTTTCATGTTCGGTAACCCGGTGGAAATACTGGCCTCCGCAGGAGGGACATTTCTCCGGTTTGCCGGTGCCCATGGGCTCCTCCCACTTGTTTTCACATTTTTCGCAGAGAAAAATTCGGGATTCTTCCATCAGAGTGAAATTTCCGCCCTCCACATTGATCGCTTTTCCGTTGATCAAAGCATCCGCGATCACCTTGCGGGCCCGTTGAATAATGCGTCCGAAGGTAGCCCGGGAGACGCCCATACGCTGCCCGGCCTCTTCATAGGACAATCCGAGGAGATCTGAAAGCCGGATGGATTCGCGTTCATCCACCGTGAGACAGATTTCCTCGAGGCTCACCATGGGGATGCCTCTGGGTTTGAAATAACTGATTTCAGGGTTAAAACCGACGAGGCGATTTTTCTTGGGTCTGACCATATCTTTCTCTCCTTTGTTTTGAATGTGACGCTAAGCTGTGTAACAATTATGCTTTATTTTCTCAATGATTTTGCTATTCACGTTTAGTGAATAATAAGATTAACTCTCAAAAATAAGTCTCTATTGGTTGTTTTCAATCTTTATCAGCAAGAAATTTTGAAAAAACGGTTTTTTTACTTCGGTTTTATATACGAATTTGGGATTTTGGGAAAGCACTATTTTCAAACTTTTTTTGCCTGGGTGAAAGTTGGCCTTATTCCCTGTTGATCGAAAGGGAGAAATTTGATACCGTTCCTCTTCGATTCGGATATTTACCATTTGAATCTTTTTATCTCAAATTCACGAGGAAATCGTTTGGGTGAAACCGATGTATTCCGCCGGAAGCGCGGAGGGTTTCACGAACGATTTTTTTATTTGGACCGATTTGGATGAGCGATGGCGGCCAAGAAGAAAAAACGGAAAGAAAAAGGGACTTACAAACAGTTTGAAAACCTTTCCGTCGATCAGACCCTTCACATGATCGAGGAAAGCCTCTCCTCCGAAAACCCCCGGGATGCGCTCTACGCGCTGAAATTCGCCATGAAAAAGTTCGGGGAATCCGAGCGGATTCGGTCTCTTTTTTTCCGAGCCTATCTCTTGCGGGAAAAGCAGCTGAGAGAGAAGAATCTTCATGTCGAGGCGAATCAGGTCCGGGATCTGGCAAACAAGTTTATGCCCGATTTCAACCGGGTCCCTGAAGAAGTTTTGCGCGACTATGTGTCGACCGCTCCTGAAAAAAAAGCCGTGGACGCCTATTCCCGTTATCTTGAATCGAATCCGAGGTCCCCGAAGATCGAACAGTCGCTGGCATATCGCATGTTTATGGGAGGGGACTGGACAGCCCTTGAGAAGCTGGAGAAATCCAACCCGCTCCGCCAGGATGCCGAGCCGGTGAAAAAAGCGGTCTGCCTGATGAACCAGGCGGAGTGGGAACAGGCCCTGGATGCGTTGAATTCGATTTCCCGAACCTCTCCGTACGCTTCCATCCGTATTTTTTGCCGGGCCATGGCCTCCTTTTTCAGGGATGACGACAAAACCGCGGCCAGGGCTCTGAATATGATACCGGATGAATTTCCCCTATCCGGAATTACACGGCGCCTCAAGCGGATCCTTCATGAGGGCGCCTCGGAGGATGAAAAACGGGCCGCCATGGAGGCGGTGGGTTTTCTTTGGGACGGGCCGATTAATCTCCAAAAGGACGTTCAAGATCTGATCGAATGCATCGATAAGAAACGGTTCAAACAGGCGGTGGAAAGGGTTCAGGCAGTCGCTTCCGCCTTCGATCCGTCGGAACCGCTCCGAGTGACCACCTTCATCACGGAATGCCTGTGGCGTTTTACCACAACGGGCAGACTGGATGACTACGATTTCCAAAAGATGGTTCAGGCCCTTCTGCCCAAAAAAATCACCGAACCGATGTTGATCAAGATCCGCCTCATCGGGAGCATCAAACCGTTTGCATCGGCGGGCCTGTACATAACCGAACTGGACAAGGAATTCCCCGATCCCGCGGAGCGGAAAATCGCCCATGCCCTGATCCTTTTGCAGACGGCCATCTTCCTATTCGCACGGGACGGGCACATGCAGTTTCGGGTCGAGCGTCCGATCATTGAAAAATACCGAAACCACCTGGGGATTCGTTCCGATACCTACGAGGGGGCCCTCCTGGACATGGTGCTCTTCAGTATCCGCATCGATCCGGGAAACCGAAAAGCCTATGAATTTTTGGCCGATCTTCCCAGGAATTCCAGGGAAGACAAAAAGAAGGTGGAGAGCGGCTTCGGTGTAATGC
>JBEPWQ010000032.1:0-22219 GCA_041642315.1 Desulfobacteraceae bacterium | reverse complement strand
GACAGGGCGTCCGCCATGGCGGTGTCTTCGAAAACCATCGGGACCGCTTCGTCCACGAGCATGAAGTCCCGGACCTGTTTGGAAAGCCTTTTTCCCAGGGACCCGCCCGGATGGAACCGTTTGAAATCCACCGATTTGAAATGTTTCTTATGGATCAGCACCACGGCCAGGGCGTCGCCCACCGCCAGCAGGGCGGTGGTGCTGGTGGTCGGGGCCAGACCCATGGGGCAGGCTTCCCGTTCGACCCCCACATCGATGACGATGTCGCTGTTGCAGGCCAGGCTCGATCGGGGATTTCCGGTAAAGGCGATAACGGCGCATCCGATGCTGCGAATGGAGGGGATCAGGATATTCAATTCTTCGGTCTCGCCGCTGTTGGAAAGGGCCAGCAAAACGTCTTCGGGGCCGACCATGCCCAGATCTCCGTGCATCGCCTCCACCGGATGGAGAAACAGGGCCCGGGTGCCGGTGCTGTTGAAGGTGGCCACGAATTTTCGGCCGATGATGCCGGACTTGCCGATGCCGGCCACGATCAGGCGGCCCGACGCGCCGCAGATCACCTCCACCATCCGGACGAAATTGTCGTCGATCCGTTCCATCAGTTGCAGAACCCCTTCGGCCTCGGATTTGAGAACCTCCCGGGCCTGGCGAATCACCATTTCCGACGGCGTCTCCGTTGCAATATTCATCACCCGGTTCCTACCATTCTTCCATCTCCGATTTCTTTTCAAATGAGGCGACCAGGGCCCGAACCGCATCCTCGAGCTTGGGCCGAATTGCTTCCATGTCCGCTTTCAAAAGCGGGTCGAACCCGAATCCGCCCATCAGGCGTAAATCTTTGAAGGTGGTTCGAATTTTGTCGTCCTTGGTTTCGGCTACCACCGTGAACCGAAGCTCGAATCGATTCGGGCCGCCGAATTGGGATGTGCGTTCATGGGGGATGCTGGTTTTGCCCACGATCACCCCCTGGTCCCGATTCGCATATTGAATCACATCCAGTGCGGAAGAAAAGCTTTCGGCCACCCAGATTCTGGCGCCGTTAAAAAGTTCTTCTTTTGAAAAGCCGGGGACTTCGGATACCTCTTGAATGAACAGATTTTCCGAAGGAGCGTACTCCGGCGGGGTGCTGGCGCACCCCATGAAAAACAATACGGTCAGTGCCGAATAAATCAGGTATTTTTTCATCGGGTTTCGATCATCTCGGCTATCCTATTCGGATTCTTCCTGGAGAATCTGGTCCACGGCGGCTTGGGCCGTCGGATAGGAAAAACGGAATCCATATCCCAACAGCTTTTCCGGCACGGCGCGGGTGCTGGCCAGCAGTGTATCCCCGAATTCGCCCATCACCGTTCGAATCATGAATCCAGGTGCCGGCATAAAGGCCGGCCGGTGAAGGCGATCGGCCAGGATGCGGGTGAATTCTTTATTTCGGACCGGATCGGGGGCGGTCAGGTTGAACGGCCCCGACACCGCTTCGTTTTCCAGGGCGAACTCGACGGCGGCGACGAGATCCTGCATGTGAATCCAGGGGAACCACTGCCTTCCATCCGCCAGAGAGCCGCCCAGACCCAGTTTGAAAAGGGGTACCATCTGCTTCATGGCCCCGCCGTTCTTTCCCAGGACGATTCCGAACCGGGGAATGGCCACCCGGGCGCCTTTTTCCCGGGCTTTTTCGGCTTCGGCCTCCCAGTCCTTGCCCAGCTCTGCCAGAAAATCGTCTCCCGGCGGGGAATCCTCGGTGAGAATTTCATCCCCCCGGCTGCCGTAATACCCGACGGCGGAGGTGGAGACCAGTACAAAATCCGGATTCTCAGGGATTGCATCCACCAGGTTTCGGGTGGTCAGTATGCGGCTGTCGTACATCTTCTGCTTGTAGGATTCTGTCCAGTAATTGAAGATGGACCGCCCGGCCAGGTTGACCGCCGCATCGGTTTTCGCGGCCACCTCCTGCCAGGGACCCGGCTGGGTGTTGTCGCAGGAGAGGTAATGAAATTCATCATGATGAATCCGGTCCTGATCCGGACGGGTGCCGGTGGCGATGACCGTATGCCCCTTCTTCAGGAGCCGTTTGGAAAGGTGGGTACCGACAAAGCCGGTGCCTCCGGTGATGAATATCTTCATGGGATCCTCCTCGGTCGTCCGGTTTTCACCCGATGTTGAACTTCCCCGAATGGATATAGGGAACGTCTTCCACATCCAGGGCATGGATGATCTGTTTATAAAGCCGGGCTTTCATTTCCCCAAGGACCGCTCTCTTTTTTTTGAGTCCGCCGGCAAAGGCCAGGGTTTCTTCCATCAATTGATCCAGGTGACAGGCCCGGGTGATAATATGGTGTTTTTCGCAATCTGCGGCGGTCAGACGAACACCGGTATGGTGCATCTCTTCCAGTTTGTACATGGGTATCGCTTTTTCCAGCAGGGCCAGCATTCCCGGTAGAAACGGAATTCCCAGGTCCACCTCGGGAAAGCAGAAATATCCGCGATCCGAGCGCATGAACCGAAAATCGAAGGCGCAGGACCAGATGGCCCCCCCGGCGAATGCATGGCCGGTAATCGCCGCCACGGTGATCAGGGGATAGGTGAGGGTTCGCTTGAACAGCCGATTCATCAGAAAGAAGAAATCCTTGGCCGCGGGGATATCCCCCTTCTGAATCACCGGGGTCAGCCAGTCGAGATCGATGCCGTTGGAGAAAATTTTTTCATGGGCCGATCGCACCACCAGGGTGCGTGCATCAGTGGCCTGTTCGAGTTCATCCAGGATCTCCAGAAAAGAATGAATGAACCCGGGGTTAAACCGGTTTTCTCCATCATTGAGGGTCACGATCGCTGTCGCTTCATCCAGTTCATAGGTGACCTTTGCCATGGAACATCCTCCGTTCAAAATGATGAAACCCACCCGGCCTGCAGCACCGGTTATCCGTCCATAATACGCCCCTGGAATACAGTCAATAAATAACGCGGGTTACCGGAAAAGGTGCGCCTGCCGGGTGTAAAAGAAAAGGGCTACACAATAGATGTGCGCCCCTTTTCTTCAACCTTGGTTGATTCGAACCTGATTTATGAACAGCTCGTATTTCCGGTTCCGCAGGAGGAGCATGCCGCCTGCCGGCTGAAATCGATGCCGCAGGTAAGCTTGTATCCGATTCCCTGAAAATCGACCGAAATGGGTTTGGCCTTTTCCAGAAAATCATCGTTGATCACAAAGGTGAAACCGTCGATATCGAATTTTTCGTCGTTTTCTCTTGGCTCATCCAGAGCCATTGCAAGGGACGGGCCCCCTCAACCGCCTTCGTTCAGGAAAATTCGAATCGGACTCTTGTCTCGGCCCTTGAAGTACTCCTCCAACTGCTCGGTCGCGCTCGAGGTGACTTCAAGCCGGTTGTTGTTTGTTTCAGTCATCTAGTAAACCTCCTTGATGGTTCATTCGTAATGTCAGTCAATTTATTCACGAGAATCGGGTTTGTCAATTCGGTTATTCCTTGTCGAGCCCGAATGCGCTGTGAAGGGCCCGGACCGCCAGTTCGGCATATTTGTCGGTGATGATGCAGGAGATCCGGATTTCGGAGGTGGAGATCATCCGAATATTGATTCCTTCGGCGGCCAGGGTGGAGAACATTTTGGCGGCCACCCCCGAATGGCTTTTCATGCCGACGCCGACCACCGACACCTTGGCGATGGATTCATCCCCCCGCACATCCTCGGCCCCGATCTCTTCGGCCACTTTGCGTTCGATCTCCATGGCCCGCTTGTAATCGTTTTTGGGCACGGTGAAGGCCAGGTCATTGGTCTCTCCGGTGGGGGAAGACTGAACGATCATGTCCACATTGATGGACGCCTCGGCGATGGGGCTCAATATTTTCGCCGCGATTCCCGGTTGATCCGGGACGCCTTTGACGGCGATGCGGGCTTCGTTTTTGCTGCTGGTGACGCCGGATACAACCAGACGTTCCATATCGGCTTTGTCATTGACGACCATGGTTCCCTCCTCCTCTGTAAACGACGAACGAACATGAATGGGGACATTGTATTTCTTGGCGAACTCCACCGACCGGATCTGGAGCACTTTGGCCCCCAGACTGGCCATCTCCAGCATCTCCTCGAAGGAGACTTTTTTCATTTTCCGGGCCCGGGGGCAGACATTGGGGTCGGCGGTGTAGATGCCGTCCACATCGGTGTAGATTTCGCAGACATCCGCTTTGAGGGCGGTAGCGATGGCCACGGCCGAGGTATCCGACCCGCCCCGGCCCAGAGTGGTGATGTTGCCGTTGAGATCGCACCCTTGAAACCCGGCCACCACCACGATATTGCCTGCATCCACCAGTTCCCGAATGCGATCGGCGCCGATATCCAGGATGCGGGCCCGGCCGTAATCGCAGTCGGTCAGAACTTCGGCCTGAAATCCCAGAAGGGACTCGGCCCGGTAGTTCATGGATATGAGGGACATGGCCAGAAGTGCGGCCGTGGTCTGCTCCCCGGTCGACAGGAGCACGTCCAGCTCCCGCCGGGCCGGGTCGTCGGTCACCTGCCGGGCCATGCGGATCAGGTTATCGGTGACTCCGGACATGGCCGAAAGGATGACCACCACCGCATTTCCCTCATCGTAGGCCCTTGCCACTCGGCGGGCCACATTTTTGATACGATCGATATCGGCGACCGACGTGCCGCCGTATTTTTGTACGATTACACCCATCTTCTCTCCTTGGCGATTTTTTCGACCTCCCTTATCAAATCCCCCGCCGCAAGTCCAGACGCAATCATGTGAAGGCGGCGGATCTTTTCGTCTTGAATTTCAAAACGAATCGTGATTCCCTCGCCGCGATCCGCCGAATGGAGACGCTCCGCCCATTCCACGGCGGCTACCGCCTCTTCTTCCGGCAGATCATAGAGTCCGATCTCCTCAAAATCCACCGCGTCCTCCAGCCGGTAGAGATCGATATGATAGAGGGAAAGTCGCCCCGGATATTCGTTGACCAGGGTAAAGGTGGGGCTGGTGACAGTATACTCGGGAGGCACCTCGAGCCCCTGGGCCAGTCCCTGGACAAAAGCGGTCTTGCCGCTGCCCATGTCACCCATCAGATAGAGCGTCATGCCTGCAAAAAGGCATCGGCCCACCGTCCGGCCCAGCTTCCGGGTCTCCTCCGGTGAGCGGGTGGTCACCGCCAGGGTGGGAGATTTCATGGGTCCGTCTTCCCGGTGGGATTGCCGGATCAGGGCCAGGAGTTCGCCGCTTTTGCTTTCCATGCGACCGGCTTCGGCCGGGTCCTGTTCATGATCATACCCGAAAAGATGGAGAATTCCGTGGACCAGCAGCTGATCGAACCGCTCCTCCGTGGTCAGGCCCGCAGCTTCGGATTCCCGTCGGGCGGTCTCTGCCGAGATGACCACATCCCCCAGGAGGTAGGGAGTGAGTTCGGTGAAATCGCCTTCCCGCATGGGAAAGGCGATCACATTGGTGGGTCCTTCCCGATTCAGATAGGTGCGGTTGTATTCGGCGATCTCCGCATCCTCCACGATCAGAACCGACAGTTCTCCGTCAGGAGAAGCCAATGCGTCTAACAGGTGCTGGGCCGTTTTTCGGACCTTCTCCGGAGATATTCTCGGGACCTTTTGGTTGTCGGTGATCAGAACCGCCATTTTTTTCCTTTGTCTGCTTGCGTTTGGATGCGGTCTCCTCCGGATATTCGACCCGGTGGTGGTGAATGGCATTGAGAATTTTGATGAAGCTGGCTTCAATCTTGTGGAGATCCTTCAATGTCAAATCGCAGTGATCCAGCTGACCGTCAGAGGAGATTTTGTCGACCAGATTTCTGACCAGCCCCTTGATCCGCGAAGGGGTCGGGTTTTCGAGAGTGCGAGATGCGGCCTCCGCCACATCGGCCATCATGACCAGGCCGATTTCCCGGGTCTGAGGCTTGGGTCCGGGATACCGGAAATTTTCCAGTTTGACCGCATCCTCCCCCTTCAGTTTCTTGGCTTTTTCATAGAAATATTTGATAATGCTTGTGCCGTGGTGCTGGCGGATGGCATCCGTGATCTCGGCCCCCAGTTTGTGCCTTTTCGCGATTTCCACCCCCTCTTTGACATGAGCGATCAGGATCAGGCTCGACATGGATGGCGCCAGCCGGTCGTGGCGGTTTTCGCAGTGGCTCTGGTTTTCGATGTAGTACAGCGGCTTTTTGATCTTTCCGATATCATGATAATACCCGCAGACCTTGGCCAACAGGGGGTTTGCGCCGATTTCAGAGGCGGCTGCCTCCACCATCGAACCCACCACAATGCTGTGGTGATAGGTCCCCGGCGCCTCCATCATAAGGCGGCGAAGAATGGGCCGCTCCAGGTTGGCCAGCTCCAGCAGGGTGATATCGGTGGTGTAGGTGAAGAGCATCTCCAGCAGGGGGACGATACCGGCGGTAAGAATGCCCGCGCCCACACCCCCGAAAAAAGCGAGAAGCGCGTCCCAGGTCAGTGTAAGCCCGGAAAGCTCTCCCAGATAAATATCGGTGGCCACCGCCAGAAATACATTCAGAAGTCCCAATTTCAGCCCGGCGATGGCGAAGACCTTTCGTTCCCGGCAGTTCTGCATCCAATAGGCCCCCATGACGCCGTTGAGTAGAAAATAGAGGAAGATTTCGAACCGGCTTTGGAAAATGACCGCGGTGCAGGCGGCCATCACCACGGAAAAGGGGACCGCCACGGAAAACCCCATGAAGAGACAGACCGTCATTGCGCTGGCCGCCAGAGGGATGCCGTAGAAGATGGAGACCTCAGAGGCGGCAAAAGGGGTGCTTCGAATCAGCGCCTCATAAAGGGTTTGTGAAATTTTGGGTACGAAAAAGAAGAAAACCAGAAGAACGACGACAAAGAGCAGGTCCTTGTTGGAGTGAAAGAACTTGCGTTCCGGTTTTCGGGTATTCAGAAAATAGGTGATGAGCAGCAGGCTCAGGATCATCATCAGGGCGCCGGCGGTTCGGGCATAGTATTTTTCGAGCCGATTCTGCTGTCGCAGCGTCTTCAATTTCAGCAGCTGGACCTCCGTCACCCGTTCGCCTTCCCGAAGCAGCATTTCCCCGGCCTTGATTCGATACAGAATCGGTTTGACATCCGCCGCCGCGGCGATCTTGCGCTCTTCGGTTTCATTCCGATTCAAAGTGATATTGGGCTGAAGCAGCCGCTGGGCGAAATCGATGATCAGGTTGAACAGTGTATAGTTGACATCCTTGAGATCGGTCTGGACCGCGGATCGGACGGTGGACTTGGCCTGATCCAGCCCGAGAAATATTTCTGGATTGCGAACAATCCGCTCGGCCTTGGTGCCCACCGATCTGAGAATGATGCCCTGGTCCGATTCTCTCAGCAGTACCTCTTTATTGGCGACGATTCCGGAGCTCAGAAATTTCTCCAAAATGGCGACGATGCGATCGGCGATCCTCTCGGAAAAGCCTTCCCGCATCAGCACCCGATAGGCGCCGTCGCTGACCGAAATTCCCAGCTCTTTTTCAAAGGCCTCCTTGGCGGCCCATACCCGTTCCGACTCAGGAACGGCATCCGCCGCAGAAATGGCTGAAGCCGGATTTCCCTGTGCATCGGACGGAGATGCCGCCATCACCTCCCGAGCCGCGGCAAAGGCCTGCCGGACATTCTGGCTGATCCGCTTCAGAAGAAGGGTATTATGGTCATAGACGGTCAGCACGCTGCCCGCCGCATCCTGTCGGTTGCGCTCGGTGGCGATGCGGTCTTCGATCAGAAAATCCTTGGGCGTCTTGATATCCCGTTTGGCCACGTCCCCCAGCTGATAGGAGGGGGTGGTAAAAATGATGCCGGGGTAGAGAATGACCGTAAAGACCGCCATCACCAGAACCAGCAGTGCCCATTTCACCAGGCGGCTGGAATTCAGGTATTCCGCCAGGGCGGTTTTCGTCTTATTGATGTTCATATGGATTATCCGGGGGAGTTCCCCTTTTTCTTGCGTTCATCCAGTTCTTCATAGGCCTGGATGACCTCCTGAACGAGCCGGTGGCGGACCACGTCGATTTTGGTGAAAAAGACAAACCGAATTCCGTCGATCCGCTGCAGAATATTCTGCGCCTCGATCAGACCGGAGGGGCGGTTGGCCGGCAGGTCGACCTGGGTGATGTCGCCGGTGATCACCGCTTTGGAGTTGAATCCGAGGCGGGTGAGAAACATCTTCATCTGTTCGGTAGTGGTGTTCTGGGCTTCATCTAGAATAATAAAGGAATCGTTCAGGGTGCGGCCCCGCATGAAGGCCAGGGGCGCCACTTCGATGACCCCCTGTTGAATCAGATTGGAGGCTTTTTCGAACCGCATCATGTCGTGAAGCGCGTCATAGAGGGGCCGAAGGTAGGGATTGACCTTTTCCGCCAGGTCTCCCGGCAGAAATCCCAGGGCTTCTCCGGCTTCCACCGCCGGCCGGGTCAGGATGATCCGGTTGACGATGCCCTTGGAGAGGGCCGCCACCGCCATCGCCATGGCCAAATAGGTTTTGCCGGTGCCGGCCGGTCCGATGCCGAAGACGATGTCGAAGTTGCGGATGGCATCGATATACTCCTTCTGGGCCATGCTTTTGGGGGTGATGGACCGTTTTTTGGCGGTGATGTAGACCGCGTCCATGAAGATGTCTTTGAGCCGGGTCCGGTCGTCGGCGCTGAGCACACGGACGGCGTAATCCACATCATTGGGATAGATGGGATAACCGCTCTTCAACAGTTCGTACAGCTGGTCGAGGATGTTCCGGGCAAGGCGGACCGCGATGGAATCTCCTTCGATGATGACGCTGTTGCCCCGGGCGTGGACCGACACATCCAGCGCGTTGCCGATCTTCTGGAGATTGCGGTTGTGCTCTCCGAACAGCTGCCGGGACAGCTCATTGTCCGAAAAGGTCTGCTTGTGTTTGGTGGTGTCGGCGCTTTCTTGCATAGAGTCCGATGAAGGTTTGTCTATATTCTCGATTGCTTCATTGTCCAACGTATAAATTCCTCCCTATCATAAGAGTTGAAACGAATGCAAATGCCAATTTCGGCTTTGCCGAATCGGCGAAACATACAGTTGACCGAAAATATATTCAAAAAATAAATCATCTTGGCCGAATCGCAATCGACAAACACACCGAATCGAATGCGGAGTGGCCCGGCTGGTTGACTTGTCACCCCGGCTTCTGTTATTGGACCCCACACGCTGAACCCAAACTTTTTTAAGAAAGGATGATACAGATGGAAAGAACCTTATCGATCGTGAAACCCGACGGGGTGGCCCGGGGGGTCATCGGAGAGGTGATTCGGCGGTTTGAAACCAACGGCATCAAAATCGCCGCCATGAAGATGATTCGCATGTCCAAAAAAGAAGCCCAGGGCTTTTACGCCGTCCACAAAGAGCGGCCCTTTTTTGACAGCCTTACCGATTTTATGACCTCCGGACCCTGCGTGGTCATGGTGCTGGAAGGCGAAAACGTGATCAAGAAAAACCGGGAGCTGATGGGCGCCACCAATCCCAAGGACGCCGCCGAAGGGACCATCCGCAAGGATTTCGCCACCGATGTGGAAAAAAACGTAGTCCATGGCTCCGATGCCCCGGAAACCGCCGCATTTGAAATCGGCTATTTTTTCAACAGCCTTGAAATCGTCGGGTAATGGTTTCGTCCGACGACCGAAAGATCCGGCTGGATCACATCGCCGTGGTATTGAATCAGCCGCGGATTTCCGAGAATATCGGGGCCGCAGCCCGGGCCATGCGGAACATGGGGATTCGGGAACTGGTGGTGGTGGATCCCGGTAAAAATTTCGATTTCGACCCGATATTGAAACTGGCCACCCATGCCGCTTCGGATGTGGTGGCTTCGATGCTGCTTTATCCCACCCTTCAGGCGGCCCTGGCCCCCTATCAGTTTGTGGTGGGGACCACCGCCCGCCTCGGGGGCCGGCGCCAGGTCGCCGATCCCGCCGCCATGGCCCGAAAGCTGATCCCCATCTCTCAAGAGAATCGAATCGCCCTGGTCTTCGGCCGGGAGGACCGGGGGCTTTCCAACGAAGACCTGCGACTCTGTCATGGACTGGTCAATATCCCTACCGCCGATTTTTCCTCCCTCAATCTGGCCCAGGCGGTGATGGTGCTCTGTTATGAAATGAACCGCGCCGCGCTGGAGGAACGGCGGCCTTTCACCCCCAGACTGGCCAATCGATACGAGTTGGACGGAATGTATGACCAGCTTCGGGAGATATTGATCCGGATCTGCTACCTCAACCCGGAAAATCCCGATTACTGGATGAACCACCTGCGCAATTTTTTTACCCGACTCGGTTTGCGGGCCCGGGAGGTATCCATCATCCGGGGGATCATTCGGCAGGTCAACTGGTATTCGGAAAAGCGGTATCGGGACGGACTCGAAGAAGGGCTCGAAACGGCCCGGGAGAAAAAAACATGCGACTGATTCGATTCGGCGAAAATGGCGCGGAGCGTCCCGGTTTATGGGGGGACGGCCGCATCGTCGACCTGCGGGCGATCTTTCCGGACATCCCCGATATCGGGGAATCCTTTTTCAGAGAGGGATGGCTCCAAAAGGCGGCGGATGTGGAGGAACCGGGGCGGGAGATGGAGGTGCGGCTGGGACCGCCTGTGGATCGCCCTTCCAAGATCATCTGCCTGGGCAAGAACTATGCCGAGCACGCCAAGGAGGGCGGATTCGATGCTCCGGAAAAACCGCTCCTGTTCTGCAAAGCCAGCAGCGCCCTCAACGGTCCCTTCGATCCCATTCTGATGCCGCAAAGCTGTACCCAGGTGGATTGGGAGGTGGAGCTGGCGGTGGTCATCAGCAGGGAAGGGAAGGGGATCTCCCGGGCGGATGCCTTCGAGTATGTGGCCGGATACACGGTGATGAACGACGTTTCAGGGCGGGATGCCCAGTTTGGAGACGGCCAGTGGTTTCGGGGGAAATCCTTCGATTCTTTCGCCCCCCTGGGGCCGGCTTTGGTTACCCCCGACGAGATCGAGAACGTGGCGAATCTTCAATTGGAGGCGCGCGTGGACGGACAGGTGATGCAGCAGGGGAATACCCGGGATCTGATCTTTGACATTCCCTTTCTGATCGAATACATCAGTCGGGATATCACCCTTCTGCCCGGGGATATCATCTCCACCGGAACGCCTTCGGGGGTGGGGATCTTTCGGAACCCGCCGGTGCTTCTCAGTCGGGGCAGCCGGGTGGCCTGTGAGGTGAAGGGGATCGGTCTGATTCGGAATCGATGCGAGTAGGATCGCCGCCCCGTCGGTGGATGTCGGCCCGCATTTTCTCCCGGAAGACGCCGATGATGTTTTGGATTTCGGGGGCGGACATCGACGGGATATGTATGTCGTCGATGGAGGCGACGGGCAGCACATCCACGGTGGTGCCGGTGATGAAAGCCCCTCTGAGGGTGCTCAGATCATTGGTGCGAAGCTGCTGTTCGGTGACCGGAATGGACAACCCTTCGCAGATATCGACTACCTGCCCCCGGGTGACGCCCAGGAGAACCGTGCCGGCTGGCGGGGTGCAGATGCCGGCTTCCCGCAGGAAAAAGATGTTGGATCGGGTACCCTCGGAGATATACCCGTCGCCGTCCACCAGAAGCGCTTCATAAGCCCCGGTCTCTTGCCGGGCCTTTTCCACCCGTTGGCGAAAGGAACCGGCCAGGGTCTTGATGTGGGGGGTTTCCCGTTCACCGGAAAACAGAATGGTGTGAACCCCCCGGGCATAGGCTTCCGGGCCGGGGTATTCGGATTTGATGAAGTAAATCAGGAAAAGATCTTCGCCGTCCGGATGGGCCGACACCAGCTTCACATTGATATGCCGGCAGCGGTTTTTTTCCGACAAACGCCGAATGTCAGTGAGAATGTCGGCTTCCCGGGTATCCAGTGAGACGCCCAGCAGCGCGGCCGATCGCCGCATGCGGGCCATGTGCTCCTCGAAAAAAAGCGGCACGCCGTCGATCAGCTTGACCACTTCGTAAATGGCCCCGCCGCCGATTCGATCGAAAACTTCCGTCTTCTCGATGGATCGAAGCTCTCCGTTGACGCTGTAATAATCTAATATCGCTTCCCGTTTCATCCGTTTTCTCCCTAAAAACTCATATTTTAACGCATATCGCCGATGGATCAAGGGAAAAAGCGGATATCCGGCCCGATTATCGGGTCCGAACTCCCGTTCTATTTTCATTTTTTCAAGGTCCTTGTTGCGGCTTCGGGAGGATGGCTAAAGATTTTCTTTGGGCCTCCGCAGCTCGACCAGGGTCGCCCCCCAGCCCCCGCCGGCTGCCGGCGCCTCCCGAAAGGAATTCACCATCTGGCTTTTTTTGAGAAGCGAGTGGACCCGCTTCTTGAGAATCCCGCTTCCTTTGCCATGGATCACCCGAACGGAGAAAATCTCCGCCCGCAGACATTCGGTCAAATAATCCTCCAGCAGATCGTCCACTTCCTTGGGGTTGAAGGTGTGCAGGTCGAGAACATCTTCGATCGGGAGATGAATGGGTTCTTCAGGATCGGTCATTGCTCCTGCCAAAAAAATGTGCAATGGATGAATGGAATAATCGTCGCCGTCTTCAAGTCTGATTTAATTATTCCTTAACTGCAAAGAAAGATCAATATGGAAATTTCTGTGATAGGGCGGCTCCTCCTTCTTCCTCCGACCGCCTATGCCATAGGCTCCATCCCCTGGGGCCTGGTTCTGACGCGGATCTTTACCTCGGTGGATCTCAGAAAGTGCGGCAGCGGGAATATCGGGGCCACCAATGTGCGGCGGACGGCCGGGACTCTGCTGGGGGTCTGCACCCTGATCGGGGATGTACTCAAGGGGGCGGTCCCGGTCTGGTGGGCGGTACACCTGACCGGTCGGGGGCCGACGGCGGATGTGTATGTCGCCCTGGTGGCGCTTTGTGCTTTTCTGGGCCATCTGTTTCCGGTGTACATGCGGTTTCGGAACGGCGGAAAGGGAGTGGCCACGGCTGCAGGGTGCTTTCTGGCGCTGTCGCCTTTTTCGGCAGTCGTGACCCTCCTGGTGTTTATTCTCTTCGTCTGTATGACCGGTCGGGTATCGGTCGGGTCGCTGGCGGCCACCGCTTTTCTTCCCCTCGCCGTATGGGAGGTGATCGGATCGGTGCCACTGACGATGTGTGCCGGGGTGATCGGGGGATGGGTCTGGTGGCGGCACCGGGGGAACATTCGGCGCCTGGCGGCCGGCACCGAGCCGAAGGTCTGATTAGGCGGCAAAAAGCGTCCAGAAAAAAGTGATGACCCCGGCCAGAATGAACTGGGTTTCGGTCAGAAATTCGAGGCGAAGCCCCGGCAGCATATGGCCCCTCCGGTGAAGGGCGATGACCCCTAAGAGAAAGGCCGGGCAGAGGGTCAGGAAAAAGCCGAGGTTCGGAATCAGTTCATAGGAGGCTGAAAAAAAGAGGATCACGAAAATGAACAGCAGTATGATTCGAAGCAGGGTCAAGCTGTTTTCCTTCCCCATCAGAATCGGCAGGGTCTCCTTGCCCACGATTCGGTCTCCCTGCATATCCAGCACATCAAAAAACGCGGTTCGCACGAATACGGTGGCGGTGGCCCAGACCAGCGCCACCAGGGAACTCTCGGTGAGCGTTCCGGTTTCGGATAGGATGGGAAAGAGTGCGGTGACCATCCCCCAGGCCAGGGCGATCAGAAAGGTTTTGGAGCCTGGGATGTCCCGAATCCGGCGGTATTTGACTCCTCGAACCGCTTCCGGAATCAGCTTGAGGTTATAAGAAAGTCCCAGAAGGCTCATGATAAACAGCAAAAAGAAGGGAAAAAACCCCATACTGGCCGCCGTGAACAGCCCGAGACCCCCGGAGGCCAGCGCGAACAGGGTCAGCAGAGGGGTGTTGGATTCATAAAAGGCGGCCCGTTCCGGGTCGTTGAAGCGGTCCTCCTTCATGCCGGTCAGATTGTTGAGGGTGTGCATGGAAAGGATATACAGAAAAGAAATGACCATGTACGAGAGAATGTGCCGAACACCCTCCAGGACGGCGCAGGCGAAACAGAGAAACCCGGCCCCGAGGGCGACGTAGACATTGGTCAGCAACAGCAGCCGCCGAATCCGGTTGAATCGCCGATACCCGGCGTCCGTCTCGTCGAAGGGCGGGGACTCGATCGCCCGGTAGACCCTTCGAATAATCCAGTTGGGGGTGGAGGCCCCGGCCGTGACCCCGAGGGTTTGCACCTCTGAAAGGGCGGTGGAGTCCAGTTCCGCCTCGGTTTCGATATGGTAGGCCGGCTTTCCGGCCTGCCGTACGATCTCGGCCAGCCGCTGGGTGTTGCCGCTGTTGTGGCCGCCGACCACCACCACCGCATCCACCTGCTCGGCCAGTCGTTTGACCTCGCTCTGCCGTCGTTCGGTGGAGTCGCAGATGGTTTGAAAAAACTTGTAGTGGGGATGATTCCGCTGGGCCCATTTTTTTACCGCGTCGTAGAAAAGGGTGTTCTGGGTGGTCTGGGCCACGATGATCGCTTTTTCGAATGCGGGCAGTTCATCCAGATCGTGAATGCGGCCCGCCACATGGACCTGGTCTCCGGCAAACCCCTGAAGTCCTATTACTTCAGGATGGTTCTGGTCTCCCACGATAATGCAGGCATACCCCTCCTGGGCATGTTTGCGGATGATGGCCTGGACCTTGACCACCCGCGGGCAGGTGGCGTCGATCACCTTGAATCCGGCCTGTTCCAGGCGTCCACGGGTGTCCGACGGCACCCCGTGGGCTCGGATCAAAATGGTGCCGGATCCCTTTTCCGGGATTTCATCCAGCACGGAAATCCCCTTTTCCTTCAGAAGGTCGAGCACCTGAGGATTATGGATCAAAGGGCCGTATGTATAGATGGGAGCCGGCTGGGTATTGGCAGCATCTACGGCCATGTCTACGGCCCGCTGTACCCCCATGCAGAACCCGGCGGTTTTGGCGACCGATATTTTCATTCGTTATTAGCGTTTTTCGAGGAAGACCTTGTGATCCACCAGAGACAGGGAGTGAATCCGGGCGTTTAAAAAAATTTGCTCCCCGAAGATGTTGACCAGGCGGATGCCGTCTCCGTCCGCTTCGGGCCGGACGGTGTCGACGGATTTCATGATCAGCCGGGATTCTCCTTTTTCAATAAGATATGCATTGGCTTCGCACATAGGATGTCCTCAGTTTCGAGTCTCGGTCAAGGGTTTCAGGTTGTTCTGGATCAGTTCATCGATCAGATGGGGAAGGGGAATCGGCGATATGCCCACAATCTCCAAATTCTCCTGGAACAGCGGAATCAGCAGCTTTCGGGCCGGGCTGGCCGCTACCGCTTCGGCCATTCTCGGTGTGACCTCCCCCATCATGGCGTGGGCCATGATGATCCCTACCGGTCCGATGACGATCTCCATCTTCTGAACACTTTGCACGATGGCGTTTTCCCCCGACGCCCCTCGGTTGGCTTTGGCCTTGAGCATCTGGGCCGTGGCGATGGCATTGGTGCCGAGGGCGGTGATGTCCACCGATTCCTCGAAGTTCTCCTTCAGCTTCTTGATGACGGCGCTGCCGATGCCGCCGCCTTGTCCGTCGATGACGCCGATTTTCATGGCGGACTATTCCGGATTCAGCAGGTGGAGAAGGCGATCCAGGTCGTCATCGCTGTAAAAATCGATCTCCACCTTGCCTTTTTTGCCCCGGCGGTTGATGCGGACTTTGGTGCCGAAGCGATGGGAGAGGTTGTCGGCCACTCCGGAAAAATAGATCTCTTCGGAGGCGGGTTCCGGATTCTCCGGGAGCGGGGGCGGGTTCTTGAGGCGGTTCAGCAGAATTTCGGTTTCTCGAACCGACAGCTCCCGGGTCACGATCTGACGCCAGACCTTCATCTGCTGGGCGGTGTTTTGGGCCCCCAGCAGCACCTTGGCATGGCCCATGCTGAGGGTGCCGTCCATGAGGGTGGCCTTGATTTCTTCCGGGAGCTGACGAAGCCGAAGAAAATTGGCGACGGCGGAGCGGCTCTTGCCCACCCGGTCGGCCACCTGCTCCTGGGTGAGGCCGAATTCGCTCATCAGGCGGTGATAGGCCCCCGATTCTTCCAGGGGATTGAGATCCTCCCGCTGAACATTCTCGACGATGGACATCTCCAGCATCTGGGTGTCCGAGAGTTCTTTGACCACCACCGGCACCTGGGTCAGACCGGCCAGTTTGGCGGCCCGAAGCCGGCGTTCGCCGGCGATCAGTTCATACCCATGGCTGTTTTTGCGCACCAGCAGCGGCTGAATCACGCCCTGTTTCTGGATGGAGCGGCTCAATTCCGCCAGCTCCTCCTCGGGAAAATTGCGCCGGGGCTGATACCGGTTGGGATGGATCAGATCGATGTCGCACAGAAGATACGCCCGTTCCCGGTCTTCTTGTTGAACCGAAGGCGCCGCGCTCGGACCGGGAATCAATGCCCCCAGTCCTTTGCCCAGGGCCATCTTTTTTCGCGGTTTCGCGGTGGGGGCGGATTCCCGCGAGGTCTTGTCTTTGTCCATTCCGTTCTTACTGTCCGATAAGGGGTTGCGGTTTTGAATTTCTGTTTAATCGTATAGGATTTCCTCGGCCAGGGCAAGATAGCTTTTCGCCCCGGCGGAGGACGGATCGTATATGAGAATCGGTTTTCCGAAGCTGGGGGCTTCGCCCAGGCGCACGTTGCGGGGGATGGCGGTTTTAAAGACCCGTTCCCGCCCTTCGAAAAATCTGCCCGCCTCCTCGGCCACCTGATGGGAAAGATTCGTTCTGCCGTCGAACATGGTCAGAAGGATGCCGGCGATTTTGAGATCCGGGTTGAGATTGCTGTTGACCAGTTCTTTGGTCTGGAGCAGCTGGCCCAGGCCCTCCAGGGCGTAAAATTCGCATTGAAGCGGGATCAGCAGGGCGTCGGCGGCGGTCATGGCGTTGAGGGTCAACAGGCTGAGGGACGGCGGGCAGTCAAGGAGGACGTATTCGAATTTTGCATTCAGCCCGCTCAGAAGGTGTTTGAGGGCCTGCTCGCGGCCTTCTTCGGCCATCATCTCCACTTCGAAGCCGATCAGCTCCACCCGGGACGGAATGAGCTTCAGTTCAGGAATATCGGTGTCGACGATGAGATCCGTGATTTCCGCTTCCCCGATCAGGCCGTGGTAGAGGGTTTGGTCTAGTTCGCCCTTGTCGATGCCCAGCCCGGTGGTGGCATTGGCCTGAGGATCACAGTCCACCAGAAGGGTTTTTTTGCCGGAGATGGCCAGACCGGCGGCCAGATTCAGGGCGGTGGTGGTCTTGCCGACCCCGCCTTTCTGGTTGGCTATGCATATTATCTGTGTCATAATAAGAGCTTCTTACCACAATCCGGTCGGTTTGAAAAGAATAGAAGCGAGGCGATCGAGTGAAAAAAATGGATATCATGAAAAGAATCCTCGGTATATTCCTGGCGGTTCTGATTCCCCTTCAAATGGCCCAGCCGAGGCCTGCGTTCGGAATCACCATTCAGGAGGAGGAGGAACTGAGCAAGGAATTCATGAAAATGGTGACGAAGCGGTTCCAATTTATTCGTGATCCGCTGCTGGTGGACTATGTCAACGATATCGGCAAAAAGATTCTGTCCCAGATGCCGCCCCAGCCCTTTGCATACCGGTTTTATATTGTCAGAAATGAGGTGTATAACGCCTTTGCCGGACCGGGAGGCAATATCTTCATCCACAGCGGTCTGATCGAGGCCATGGAAAACGAAGATGAGCTGGCCGGCATATTGGCCCATGAAATCACCCATGTGGCATCAAGGCATATATCCCAAAAAATCGACCGCTCCTCCAAGATCGGATTGGCGACTTTGGCCGGTATGGTGGCCGGGATTCTGCTTGGGGTGGCCGGGGCGGGAGCCGCAGCCAATGCGGTGAGCGTCGGCTCCATGGCCGCGGGACAGTCCGCGGCCCTTTCCTACAGCCGCCAGGATGAAATGCAGGCCGATGAGCTGGGCATCCGGTACCTTACCGACGCGGGCTACAGCGGCGCGGGGCTGCTGACCGTGCTCAAGAAGATTCGAGACAAGCAGTGGTTCGGGTCGGAAGAAATCCCCACCTACCTGATGACCCATCCCGCGGTGGAGGAGCGGATCGCCTACCTCGGCAGCTGGATCGAATCCAACCCGGACGCGGTATCCGCCCCGGGAACCGGCCGGACCGAATTCGAGCGGATGCGCACCCGCCTGGTGGCCGGTTACGGAGACAAAGACCGGGCCCTGCGGGAAATGGCCGCCGCCTTGAAAGACCACCCCGAAGATCCGGTCTATCAGCACGGATACGGCATCGCCCTGGCCAGGAACGACCGGCAGGACGAAGCCCTGAATCAGGTCCGGGAGGCGCTCAAGAGCAGGCCCCTCGACCCGGTGGTGCTCAAGGATTTGGGAGAAATTTATTTTATAGACGGGCAATACGATGAAGCGGTGAGCGCTCTGGAGGGGTCCATCGGCCTCGACCCCGGCGACCCCGAGGCGCTCTATCTGCTGGGACGGAGCCGGACCGAGCTGAAACAGTACCCGGAAGCCGCCGAGGTTCTGGAGCGGCTGCTGGAAAAGCGGCCCGATTATCCCGGGGCCTTATACCGTCTGGGGGAGGCCTACGGCAAGAAGGGCGACCTGGGCAACGCCCATTATTTTCTGGGAAAGCATTACGCCTGCAGGAAAGAGATCCAAAACGCCGTCTTTCACTTGCGGCAGGTACTGAAGCATTCCGATGACCCGGTTCGAAAATCGGAGGCCGAAGAGATGCTCAAGGAGGTCCGGGAAGGCGAGCCCGAGGAGAAGCCGGAGCCTGTGCAAAGGCCCCGGCCCACCCGAAATCCGCGTCCGCCGGATTTCTTCAGTTTCGGTCGAAATGGGAAAACTGCATGGTGAAGGTGCCCCGGCCCTGAGTGGCGGAGCGAAGGGAGGTGGAATAGCCGAAGAGATTGGCCAGGGGGGCGGTGGCCCGAATAATCTGCAGGTTCCGCTCGGCCTCGATGGCGGTGATCTTGCCGTTTCGGGAGTTGATGTCGCCGATGACCTCGCCCACGAACTCCTCCGGAACGAAGATCTCCACCTTCATGATCGGATCCAGGAGAAAGGCGTCCCCCTCCATCATCGCCTGTTTGCATGCCATGGAGGCGGCGACCCGGAAGGCCAGTTCGGTTCCCAGAGACTCCTTGAAAGATCCGCCGATTAGAACCGCCTCCACATCCACCACCGGGTATCCCATGATCGGACCGCTCTCCAGGGATTCCATCACCCCTTTTTCAATGGCCGGAATGAAGGCGGCCGGAATCGTCTCCTCGGAAACCTCGGATCGGAAGATATTGCCTTCGCCCCGGTTTCGGGGAGTGAGGCGCAGACGCACCTCTCCGAACTGATGCTGGCCGGCCACATCCTTGTCGAAAACCGATTCCGCCTCCACTCTCTTGCCCAGGGATTCCCGATACACCACCTGGGGTTTTCCCACGTTGACGCTGGTGTTGAACTCCCGAATCATGCGGCTGATGATGATCTCCAGGTGCAGCTCCCCCATCCCCGAAAGGATGGTCTGGCCGGTGTCTTCATCGGTGCGGACTTTGAGGGTGGGGTCCTCGTCCAGGAATTTGGAGAGTACCTGCTCCAGTTTTTCCTGGTCCGAATGGGTCTTGGGTTCGATGGCCAGGGAGATGACCGGTTCGTAAAAATCGATCCGCTCCAGCATCAGGGGCTTGCCGGGGGTGCAGAGGGTATCCCCGGTGGAGGCGTCCTTGAGACCCATCAACCCCACGATGCTGCCCGGCCCGGCCTCGTCCAGCCGTTCCCGCTTGTTGGCATGGAGCCGCAGGATGCGGGAGAGCTTCTCCTTTTTGTTGAGGGAAGCATTGAAGACCTCTCCGCCGGCCGTCAGTGTACCGCCGTATACCCGGGCGAAACAGAGCTTTCGGCCTTCCCACATGGAGACCTTGAAAATGAGCGCCGACAGCGGGTCGTTCTTTTTGGGCAGACACGTCACCTTTTCACCGGTCTCCGGGTTGGTTCCCTGAATGGCGCGCACCTCGGTGGGGCTGGGCAGGTAGGCCGACACCGCATCCAGCAGAGGCTGAATCCCCTTGTTCCGCAGGGCGGACCCGCACAGGACCGGCACCAGCTGCATCCCGATGGTGGCCCGGCGGATGGCCGCCGTGAGCATCGCTTCGGTGACCGGTTCTTCGGCCAGATAGGCTTCCATGAGCGCATCGTCCACCTCGGCCACCGTCTCGATCAGCTTTTCCCGGTATTCCTCGGCTTCTTCAAGGCGATTCTCGGAAATTTCTTCGGCGGAGAAGGTGGCCCCCAGATCGTCATCATGCCAGCGGAGCTGCTTCATACGGAGCAGATCGATCACTCCGACGAAACTGTCCTCGACCCCCACCGGCAGTTGAAGAATCACCGGTTTGGCGTTCAATCGCTCTTTGATCATCTGAATGGCCCGAAAATAATCGGCGCCGATCCGGTCCATCTTGTTGATGAAGGCCATCTTGGGCACGTGGTACTTGTCGGCCTGTCGCCAGACCGTCTCTGACTGGGGTTCCACCCCGCCCACGGCGCAGAAGACGCCTACGGCTCCGTCCAGCACCCGCAGCGACCGCTCCACCTCGATCGTGAAATCGACATGGCCGGGGGTGTCGATGAGTTGAAACTCGTGCTCTTTCCACTGGCAGAAGGTCACCGCCGATGTAATGGTGATACCCCGTTCCTGTTCGTCGGTCATCCAGTCCATCACCGCCTCGCCGTCGTGCACCTCTCCGATTTTATGGGACCGACCGGTATAATAGAGGATTCGCTCGGTGACGGTGGTTTTGCCGGCGTCGATATGGGCGATAATGCCGATATTTCGTAGATATTCTAATGAATCCTTTTTTTTCATCGCATTCACTGTCTGTTGAATTGGATTTGATTGGGAAACAAAATTGAATAGACACGGGGATATTCACCGTGCCTATTTCAGCTTGATCGGCATGGTTTTCATAATGCCGGCCCCTGTCGGGGCAAGCGTATTCTATTAATTGAAACCGTCCGCCGTGTCAAGGAGGGGCAATTTCAGGAGATTTGTTTCAGGTACTCCGCATAGACCTGTCGGTTCTCTTCGGAAAACTGAACGAAATAGACCTTTTCAATGGAAGGATGTTCTTCCAGAAACCGTGCCGTGGTGTCCACTGCGATTCGGCAGGCGTCCTCGATCGGGTAGCCGTAGACGCCGCAGCTGATGGCCGGAAAGGCGATGGTCTTGACCTTGTGGTCCACGGCCAGTTGAAGGCTGTTTCTATAGCAGGAAGCCAGGAGCGTGCTGTCCTGGGGACGTCCGCCGTAAACCGGACCCACGGTGTGGATCACACAATCGGCCGGTAGATTATAGCCCCTGGTGATCCGGGCTTCGCCGGTGGGGCATCCGCCGATGGTTTTGCATTCGGCCAACAGCTCGGGCCCCGCCGCCCGGTGAATGGCGCCGTCGACGCCGCCGCCGCCCAGAAGGGATGTGTTGGCCGCATTGACGATGGCATCGACCTCCATTTTGGTAATGTCCCCCTGAACCACTTCCATCCGATCCAATACCGATGGGTTCATATCTCCTCCATACTTGTCGGACCCTCGCCCGAATGGTGCCGCCGGGGTGAGGGCGGTGATCTTCATCTGCTCCTTATCGCTTTGTCCAACAATTTCAAAGGTCGTAAAGGGCTTCGTCCCGAAAGGGTTCGACCCGCCTTACGCCCCCGGCGCTGCCTTTTTTGCCGCCGGGCATCAGGAAAGGGTCTTCCGATTCCAGCAGGTCCCCCATCTCCGCTTCGATCTGGTCCGGGTCTTCGCCCCGTTCCATGCGGGCCAGGGCCTCTTCCATCCCCCCGCCCAGCTGCAGCCCGGTCATATTCGAGAGCTTCCGCATCAGCTGGGCCGCCTGTTTGGGGTCATCCTCGTTGATGTTGTCCGCCTCCTTGGCCAGCACCTGCATGGCCTGCTCCATTTTGGACTCGTCAAAGGTCAGATCCTCCATTTCCCCTTCCTCCTTGGCCTTTCCGGTGAAGGCGAATCTGGATACCTGCCGGGACAGGGTCGGGTTGTCGCATTTGGGGCACGGGGGCAGGGTATCGGTATCGATCCGCTTGGAGAAAAAGCTATAAATGGTATGGCAGTCCTGACAATAAAATTCATAGATCGGCATGGCGACTCCTTTTGCACTGCAATG
>JBEPWQ010000031.1:0-22306 GCA_041642315.1 Desulfobacteraceae bacterium | reverse complement strand
CCCGGTACGAACTTCGGACGAACGGAGCGCTCGCCACGGCGCTAAAGCCTCTCTGATATGCCTGCGACGCGTATTCATCGAACTCGTCCGGATGAACATATCGAACAACAGGGTGATGTTTTTTCGAGGGCGCCAGGTATTGTCCCAACGTAATGAGCTGGCAGCCCGCCTCCCTCAGCTCGTCCATGACGGATAACACTTCATTGCGATTTTCCCCGAGGCCCAGCATCAGCCCGGATTTTGCCACGATGCGGCTCGATTTTTGTTTGGCCCGCCTGATCAGGTCGATGGAACGGCGGTAATCCGCTTGGGGGCGGACCGTCGAATACAAGCGTGGGACGGTTTCCACGTTATGGTTCAGAACATCCGGGGATGAAAAAATTACCTTTTGCAGCGCATCCGAATCACCACCCAAATCTGATATCAGCACTTCGATTCCCACATCCGGGGATTTTTCCCGAATGGCCAGAACCGTTTTAGAAATATGATCGGCTCCGCCATCATAAAGATCATCGCGTGTCACCATTGTGAGCACGGCGAATTTCAGATTCAGTTCGGCGATCGCCACAGCGGTTCTTTGCGGTTCCAAAGGATCTGGCGGGACGGGCGCGGACTTGTCGACCGCGCAAAAGGCGCACCGCCGGGTACAGGAGGGTCCCAGCAAAATAAATGTCGCTTCTCCGCGCCCATAACATTCCATCTGATTCGGACAGTGAGCCTCGACACAGACGGTATGGAGCCTGAGCTGATTCGTTAAGCCTTTAACCTCGCCGGTATGGTCCGAGGCTGGAATCTTTCGCCATAACCATTTGGGTTTGTGTGAACAGTGATCCATAATATTTCCTTTTCTCAATTCAAACCATGGCCAACGTCTGTATCCTTTCGAGACACATGTGAAATTTTAGAACACCAAAAAAACCATCTGAAGGAGTTGGCCTTATGTCAAATTGTATTTTATTCCATTTTTATTCAAGTATTTTATAACTTTTATAAAAATTTTCTCTTTTTTTGAGCGATTGGCACCAAATTTTCTGCAAGATGCACACAAGGTCTTAGCAATAAATATGCCAATTTACTTTTGCCGGAGCCTTAGCCATTCGTAAATCGCGAATTTTATTTTAACACTCAGATCTTCTATCCACAACCATGCGTGAAAGTTGGTGACTTCGATCAGCCGCGCTGCCGTGTAAGGCGGCGATAAAGTGACCGCGATTTCCAGCACCTTTTGTATAACCCGAACCCGGGGCAAATACGTCCTCTCTGTATCGATTCGAGACATCTATCCTTTTTTAGAACACTCCGGGGTTGATTTATTCTCCGGGGAAATTAATTCCAAATTTTATTTTATGTAACATTTCCAAGTGGTTAAAGCTTAAAATCCTTTTCCCTCACAATCGGCATGCGGTTTGCAAGATATTAAGACAACCGAAGAAATCAAAATGCCCCAAAAGCTACATATTGGTCCGGTCTGCCTCTGACGGTTTTGTCAACCTATATGCAAGAGAAATCATCAGAATCACGAGCAGTCATTTTTTATCGAATACGGTTTATAACCAAATTCAACAGATGGAGGGATTTTATGGAAATTTCCAAGGAAAAATTAATCGAACTTTATACGACCATGATGAAATGTCGTCAATTCGAGGAGCGGATCGTGGATCTCTATGCGCGAGGTCAAGTGCCGGGCCTGGCGCACCTTTATATCGGTCAGGAAGCCGTGGCCGCAGGTGTATGCGGCAACTTAAATGATGACGATTACATCACCAGCACACATCGGGGCCACGGCCATGTCGTCGCCAAAGGCGCCGATTTAAATCGTATGATGGCCGAGTTGTTCGGGAAAAAGATCGGTTTTTGCAAAGGCAAGGGCGGTTCAATGCACATCGCCGATATGAGCCTGGGCATCCTCGGCGCCAATGGCATCGCCGGCGGTGGCCTGCCCATTGCCGTCGGCGCTGGCTGGTCTGCGAAATGGCGGGGAACCGATCAAGTAACAGCATGTTTTTTCGGTGACGCCGCCTCCAACAACGGGACATTCCATGAAAGCCTGAATCTAGCGGCACTTCATAAGTTGCCGGTCATATTTATCTGCGAAAACAATCAATTCGGTATTTCTGTCTGCCAGACAAAGCATCAGGCCATCACCGATATTTCGATTCGTTCCACCAGCTACGGCATGCCGGGAGTAACCATTGACGGCAATGACGTGGTGGCGGTGTACGAGACCACGGCCAAGGCGGTCAAGCGAGCCAGAATCGGTGAAGGCCCTACCCTGATCGAATGCAAGACCTACCGCTGGCGAGGCCACCACGAGGGAGATCCGAATCTTGGATCGCGCTATCGGGACAAAAAGGACATTGATGCCTGGAAGTTGAAATGTCCGATCGAGCGACTGGCAAAGGATATGGTTAAAAACCGAAAAGCCACGAAGAAAGCACTGGAGGCCATCGAAAAGGATGTCCTCAAGCAAATGGACGATGCGGTGGCTTTTGCCAAGGAAGCGGATTTTCCGGCGATCGAGGAAATGTACGAAGACGTTTACGTAAAGGAGGGAGTATAATAATGAGAGAATTAAGCTACGCCGACGCAATAAACGAAGCGCTGAAAATGGCGATGAAGGAAGATGAGCGGGTCGTATTGCTGGGAGAGGATATCGGTTGCTACGGCGGAATATTCCAGGTCACAAAGGGCCTTCAGCAGGAATTCGGTGAAGACCGGGTCGTGGACACGCCCATTTCCGAAGCCGGTTTCGTGGGCGGATGCGTGGGCGCCGCGTTAACGGGAATGCGGCCGGTGGCCGAACTTATGTTTATCGATTTCTCGACCGCCTGCATGGACGCCATTTTCAACCAGATGGCCAAGATGCACTATATGTTCGGCGGACAGGGTAGCGTGCCGATGGTCGTAAGGATGAACGTCGGTGCCGGACGGTGCGCCGCCGCCCAGCATTCTCAGAGTTTCCACTCCATATTTATGCACATGCCCGGCCTTTACGTCGCGATTCCGTCGACACCCTACGACGCCAAGGGACTGATGCTCGAATCCATCCGCAACAACAACCCGGTCATTTTTGTAGAACACAAAAAACTCTACATCGAAAAAGGTCCCGTCCCCGAGGAGAGCTATACGGTCCCGTTCGGCAAGGCGGATATCAAGCGGGAGGGAAAGGACGTGACGATTGTGGCCACCCATGCCATGGTCGGCCGGTCGCTGAAAGCCGCGGAAAAGCTGGCGAAGGAAGGGATCGAGGTAGAGATCGTGGATCCGCGAACCCTGGTCCCCTTGGACAAGGAAACGATCTTTGAATCGGTAAAAAAGACGGGGCGTCTGCTGGTTGCGGACGAGGATTACAAGACCTGCGGAATCGCCGCCGAGATCGCCGCGTTGGCGGCGGAGGAGATTATACAATATCTAAAGGCGCCTGTGGCCAGGGTGTGTTCCCCGGATACACCGGTGCCGTTTTCCCCGCAGCTGGAACAGGTCTATATTCCTGAAGTAAAAGATCTCGTTCCCGCGGTTCAGAATTTAATGCAATACTCTTAACCGGATAAGGAGGATCGAACCTTGCCAGAAGAAGTCGTCATACCCAATTTAGGGATAACAGTAGAAAACGGAAAAATCATAGAGTGGAGTAAAAACGAGGGAGACACGGTCGAAAAGGGCGAAACGCTTTTCGTGGTGGAGGCCGACAAGGTCACCACCGAGGTTGAGTCCCCGGCATCCGGCGTATTGGCCAGAATACTGGTCGAGACGGACACGGAAGTGCCTGTTTTTACAGTCGTGGCATTGATCGCCGTGGATGGCGAGCAAATACCGGATGATTACGCACCCTCAAAGCCCCCGCCCGCCGCGAAAGAATCCGCGGAACCCGCCGAGGAAAAAGCGGCCCCGGAACCCGAGGCGAAACCGGCGATGGCCCCTGGATCCCAGGAGGTCAGCGAGGGTCTTGCCGTGCCGGCGGCCCGCAAATTGGCCAACGATCATGGTCTTGATCTTAAAACCATCGCGGGCACCGGGCCCGACGGGGTCATCCAACTAAAGGATGTTCAAGCGGCCCTTGAAGCGCCGGCGGGGGCCAAGGCATCGACACTGGCCCGACGGGTCGCGGAAAAGGAGGGCATTTCCCTGGAAGGCGTCGAAGGCACGGGCGTGCGAGGAAGAATCATGCGCTCGGATCTGAAGCCGACCGCCCAGGAAGCGGTCTCTTCGGGTTTGGACAAAGTCATTCCCATGGACTCCATGCGCAAAGCCATTGCCAAAAGAATGTCCGACAGCGCCTTTACCGCACCGCACATCTTCTTTTATTCGGACATCCTCATGGACCCGCTGCTGAGTTTCCGAAAGGGCATTCTTCCCCAGTTCGAAGAAACATTCGGATTGCGTCCCTCGGTCAATGACTTTCTGATCAAAGCGGTGGCATTGACCATTTTGGAACATCCCATCTTCAACGCCGTATTGAATGGCGATGAAATTTATATCAAACCGCGAGTCAACGTATGCCTTGCCGTGGCCCTGCCAAATGGTTTGATCGTTCCCGCGCTGGACGGAACGGACCGGGCGGGCCTGGTGGATATCGTCGAACAGCGTACGGACCTGGTTCAACGCGCCCGAGATGGCAAGTTGACCCGGGATGAAATGGAGCGGGGGACATTCACCGTATCCAGCCTGGCCCAATTCGATATCACCTTTTTTACCTCCATACTGAATCCGCCCCAGAGCGGCATTCTTTCGGTAGGCAAAACCCGCGATGAATTGTATCTGGATGACGGAGAAGTCAAAAGCCGTAAAACCGCGTCCTTCGGCCTGGCGGTGGATCACAGGGTTATCGACGGGGCCCAGGCGGCCGCCTTCCTGCAATCCTTGAAGGCCAAACTGGAAAACCCGAATTTTACATTTTTACATCTATAAGGGAAACAAAGCGGGGTCGAAAATCTTATGTATGATTTAGCAATAATCGGAGGAGGTCCCGGCGGCTATGTGGCCGGCATTCGCGGGGCTCAAAACAATCTGAAAGTTCTCTTGATCGAAAAGGACAATGTCGGCGGCACCTGCCTGAATCGCGGCTGTATTCCGACAAAAAGTTTAATCTATGATTCGAGGCTGTTTCATTCGGCCAAAACGTCCACGATATTAAACGGCGCCGACAGCCTCGCGGTGGATACCTCCAAACTGTTGGAAAGAAAGCGCAAGGTGGTCAAAACCCTGGTGGGCGGTCTGGGAGCCATTTTAAAGAGCAACAAAATCGAGGTGGTCCAGGGCAAGGGAAGCCTGCAAGCGCCCGGGAAAGTGAGTGTCGAGAAGGCCGACGGCTCGAAAGCCGATTACGAAGCCAAAAATGTCATTCTGGCCAACGGCTCCAAGCCCTCGGTCCCGCCCTTTATCAAGGTTGACGGCAAGTTTGTGCAAACCACGGACGAGGCCCTGGATACCCAGGAAGTTCCTGAAAATGTCATCATTATCGGCGGCGGGGTGATCGGCATCGAAATGGCCACCATTTATTCCAACCTGGGCGCCCAGGTCACCATCGTCGAGCTTCTCGACGACGTTCTCACCACCGAGGACCCGGATGTTCGAAAGACCATGCGCAATATGCTCAAACAGCGCAAGGTCGATGTTCACCTCAAGGCAAAAGCCAAGGAGATCACGGTTGAGAAAGACGAGGTCAAGGTGGTTTTCGAGGGCGCCGACGGGAAGGTTCAGGAACGGATGACCCAGCGGGTGCTGGTGGCCACGGGCCGGGCGCCGGTTTTGGACGGCGTCGACGCGGAAAAGCTGGGCTTGGCCATGGAAGGTCCGTTCGTGAAGGTAAACGGGCAACTTCAGACCAATCTGCCCGGAGTTTTCGCCATCGGAGACCTGGTGGGCGGAATGATGCTGGCCCATAAGGCATCGGCCGAAGCTGAGATCGTCGTGGATTGCATCCTCGGCCACAAAAAGAGCCTGAAACCCGAACTGGTTCCCCGCTGCATCTGGGGCCTTACCGAAATCGGGGCCGTGGGACTCAACGAGGACGAAGCCAAGGCCTCGGGCAGAAAAATCAAGATCGGCAAGTTCTCCTATTCCAGCAGCGGCGCGGCCCAGGCCATGGGCGAGGTCGAGGGCTTTGCCAAGGTGATCGGCGATGCCGAAATCGGGGAAATTCTCGGCGTGCATATCATGGGCGCCCATGCCACCGATCTGGTCAGCGAGGCGGTTACCGCCATGAAAATGGAGGGTGCCGTGGAGGATCTTTACGAGGCCATAAAACCGCATCCCACCGTGAGCGAAACACTGCTGGAAGCGGCCCTTGATTGGAACAAGCTGGCGGTTCATTCGCCGAAAAAAGCGTAAATCGCAACACGAAGGGAGGGCTTGGCATGGATCTAAACTTAACGGATAAAATCGCCATCGTAACCGGCGGCTCGGCGGGCATCGGCCGGGGAATCGTGGAACGGCTGGTAAAAGAGGGCGCCAAGGCGTCCATTTTCGATATCAATATCGATCTGGCAACAAAAGCGGCGGCGGAAATCGGCGGGGAAACCATCGCCGTAGAAGTGGATATCACAAAAAAAGCCGAGGTGGACGCGGCCATAAAAACGGTATTGGACCGTTTCGGGAAAATAGACATTCTGGTCAACAATGCCGCCCTGAGCTGGCCGCAAATGTTCGTGGACATGGAGGAAAAGGACTGGGACCTCATGTGCAACGTGAACCTGAAAGGGGTTTTCCTGGTAACCCGGCCGATAATCGCTCACATGGCCGAGCGGGGCAGCGGGAAGGTCATCAGCATCTCATCCATCGCTGGAAAAGAGGGGATCGCCAAATTTTCACACTATTCGGCGACCAAATTCGCCGTTATCGGTCTCACCCAGGCCCTTGCCCATGAATATGCCCAAAATGGGCTCAATATCAACACCGTTTGCCCCGGCGTTGTTCGCACGCCGTTATGGGAGTCTCAGCTGCCGGATATGGCCAAGGAGCAGGGAAAACCCATCGAACAAGTGTTCAGGGAATTCTGCGAGCCGATCCCGTTCAAGCGGCCCCAGACCCCCGAAGACATCGGTGCTATGGTCGCCTTTCTGGCATGCGACCTGGCCAAAAATATCACCGGACAATCCATTAATGTAACCGGCGGATGGCACATGCATTAATCAGGTAAAAGCATCAATCAATAACCATATTTTCTCCGATAACGGTTTTTTTTGCGCGCTTGGAGATAACGACACCCATAGGAGATAGAATCATGACATTAGGAACCATGGCAACGGATTGTGAAATCCGAATCGACTACGACAAATTACGAAAAGATCGCTTGAACAAGATGAAGGCCCAGATGAAAGAGGACGGCCTTGCGGCGATGTTGTGCTTCGACCCGGATCAGATTCGCTACATCACCAGCACCAAATTAAACGACTGGACCAACAACAAGCTTGTTCGCTCCTGTCTGCTGGCGGCGGATGAGGACCCTGTATTGTTCGAGGTGGGAAGCGCCATCGAGACCAAAAAAAGGCTTTCCCCCTGGATCAGCGAACGCATCTTTCCCTTCGTGGGTGGTATGCGCGGCTCCTTTCCCAAGGCCGTGGTCTATGAAAACGCCAAAAAATTCGCGGGCATTATCGCGGGCTGGCTGAAGGATTTCGGTATCGAAAACGAGCCGCTGGGAATGGACGTATGCGAAATTCCATTTTTGCAGGCGCTCCAGGAGCAGGGCATCACGGTAGTGGACGCCCAGCAGACCATCCTGGAGGCAGAGGCCGTCAAAACACCCGAGGAGGTGGAGCTGATTGAAACCTCCATCGCACTCGTGGAAGCGGGATTTTGGGAAGTAGTAAGAACTGCCCGCCCCGGTCTTCGCGAAAACGAGATCAACGGCATGTTTCGTAACACCTTGTACCGGCTGGGGGCCGAGGAGATCCAGAATATCAACGTGATTACCGGCAACCGGTCTCATCCGCATCCCCATGATGCCTCCGATCGTATTCTTCGCATGGGAGATATGATTTTTATCGATGTCGTGAGCATTTTTAATGGCTACAAGACCTGTTACTACCAGACATTCGTCACGGGAAAGCCCACTCAAAAACAGCTGGACGTATACAAAAAGACGTGGGACTGGCTTTATTCGGCGGTCGAGCTGATCAAGCCCGGGGTTTCCACCGCCGAGGTCGCCGAGGCATGGCCGACGGCCCAGGAGTTGGGGCTGGCCACCGAGGGCGAGGCGTTCGCGCTGGAACTGGGCCACGGCATCGGCATCACCCATTGGGCCAAACCGGTTATCAGCCGCATGTTCTCCATGGAACATCCCGAGGAAATCAAGGAGGGCATGGTTTTCGCCCTGGAAACGTATGCCGGCGAGGGCAACGACGGCGCCAGGATCGAGGAGATGCTGGTGGTCACCGAGGACGGTCACCGCATGCTCAGCAAGTTCCCTTCGGAGAAGCTCATATCCTGCCCGTGCGTCGGGAATCTGCTGCCGTAGGGCAACGGCCGGTGAAAGTGCAGCCTGTCTGATTCAAAAGACTTGGAAATGAAAAAACTGAGAGGAGTTATGAAAAATCATCGAATCGCAATGATCCCCGGCGACGGCGTCGGAAACGAGGTAACCCGGGAGGCCGAGAAGGTTTTGATGGCGGAAGCCGAAAAATATTCATTCGGCGTAACCACCGAGTGGTTTGACTGGAGCTGTGATTATTACCTGAAAAATGGCCGAATGATGCGCGAGGACGCCCTCGATATTCTCAAACCCTTTGACGCGATTTTTCTGGGATGCATCGGGGATGCGGGAAAAGTTCCCGATCATATTTCGTTGATGATGCTGCTGGAAATCCGGAAGGGATTCGACCAGTATGTCAATCTTCGACCCATAACCCTTTTTCCCGGAGTCGAATCCCCGGTCAAGGGGGTAACGCCGGAAAAGCTGAATATGGTGGTGATCCGCGAAAACACCGAGGGCGAGTACTGTTCGGCCGGTGGATTTCATAAAAAAGGCCGCCCTGATGGATTTGCCACCCAAACCGCGTATTTTACGCAAAAAGGGTGTGAACGGGTTATGCGCTATGCTTTTGAGCTGGCTCGAAAAAGGCGTAAATTCGGGGATCAAAACCCCGTCGGGATGGTCACCAACTGCACCAAATCCAATGCCCTCAACTACTCCATGGTTTTCTGGGATATGGTCTACAATCAGGTCGCCAAGGATTATCCTGATATTGCAACCGATATGGCCCTGGTGGATGCATTGACCATGTGGTTTCTCAAAAATCCGGATTACTTCGATGTGATCGTGGCCTCCAACCTTTTCGGGGATATCATCACGGACCTCGGTGCCATGATGCAAGGAGGGATGGGTTTTGCAGCCGGGGGAAATATCAACCCGGAAAAGGACTACCCGTCCATGTTCGAACCGATTCACGGCTCGGCTCCCAAATATACCGGAAAGGGCATCGCCAACCCAGTCGCTTCCATCGAGAGCGTCCGGATGATGCTGGATCATATCGACGAGCCGGAAGCCGCCCTGGATATCAACCGTTGCACAGCGGCCGTTCTCGGATCGGGCAAGGTGAAAACCCGTGACATGGGCGGTTCGGCGAGCACTTCCCAAATGGGAGATGCCGTAAGGGATGAAATCTTGAAATAATCGGAATCGGCAAGAATTATATCAAAGATAAAAAAAATGAATGAAAAAGGAGATTTTTAAATGAGTGATTTCAGAAGCGTAAAAGGCAAAACGGCAATCGTAACCGGCGCGGCAAGAGGAATCGGTTACGGAGCCGCGGAATCCCTGGCGAGCGAGGGCGTGAGTGTCGTTATGACCGACATTCTTCCTCTGGTGGAAGAGTCCGCCGGAAAAGTCCAGAAACAGTATCCCGATGTTCAGGTGTTCGGCGTGATAACGGATGTTTCCAAGGAAGAGGACGTCAAAAAATTGGTGGACTTCGCCGTGGAGAAATTCGGCAAGCTCGATATCATGTACAACAACGCCGGAATTCATATCGAGCCGAAAAATGTCTGGGAAACCGATATGAAAGACGTGGACAAGGTGCTCGGGGTGAACTTCAAGGGCATTTTTCATGGATGCAAATACGCGGCGGCCCAGATGGTCAAGCAAAAGAGCGGAACGATCGTCAACACCGGTTCCTTTTTCGGCAAGGTCGGACATGCGGGTTCCGCTGCCTATGGCGCAACCAAGGCGGGCGTTCATACCTTGACCCAGGCGTTGGCTCTGGAGATGGCGCCGTACAATGTCAACGTAAACGCGCTGTGTCCTGGCCTGGCCGCTTCCGAGATGCACTGGGCTTTCGTGGAAAACGATGCCAAGGAGCGCGGGATCACTTTCGAGGAGATGAAGGAAATTGAACTCAAGGAAATTCCCTTGGGCCGCTATGGGTACGGTTCCGACATGGCGGGCGCCATCATGTGGCTGGCCTCCAAGTCCGGCGAATATGTCACGGGCGAGCTGATCAACGTCAATGGCGGGCTGGATTTTACCTAAAACGCGATCGAAAAGGGAAAATGCGAGAAGCCCCGCAAGGGGCTTCGCCAAAGGACAAGAATTTGATAGGAGTTATAATACGATGCCGAATTTAAAACCCAACTTTATCGAGCATGTGGGCATTATCGTCAGCGATATGGATCGATCCGTGGATTTTTACTGCAACGTTTTGGGATTCGAGGTGGTGCAGAGGGTGGATCTTTGTACCGGTGAAACCGTCGAAAAAGGCGTGGGCATACCCGGCGCGGCACTCAAACTGGCCCATCTCAAGCTGGGGGATACCGCCACCATTATCGAGCTGTTGCAATACATCAATCCGAAAAGCAAACCCATTTCTCCGGACGCGAAAAGCAACGACATCGGGGTGGGACACGCGGCGTTTAACGTGGATGACCCCGATGCCTATTACGAAATGCTCAAATCCAAAAACGTCAAATTCATATCCCCCGGAGTCATGAATTCCTCTACAGGGGAGAAGTTCTGCTATTTTTACGATCCGGATGGGGCGGTGTTGGAATTTATCAAGCCCCCCGAAGGAGGCCTGAAGGACTTGAAATAGGCAAAAGCCGCTGACACTCCCGGATTGCCCATAAGAGTTCTGGCCGCCGGAGACTGCACTGGCCCGGGCGCCATAAGAAAAGCGGCCTACCAGGGTGCGCTGGCCGCGTTTCAGGTTTGATCGGCAAGGCCAAGGACCTGGGAATTTTCCGACACCAAAACACAAAACCCGATGGGAGTAATCGTGAAAGATAATTTTTCACAAAACCGCATGATTTCGGCATCGAGTCTCTTTTTTCTGACCGCCGGAAGCCTGGCACTGGAGGTTTGTCTCACACGACTTTTTTCCGTGCTTTTCCTCCATGCGTATGCCTATCTGATTATTTCACTGAGCATGGCGGGACTCGGGTTCGGCGCGGTGCTGGTCTATTTTTTGGGCGAGAATCGCAAACGCCGCTATTTCGACCTGCTTGCGTTTCTTCCGTTGGCCACTTTCGGGGCTTTGCTCCTGTTCAATGCGTGGCGGGCTCACATCACCCTCATTTTCCTCCCGACCCTGTTTCTATTCGCTTATATCGGGTCCGCCACCACCCATTTGTTTCAGACGAGTCGTTTTTCCATGCCCAGGCTCTATGCAATCGATTTATGCGGGGCGGCGGCGGGGGCACTGGCAAGTTATTTCTTGTTAAATTGGTTGGGGGGCGTCAATGCCATCGTGCTGTTGCTCGTCGTTGTCACCATTTCCCTGGCCTTGCTGAACCTGACCTCTTTTCCGAACACTTCCGGATTGATGAAAATAAAGCTCGCGGTTGCCCTTGTCGCCGTGCTCTTTCTCCTGTTCGACCTCAACACCCTGGCCGTTCCCCGGTATGACCGGTTTAAAAATATGAGCACCGTGCTGGCCGACAAGGACAAGCACGCTCGCATCGTTGAGACCCGATGGACCGCTTTCGGGCGCTCCGATCTGGTTGAAACCGATAATCCGCTCATGAAAACCCTGTACATTGACGGCGCGGCCGGCACGAAAATGGTCCGGATGAAAAACGGGGAATTGGAACCGAGCCTGAAAAAAGCCTTGAAGTATCAATACGTCGCCGGTATCTGCCTCCTGCCGATTCCTCCGAAGCAACGAAAAAATGCCCTGGTCATCGGAAGCGGCGGGGGTATCGACGTGGTTACCCTTCTGGCCAGTGATTATCAAAACATAACCGCTGTTGAAATCAATCCGGATTTTATCTCGATCGTCAAGGAATACGGCGATTACAACGGCGGAATTTATAACGGCCACCCGGCCGTGAACCTCGTCAATCAAGAAGGACGCAGCTTTATCCGAAAAGCCGCCAAACGCTACGATTTGATTTCCATGTCCCTGCCCATCATCAAGAGCGCTAGAAACATCGGAAGCTACGCCCTGACCGAAAACCACCTGTTCACCTACGAGGCATTCAGCGAATATTGGCACGCCTTGGACGACAACGGTTACCTTATCGTGGTGGCGCATTATCCCACCGAGGCGTACCGACTGGCAGCCAATATAGTAAAGGCCTTCGACGCCAAGGGGGTCGAACCGGTCGAGGCCATGAAACACATGGTCCTGGTGGGCAGGGATTCGGCTCCCCTCCTGATCCTGAGAAAAAAACAATTCACCGCTAAGGATGGTGAAACTTATTACGGAATGATCCGAGCCATGGGGCTGGAAGGCGAGGTGAATTTTGTTCCTTACGTGGATCAACAACGAATTGAATTTGTAAACCGGGACACCGGCAATCGGATATCGAAAAACTTCAACAACGAACTTTTGTTCGCCCTTTCCCGAGGACAAATCAGCCTGGATGAATACATCGCCCGTCATGGGGAAAACATCTCCTGGATCTCGGATGATTCGCCTTTTTTCTATCAAATGAAAAGTGTTTTGCCATGGGAGATTTTGTTCGTTTTCATGGCCGCCGGAATGATTTCGGTGATTTTCACCGTTGTATTTTTACGTGAGAAAACCCACAATTCGGAACAAAACCGTGGTTTTTTTGCTTGTTTCGCTGTTATCGGGTTTGCGTTTATCCAGATTGAAATCGCCGCGATTCAAAAATTCATCCTTTTTTGGGGACATAAAACCCTGGCGCTCTCGTTTTTGCTGGCACTGATTTTAATCAGCATGGGGCTCGGCAGCCTGCTGTCGGGCTATATTAAAAGTGACCGTCGCAAGCTGATGGCGCCCCTTTTCATGATCCCGATCCTGGTACTGTCTTTTCACTGGATGAGCGGCCCGATCCTGAAAAATTTCGAGACCTTCCCGGCCTTGGCCAAGGCAATGGTTACAGGGGGATTAACATGTCCGGTTTTTTTCATGATGGGCTTTCCGTTTCCTGTCTTTTTGGGCCGGGCCCGTAAATGCCTCGGCACGGAGATATTTCCATGGCTGATCGGCATCAACAGCATCACCACCTTACTGGGCGGGGTGGCGGCCATTCTTACGGCCATCCTGTTCGGATATCGCTATGTACTCATGACCGGCGCCTTGTGCTACGCCTTCTTGTTGTTAACAGTGATGTTTCGCGCGAGATGGCTTTCGGATGTGTCCCAAGTCGAATCAGTGTCGAATCGTTTTTTTAACGATCCGTCAGCGGATTCGCCGGGCAAAACTGTCTTATTATCGAACAATGGCTTTGTTTTGGGACACCTCGGCGAAGTGGAAAACGGCGGCATCCAAAAATGATATAGATTCAAAACTGTTAATAAATCAGATGCTTATTTTTTTTCTTCTTTTATATGATTGTGGCACGGGGATTGCGGTTACTTCCTTGATAAAACACCACCCACTTCAGGAATCATTAACATTTAACATTTTCGATTATTGGGTGAACCATATGCCTTTGTTTGCTTCAACAAAAATCGCAAATGGAACACGGCAAAAGATTTGGAGGGAATCCATGCATCCTGTATTAACCAATGTTTTAAATCTGATGAAACGTCAAGGTTTGGTAATCGCATTCGTCTTTTTGCTTGTGGCCATTTCGTTTTTTGCCCCGCGGTTTATGACATTTCGAAACATCATGCTCGTTTTGTCCCAGGTTTCGGTCATGGGGGTTATGGCATGTGGGGTCACGTTCATGCTCATCGGCGGAAATTTCGACCTGTCCATAGGCTCCCAACTCTCCTTTACCACCGTCCTGGTGGTGAGTCTTCACGATGTAATCGGACCGGTCCCGGCAATACTCGTGGCATTGCTCGCGGGGATCGCGCTGGGCGGCTTCAACGGCTACCTGGTGGGTTTTCAGAAATTGACGTCCCTGATCGTGACATTGGGCATGCTCGCCGTGGTGCAGGCCCTGACCCTGATTTATTCGCAGGGTCAATACAGTCAAATCCAGAACCCGGACTCCTGGTTTTCGTTTATCGGACGCGGGTTCATCTGGAAAATCCCCATGCCGTTCGTAATATTCGCGGCGACAGCGATCATATTCAGCATCATCTTGAAAAAGACGGTTTTCGGTCGATCCTTGTACGCCGTGGGCGGAAACCGCACCGCCAGCTGGTTTGCAGGCCTGCGAGATGACTGGATCACATTTTTCACGTTCGTTTTGACCGGGTTCACCGCCGCCATCGGAGGGATCATGATGGGCTCCCGGCTGATGTCGGCCCAAAACTACCTGGGCAAGAACTATGAACTCATGGTGCTGGCATCGGTGGTTCTTGGCGGAACCAGTCTCTACGGAGGGTCGGGCAGCGTGTTTAAGACGGTCGTGGGAGTATTGATACTCGGATTTTTATCCAATGGCTTCATTCATCTGGGGCTCCCTTATTACACCCAGATGATCGCCCAATGGGTCATAATCGTCGGCGCGGTCTGGATGGACGTCGCAGTGAAAAAAGGAGAGTCATGAAAACTAGCAATTCAAAACAATTTTCCGTGATCGAGTTAATGAAACAGGAACCGGTTTGGGTGATCTTTATCGGGTGCTTTTTATTCTTCTCGATTGTCAGCAGCGAGTTTTTGAGTGTCGGGAATCTGCTTAACATCCTATTGCAATCTTCGATTCTGGGCATTCTCGCGGTGGGCATGACCTTTTTGATGATCAGCGGATACTTTGATATTTCCATCGGTTCCATGATGGCTTTTACCGCGGCGGTAGCGGTGAGCCTGACCGGTTACAGCATCGTTCTTGCCATTGTGGCTGCGCTTACCTGCGGGGCCTTGTTCGGCGCCATCAACGGCCTTTTGGTGACCAAGGCGAAGATCAACGCATTCATCGTCACCCTTGCGGCCATGTCGGGTATTCGCGGCCTGCTCTATGTCTATACCGGCGAGAGGGAGATTATCGGGCTGGCCCGGGAATTTGAAAAAATCGCCGCCGGAAAACTTCTGAATATTCCCTATCCGATTCTTATCTGGGCCGTGATCGTGATTGTATGCGAATTTATTCTAAGGAAAACGGTATACGGACGAAATGTCTATGGACTCGGCGGGAATCTGGATGCCACGAAAAATGCGGGGGTCCCGGTGGATAGATATGTTCTCGCCTTTTTCGTGATTAACGGCATCCTGGTGTCCATAGCGGGAATCATTCTCGCCTCGCGTTTGAACGCGGCTACGCCGGTGCTCGGCTTGGGCCAGGAGATGATCGTTATCATCGCCGTGGTGCTGGGAGGAACCAAGCTCGACGGAGGCTCGGGAAACATGATCAAGACGGTGGCCGGTGTTTTGACTGTGGGCATTATTCAAAACGGCATGAACATCTTGAATGTGCAAACGTTCTACAACATGCTGATCATGGGCAGTATTTTCATTCTCGTCGTTTTCATGGATGCCAAACTGAAACCCGCCGCAAGATAGGGCTCGCCTTATAGGCCGAAGGAGGTGGTGTGAATTCGAAGTTCGAGGATCAATTTTAGAAAGACCCCGGAGTCGTCCAGTGAACGACGGGGAGCGCAATGCAAATAAAAACCAGATAAATGACACTTTGAAGAAGGAGGCAATTCAATGAAAAGATTCAAACTGGCAGCGGTTATCACAGTTTGCTTGACCCTGGCGGGCATCCCTTTCGCCATGGCAGCGGAAAAACCACTTTCGGAGATCACCATCGGCATTACCGGGTTTAATTTCGGTGTGGACAGTTACCAGACCACCTACGAGAACGCTTTCGAGAATTATTGCAATGAACTCGGCGTCAACTACATCAAGCTCGATCCCAAGGGAGATGCGGCGCTTCAGAGCAATCAAGTGGAGGACCTGATTCAGAAAAAAGTCGATGTCATTCTTGTGTGGCCCGTGTCTGGAAAATCGGTTGTTCCGGCGCTGAGGAAGGCGAAAGAGGCGGGCATTCCGGTCCTGGCCACCAACTCGTCCGTGGATAAGTCAGGCAATGAGCTGATTGCCGGGTTCTGCGGCCCGAACAACATTATCCAGGGTGAATACGCGGCGGACATGATGAACGAAGCACGCGGGGGCAAGAAGGTAAAAACGGTCGAAATCATGGGTACGCCGGGATATGTAACCGCCATGCTCAGAAGCCAGGGCTTTCACACCCAGGTAGATAAGAAATATCCCAACATCGAAATTGTCGAAACCCAGCCCGGCAATTGGGACCGGAACAAGTCCCAAAAAGTCATGGAAAACTTTCTGGTAAAATATGGCCCCGAGGACTTTGATGCTGTATACGTGGCCGACGACAACATGGGCATGGGGGCGATCAACGCCCTGAAAATGAACATGAGGCTGCAGGATGTGGTGATCACCAGCGCCTGCATGTTCGGCGAGGGCTATGATGCCATCAAGCGCGGGGAGCTGTACGGTTCGGTTTACCAGTCACCGGTTGCTGATGCCAAGATCGCCATCGACACGGCCATTAAAGTCGCCAGGGGAGAAGAGATTCCTTTCTACAACTACTTCGATACGCCGCCAGTGACCAAGAGCAATATCGACCAGTTTGACAAACCGCCATTTTAAATCCTGACGGAATCCATTTCAGATAAAGCATCTCTTCGGCCCGAAAAGCCATCGGGCCGAAGGGAAATGGATAAAAATTTTGGCTGGGAAGAAAAAGATATGTCAAACCATACGCAAAACATACTTGAAGTCCAAGGGATTTCCAAATCGTTTCCAGGCGTCAAGGCTCTGGACCAGGTCGATTTCACCATAAGAACAGGGGAAATCCACTGCCTGGTGGGAGAAAACGGCGCCGGAAAATCCACCTTTATGAAAGCACTTGCCGGGTTGCACACCCCCGATGAAGGCCAGGTCTTGCTGGAGGGGCGCAATGTACGGTTCAAAAGCCCCAACGAGGCGATCGCCAAGGGGATCATTTTGATTCACCAGGAGCTTTCCCTGGTTTCCGAGCTCTCGGTGGCTGAAAACATATTCCTCGGCCAACTACCGTTGAAAAAATTCGGAAAGGTGGATTGGAAAGTGTTGGCCAAGAAAACCCAGGCCATCATCAACCAGCTCGGATGCAATATCAGCCCCTATGATCTGGTTGGAAATCTTTCCATCAGTTACCAGCAGATGGTTGAAATCGGCCGTGCCCTTTCTCACGACGGGAAGGTGATCATTTTCGACGAACCCACCGCCTCCCTGACCAGCGGCGAAGTGGTGAATTTGTTTAATATCATCGACCATCTCAAGAAGCAGGGCGCTGGGATTGTCTATATCACCCATAAGATGGATGAGATTTTTCAAATCTCCGATCGGATCACGGTTTTGCGGGATGGTAAAAAAACCGGCACCGTGGATACGAAAGAAACCGACCGGGACAACCTGATCCAGCTGATGATCGGAAGAGAACTTACGGATCAGAAAAAGGAAACCGCAAAAAAAATCGGCGCCGAAGTGCTTAAAATTCAAAATCTCAGACGTGAACCCTTTGTCAAGGATGTGAGCTTTTCCATCAGGGCGGGAGAGGTTGTCGGTCTTTATGGCCTGGTCGGGGCCGGACGATCCGAAACCGCCGAGGCGGTCTTCGGAATCGCTCAAGCCGACGATGGCGTGATTTTTCTCGAAGGAGAAGAGGTGAAGATAAAAAATCCCAAATCGGCCGTTACGCTGGGACTCGGATTTGTACCGGAGGATCGCAAACTTCAGGGGCTGGTTTTGGGCATGGCGTGCGATGACAACCTTACGCTGCCTTATCTGCCCTGGATGCATCGTTTCGGTTTTCTTCAATCGAGGAAACAGGCGGAATTGTTCGAGGAATACGCCGAAAAACTATCCATCAGCACCCCGAGTCCCAAGCAGAAAGTCGGAAAACTCAGCGGCGGAAATCAGCAAAAAATCGTGATCGGAAAGTGGATGGCGCTGAACCCGAAACTTCTCATTCTGGACGAGCCTACCCGAGGAATCGATGTGGGGTCCAAGACAGAGATTCACAGGCTGATTGAAAAAATGGCCGGCGAAGGCATCGCGGTGCTTGTCATATCCTCCGAGATGCCCGAGATAATAGGCGTGAGCGACAGAATCATCGCCATGCGGGAGGGGTATGTCACCGCGGAATTTGCCAGAAGCGAAGTTTCCGAGGAAAAATTGCTCGGCGCATGCGCGCAAGAATAATCAATATACGGCATGGATAACTGCCGTCATGGATTTTCAAAAACCGAGGTATAATCATGTCTGTCATAACCATATCCGGGCAAGTCGGTTCCGGTGATAATAGACTGGCACGAAGCGTGGCGGAAAAGCTCGGCTACCTGTTGGTGGATCGGGCGGTTTACGAGGAAGTGCTCAAGGAGTACGGCATCGTCGACTTCGATCAACTTCTCGATACGCCGATGCACTTCCTGGACCGGTTTGCGGGAGAAAAACGAGACACGGCCGACCTGCTCAATAAAATGTATCTGTTGTTCGCCAAACGAAACAACATCGTCCTTCATAGCCGACGCGCCTTCCTGGTACTCAGTCCGTTCATCAACGTGGTGAATGTCTTTCTCAAGGCCCCTTTGAGTTTTCGAGTTCAAAACCTTATGGAAAGTGAAAAAATCGGCGAAAGGTCCGCCGAGGAAAGGATCAGGAGAGAAGAGAAAAACCGGGAAAGGATTATCGATTCCTTCTACAAGAAAAGGTGGGATTCCATTGAACCCTGGACCCTGGTGATAAATACGCATAAACTCGGAATAGACCTGGCTGAGAAAATGATTCTCGACGCCAACGCCAGGGTGTCCGAATGCGACGAGGTTTGCGGATGGCAGGACGGGTTTCCCGGCCTCGATACCATCGAGGCGGACCCGATTCTGGGAAAGGCGGTGAAAAAAGTCTTGCCTGAATTTTAACCCCTGTCTTTAGGGATAATAAGGATAATTAGGTGATAAAATGTCCGTAGATAAAAAGAATAAAAGTGGCGCCATGTGCGAAATGCTGGCAAAGCTTCGCAAGGAAAAGAAATTGTCCTACGAGGATATTTCAAAGAAAGGCATGATTCCCGCGTCGGTGGTGGAACAGATCGAAAAGGGAATGGTCAGCCCATCCGTGGGGGCCATTAAAAAAATCACCAAGGCCCTCGGAATTCCCCTGGCCGACTTTTTTCAACGGGCCGGGCTCTCACCGGAGGAGGTAAATTCTTTGGCCTCGGCGCGCGAAACCGTGCATATCCCGGTGAACAAACGAAAGTCCCTGCAAGTGAAAGGCTCAATGGCGTTGATTCAGTACCTGACACCCATTAACGTGGAGCACAATCTGGAACTTCTCTGGCAGGAGGTGGAACCCAGAGCGAGCGGCGGGGATTGGCTCACCCACGAAGGAGAAGAGTGCTGCCTGGTCATCAAGGGCCAGTTTCGCATTTATGTCGGCGATGAAACACATGACCTGAATGAAGGCGACACGCTCTGGTTTCGAACCCACCAAAGACACAAATGGGAAAACCGTTCAGAGGAACCGGCCGTTGTGCTTTGGGCCATTACACCGCCCTATCATGGGAAGGTATAAAACGATAACAATGCACCAAAAGAAGGAAGAAAAAATTATGAATGGCTTTTTCAATAAATTGCTCAAAATAGATCTTGAACAGAAATCCAGCGAGGACACCGCTCTTTCCGATGACCTGCTGTCCAGGACCCTGGGTGGCAAAGGCTTGGGTGTCGAGCTGTTGCTCGAGCACAACCCGGTCGGGGTTGATCCCCTAAGCCCCGAGAATCGCCTGATTTTCAACACCGGACCGGTGGCGGCGACTTCCATCTGGGGTTCCTGCCGCTATGGCGTTTTCACCAAATCGCCCCAGACCGGTTTTTTTTCCGAGTCCTATTCGGGGGGAACCGTTGCCGAGTTCATGGCCAAGACGGGCTATGATGCCTTCATGCTGGAAAACGCTTCCGATGAACCGGTCTGGATAGAAATCGGCGAAAACGGAGCCGTGTTCCATTCCGCAAAAGCGATATGGGGAAAAGACACCTATTCCACCGAGGATCACATCAAGGCATGGATAAAGGAGAACCGTCCGGAATCAAGCAAGTGCGGAGTCGTAGTCATCGGTCCGGCCGGAGAGAACCTGGTGGCCTTTTCGGTGATCGAAAACGATCATTGGCGCTGTGCGGGCCGCACGGGAGTCGGCGCGGTCATGGGATCGAAAAAGGTAAAGGCCATCGCATTTTTGGGCCAAAAGAAGAAATCGACGGCTTTTCCGGAAAAAGTGAAGGCCTTCGCCAAGGACATGGTCTCAAACCTGAAAGACCATCCCGGTGTCGCGGCATACAAGAACCTGGGCACTCCCATGATGGTGGACTCCATGAACGCCATGGGCTGTTTTCCCACCCGCTACTGGAGCAAGGGCCGTGCGGAGCACCGGGAAAGCATCAACGCCGAGGCCCTTCACAGCCGCTGCAAGGTCGTACCCCACGCCTGCAAAAAATGCATGATGGCTTGTGGACGGCTTTCCACCGTTAAAGAAGGCCGCCACAAGGGTCTTCAAATCGAAGGTCCGGAGTATGAAACCATCTATGCCTTCGGCGGTCTGTGCGAGGTCGAAAATATCGAGGACATCGTCTACTTGAACGATGTCTGCGACCGGCTCGGGATGGATACGATCACGGGCGGGAACCTGGCGGCGTTGACCATCGAAGCGGTGCTTCGAAACAAGATCGATTACGATATCGGTTACGGAGAGGTGGACAAGATCGCCGCAGTTCTCGAGGATATCGCTTTCAGGCGCGGCATCGGCGAAACCCTGGCCCGAGGTATCAAATTTGCTTCCAAACAATGGGGCTTGGAAGAAATCGCCATTCATGTCAAGGGGATGGAGCCGGCCGGCTACGATCCCCGGGTCCTGAAAGGCATGGGGCTTTCCTATGCAACCTCTCCGAGAGGAGCGTGTCATCTGAGAACCACATTTTACAAGCCCGAGGTCACCAAGATGATCGACCCGGATCAAATCGAGGGAAAGGCCAAAATGCTCGTGGAATGGGAGGATCGGCTGATTATTTTCGACACCTTGATTCTCTGCCGTTTTTACCGGGATTTTTATCCTTGGGAGCAACTGGCGTCGATGATCGAATCGGTAACCGGTCTTGAACTAGATAAAGAGAAAATGCGCGAAATTGCATCCGGCGTGTCCGATGCGACACGAAAATTCAATCTTCGCGAGGGTCTGTCGCAGGAGGATGACCGTCTTCCCAAACGATTTCTGTTTGAAGCGCTGCCCGAAAGCGGCAAGACAATCTCCGAAAAACAGATGGAAACGCTTCTGAGCGAATATTACAGCGAAAGGGGTTGGGATTCCGAGGGAAAAATATAACGGTCCGACACAGTTTCCATTTGGAGAGATGCGAAAGGATCGCCGGCGATCCCAAATCGACACCCGAATCGGCTGTTTCCGGCTATTTTCGCCATGAGGATGTGAAGCCATGGCACAAGGATCATTTGGAGCGCGCAAAGGCGGCCTGTCGATTCCGGACCGAAAAAATCGCGGACAGCGGATAGCGAGGCAAGCTTTTGGCTGAGATTAAGATGGCGCAAATTCTGGAAACAATTCGCCTGAATGGCAATAAATGCCTGGATTTTAAAAAATTGCGCCATGACATCGATGCCCTGGCGAAATTGTTTCCGCCGGAACCCGAGGTTGTTTGCGAACCGATCCTGTTGGGTACGCTAAATGCCGAGAGGATTTTTGCCCCTGATCAACTTGTGGATAGAACCATATTATATCTTCATGGAGGTGGGTTTGTCATGGGCTCCGTGAACTCCCACCGAGGGTTGGGGTCGCGAATCGCCCGGTCCGCGGCCGCAAAAGTTCTTATGCTGGACTATCCGCTGGCGCCGGAAAGCAAATTTCCGATCGCGCTCGAGGGTACGGTAGTCGCATTTGAGCGGCTTCTCGGGCGAGGCCATGATCCTGGTAAAATCGTGATTGCCGGCGATTCGGCGGG
>JBEPWQ010000030.1:0-22326 GCA_041642315.1 Desulfobacteraceae bacterium | reverse complement strand
TCCCTTACTCCTTCGATAGGTTCAGCAATCGTATTCACCGGGCATTTCAATCAGGATCGGGGTTCGGGATGCAGATGCCGTTCAATGGTCTGGACCAGAACATTCGGGTCAAAGGGCTTGGTCAAATAGGCGGTGGTACCGGCCAGCTTTCCCTTCATCTTATTCATAAAGCCGTCCCGGCTGGTCAGCATGATGACCGGAATATGCTGGAACACCGCGCTGCTCTTGATAATCGATAAAATTTTATAGCCGTCCATCTTGGGCAGAATGATATCCAAAAGGATCAAATCGGGTTTTTCTTCGTTCAAACGGCTGAGGGCCTCCAGGCCGTCCCTGGCCTCGATGATCTCATAACCCTTCTGGCCCAGGGCGATGGCGATCACTTTTCTGGTTGTCGAGCTGTCCTCCACCACCAGGATTTTTTTCCGGTCTTCTGCTGTCGACATGGAGAACGCCTTCGGGGCTTTTTCGGCCCTTCCCCCCACCGCACCAAGCTCCTGTTCAAATGTCGAGGCGGTGGCGTCCATGGCCATGTGGTTGACCAGTGCACGAAGCTGTTCGGAGAATATTTCTTTATCCGGGGAGAGCTTGACCGTCTTGTGAAACAGGTCCAGGGCCTCTTCCCAATGCTCCAGGTTGAGGTGGGCCACGCTGAGGAAATAATAGGCGTTGATGTTTTTTTCACGGCCGATGACCCGCATATACCGTTCCACCGCTCCTTCCAGGATTTCGGTTTCGGCCTCGCCCATCGAAGAAAAGAAGTTGGGATGGATAAACAGATGCGCCTTGCAATAGGGGCATTGAACCGCCTTGGTCTCCATGGCGAACCAGCAAAAAGGGCATCGCCTCACCTGTTCGGCCTCTCCGCCCCTTTCTTTGGCCAGTTTGAAGCGTTTGACCTCCTCGATCACGTCGGGATCTTTGGGGGCCAGTTTGGCCGCCTTTTTGAGGGCCGATTCAATGGATTTGATGTAAACGGTGAGTCGGGAAAACCAGAACCATCCCTTGGCGCTGCGGGGATTTTCCTTCAGGAATTTTGCGATCACCTCATGCGCTTCTTTCAGGTGATGGGCTTCAGCCAAACGGATGCCCTGATCCAGGAGGTCTCCTGATTTTCCGGTTTCGGATTGTTCATCCTTGAGCTTTGAGGATTCCAGAAGGATGTGCATGAGGGAGGATTCGATCGTCCGGGGCCGATTGTGGGCCCCCTGAATTTCTATTTCTGCATTGTCCCAGCAGAGAATGGCTACCGCAGCCTCTTCACCCCGAAGGCCCTCATTGTCTTCAGCATCGATGAGTTCTCCGTTTTCGAGATAAAGATAGCCGGATCTACCTTTTGACCCGATGCGAAGGGTGAGGGTTTTCTGCTCTACCTCCACGGTTTGCAGAAAATTGGCCAGAGTGAATCCGTGAATATATCCCTTGGATTTCTCACTCAGAATCTGAGAGGCAATTTCCCTGAGTTCATCGACTTCAAAAGGCTTTTCAAGGTAATGGACCACGCCTTTTTGCTTGAGGCGTTTGGCGATTTCAGGGGAGCCGTATCCGGTCATGGCTACTACGGGAATATGGCGGAATTTTTTGCTCATAAATGAGAGCAGCTCGTATCCATCCATTTCGGGCATCTTGAGATCGGTCAGGACTAGATCCACGTTTCCGGCTTCCAGAAATTGAACCGCTTCCTTTCCGCTGAGCGCAGTGTTGACCTTGAACTCGTCTCCGAGTGATTCCAGTGCTTCGGTTGCGAGGCGCAGAATCATTTTTTCGTCATCTACCACTAAGATCGTTTTCAAATTACACCTCGATATATCTCGGGGACCTCAGCTTTGGATTTCGGCTCAGCCATCCATTTGGGATGATCGGAACGCAAAGCACCAGCGGTTTTCTTCTGAATTCTGCATTCTGCGACCGGACCCGCTGCCGGCATCTTTTTTTTCTATGATATTCCGCTCGATTCAATACGGAGGTTCGTCTGAAATTCGAGTCTCGTTATATATCGGGTTTAACCCGGAGAGTCAAGGGAACACAATGGTTTAAATGCGCTCGGTGATCGTCTCCATGGCCTCAGAGGCCGCCTCTTTCACCTCGTCGGAATCCGATTCGGCGAGCGCCTCCTGGAGCAGGGGGAGGGTGCCGGCATTGCCGGCCGTCCCGAGCATATAGAGGATATCTCCCTTTATCTGATTTTCCGCCTTTTTATAGCGCTTCCAGAGCGGCGGTATCAGCCGTTCGGCCAGCCCAGGGTTCTCGTCGGCCAGGGTCTCCACCACCACCATGGCGCCCAGCCGCACATGCCATTTTTCGTGGGTGAGAATGTCAAACAAGGGCGGAAAGATCTCCTCCTTTGCCAGCATCAAACGGGCCAGTCGATCCGCCTTTCCTTCCTTGATGATCCGCTCCATGGTGGCGCCGCTCATCTCGGCCGGATCCCGGTTGACCACGACGTCCAGAATCTCCTCCAGCTTGAGGGAACCGGTCCATCGACGGTCATCCTCGAGAATCAGGGTGGGCACCGCCTGTATGCCGTCCGATTCGGCCGCTTCGGTGAACAATCCGCCGTCGATCACGGTGACGTGAACGGTATCCCCGGCCAATGCCAAAGGGGCCAACTGACGCACCACCAACGGGCAGTGGGGGCAGGTCTGCGCTACGTAGAGTTTGAAGTAGACCGGCGCCGGAATCTTTTCCAGATCGGCCTGAACCGACTCCGAGGCTGCCATGGCCCTGCCGGCGAGGGCGTCCAGAAAGGGGGGAAGCTCCAGACCCAGGGGAATCGACTGGTAGCGAAGGGTCGATGCGATCTCCAGGGCGGGCGCGGGTTCATCCTCCTCTGCTTTGTCCTGTGTAAGCTGCACCGCAGGTGCGATTCGGGTCAGCCCTTCGCAGAAACCGGTCAGCTCTCTGTTTTTGGCTTCATCGGATCTGGACAGAATCAGCCGAAGGTTCACCTCCCCGGTGAGCCGATCGCTCCACTCCCGGATTCTGCTTTCATCGCGAGGGGTCATCTCTTCTCCTTCCTTGGTCTTGTGCGGTTCGGGGGGCCTTCGGTATGGTCCAAGTAAGAGGGAAGAATACTGAAGGCGGTGAGAGAAAAGATTTAGCAGCCGGAATCCGAAGAATCAATGACAATATCGGCTGATTCCAAAAGGGAAAATTTCGACCGCTTGGATGAAGAAACAGCGATTCCGGGCTAATCCTGTTTTTCGAAGTACTCTTTTTCAGCCCCGCATTTGGGGCAGACCCAATCTACCGGAAGATCTTCGAAGGCGGTGCCGATGGGGATGTTCTCCTCGGCGCATCCCTCCTCAGGGTCATAGACATAGCAGCAGGGGCATTCCCATTTTTCTCTGTTTTCGGTCATGGTTTTCTCCTGTATCGGATAAGGTGTGTTTGGTGTCGGCTCGTTCCTCTTCTCGGTTGACGTGGAAAAAAGAAAACATTCTCCATACCCCCGATAATTAAGCTTCTCCCTTTTTTTTGTCAAGAATTTGTGCGAGATTACTGAAATCAGGCATTCTAATCGAGCTGTTGAACTGCAGTCCACAAGAGTTGCGCCGTTCGGGTCAAGGTCAACCCTTTTTGCTTTTGATCAAGCGGAAATTTTTCGGTCGATTCGTTTTTATTTTCCTCTATTTTTTTCTTGTAATAATGACTCCTTTTTATTAAACCTTATCAAAAAGTTGATGCTTACCGCAATTTTTTTGCTTGAATTTTTCTAAATTGTGTATTCCACATCTCGTTTTGTTTTGAATCGGATCGGGTCGAAACAAGTCTGCTACAGACCTGATCTCCCGCATGCAAGGAGATATCATGGTTCGGCCGAACCGATCTCGAATTCTGCATCCGTTCAAACGGAAACCGTCCGATTCTCCCGCCGAAACGGGAACGGCATGATGAGGGCTGGATCACCATGAAAATCGCGATCGTAGGGGCCGGAATTTCCGGTCTTGTCACCGGCTATCTTCTGAACCGTGACCATGACATCACCGTATTCGAGGCGAATGACTATATCGGCGGTCACACCCACACCGTGGATGTCTCCGACGGTGAGCGGACTCACGCGGTGGACACCGGCTTTATCGTCTTCAACGACAAGACGTACCCCAATTTCGTCCGATTGATGGGGCGACTGGGAATTTCACGCCGGCCCTCCCGGATGAGCTTCAGCGTCAAATGTGAACAGACCGGGCTGGAGTACTCTCCGAGTTCGCCCAACGCCTTGTTTGCACGGCGTCGGAATCTTCTTTCTCTTCCTTTTTATCGCATGCTGCTGGATATCTTCAGGTTTCGGCTGGGCTCCCGGGCCCTGCTGCTGGAGAATGATCATCGGGTCACTCTGGGCGAATATATTGCCCGAAAACGGTACTCGCGGTCTTTCGTCCGCCATTTTATTCTGCCCATGGGAGCAGCGATCTGGTCCGCCGATCCCAAAGGGTTTCGACTCTTCCCGGCACGATATTTCGTTCAGTTTTTCGACAATCATGGGTTTCTCAATGTGGTCAATCAACCCCAGTGGTATGTGATCAAAGGCGGTTCCCGGTCCTATATCGCACCCCTGATCCGAAATTTCCGTGATCGGATCCGCGTGAAAAGTCCGGTCGTCTCGTTGCGCCGAAGCTCCGATCACGTCGAAATAACCCCGAAAAATGAAGCACCTGAGAGGTTCGATGCCGTCATCATCGCGGCCCACAGCGACCAGGCCCTGGCCATGCTGGCGGATCCCTCGGACGAGGAGCGCGGGATTCTTCGCGCCATTCCCTACCAGGAAAACGAGGTGCTGCTTCATACCGACACATCGGTATTGCCGGACCGGCGGGCCGCCTGGGCGAGTTGGAATTACCGGATTCCACGCAACGGCGGAGACCGGGTGCATGTCACCTACAACATGAACATGCTCCAGAGTCTCGATGCGGCAAAGACTTTCTGCGTCAGTCTCAACCAGAACCGGGATGTCCGATCCGAAGACATCCTGCGTGCGTTTGTTTATCATCATCCGGTCTATCATCCTGCGGGTGTAGCCGCCCGAGGACGGCGGGAGCGGATCAACGGGGTCAATCGGACCTGGTTCTGCGGGGCTTATTGGGGGGCCGGATTTCATGAAGACGGGGTAAACAGCGCCCTGGCGGTGTGCGAAGATTTCGGGGAGAGTCTCGATGATGCATAGCGCCATCTACGAAGGAACCATTCGCCATCGCCGTTTTAGACCGGTGGAAAACAGTTTTCGATACCGCCTGTTCATGATGTACCTCGACCTGTCCGAACTGGATGCGGTCTTCAGCATCCATCCCTTCTGGTCTACCGAACGGCGCAACCTGGCCGTTTTTCGACGGCGGGATTATCCGGGCGATTCACGGGTAGATTTGGATGTTTCGGTGCGCGCGTGGATTCAGTCCTGTACCGGAGAATGGCCGACCGGGCCGATTCGGATGCTCACCCACCTGCGGTATTTCGGCATCAGCTTCAATCCGGTCAGCTTCTACTACTGCTTTGATGGGCGAAACCACACGGTGGAATACATCGTGGCGGAGGTTCGAAACACCCCCTGGCTCGAGTTTCACCGATACCTGTTTGCTCCCTGGGAAAACAGGCATTCTTCAGCCGGCTGGCATCGGTATGAATTCGAAAAGCGTTTTCATGTGTCTCCATTCATGGAGATGGCCATCCGTTACGACTGGCGGTTTCGAGTGCCCGGGGAGCGGCTGAATGTCCACATGGTCAATCATCGGGGAGGGCAGCGGGTGTTCGACGCCAGTCTTGACCTTCAGCGCCGGGAGATTGATCGCCGCTCCCTGTCGAAGGTCCTGCTCTGGTATCCGCCCATGACCGCCAAGGTAATTCTGATGATATACTGGCAGGCCCTTCGCCTCTGGTGGAAGGGGGCGCCGTTTTTTACCCATCCGGCCAGAATCGTTCCAAAAGCAAAGGAGGGATGAAATGCGCATCATTGGTGAATCCATCATCCCGGCAGAAAAAAGAATGGGTGCGGTTCCGCTACCTTCCCGATTTTCAAGGATCGGCAAAAGGTTGGTTCTAAACCATTTGAAAAGGCTGAAGTTCGGCAGGCTTCATTTGATCGATGAGACCGGCTCGTGGCGCTTCGGGCAGGATGGAACCGATTTTCCGGCAGAAGCCGCCATTGGTGTTCATGATCCGGCTTTTTATGGAAAAGTGCTGTTCGGAGGATCCCTCGGTGCGGCCGAGGCCTACATGGACGGGGATTGGTCTGCAGACAGCCTGACCGATGTGATCCGTATTTTGGTGCGCAACGAGTCGGTTCTGGCGGAGATGGAAAAGGGGTGGGCTCGAATGCTGGGGCCGTTTCAGAAGTACCGTCACCGGCTGCGGATGAATACGCACAGGGGGAGCCGCGCCAACATTGCGGCCCACTACGATCTGGGGAATGATTTTTACCGGCTTTTTCTGGACGATACCCTGACCTATTCTTGCGGGTTCTTTAAAAATTCTGAGACCTCTTTACAGGAGGCTTCGGAAGCCAAATACGATCGAATCTGCAGAAAGCTTCGGCTCGCCCCTGGGGACCACGTTCTGGAGATCGGCACCGGCTGGGGCGGATTCGCCTTGCATGCGGCAGGGCGGTACGGCTGCAAAGTGACCACCACCACCATCTCCGAAGAACAGTTCAGCCTGGCCCTTGAGCGGATTCGGGGCGCCGGTCTCACCGACCGGGTGACAGTGATTCGGTCGGATTACCGGGATTTGACCGGCATCTATGACAAGCTGGTTTCCATTGAAATGATTGAAGCGGTCGGTCATCAATTCTATGACGCCTTTTTTCGGATTTGCGGAGAGCGGCTTCAGAAGGATGGAATGGCGGCGCTTCAGGCGATCATCATTCGGGATGACCGGTACCAAGGGCAGTTGGAATCCCCCGATTTCATCAAACGGTACATCTTCCCCGGAAGCTGCATTCCCTCCATCGCCGCCATCTGCAGTGCCGTGTCCCGCAAGACCGACCTGCGCCTCCATCACCTGGAAGACATCACTTCCCATTATCCGCGAACCCTGCGGGCCTGGCGGGAACGGTTTTTTGAGAATATCGATCGGGTACGGGCCATGGGATATTCCGAGCGGTTTATCCGTATGTGGGAGTATTATTTATGTTACTGCGAAGGGTCTTTCATGGAGCGGTATATCGGTGATGTCCAGATGATCTTCACCAAACCTTTCTGCCGCCCTGCGACCGACCTGTCCGATTTTTGAAAACGATTGTGATCGGTCCATCAGTGAATCTGCCTTCCTCCCCATTTTTGAAGGCGGGGCAGGGGATAAATGGGATTACTTTTTCGGAAACCAAGGCACAAACGCACTGGTATTCCGAACATACTCAGCATACCCTTCCCGCCGGCCCTTCAAATCCTCTTCCAGCATGGTGACGCCGGAAACCTTCAGCAGCATGAAGGTGATCAGGATCGGCCCGATCACGGTCACCCAGCCGCGGGGAACGGACAGTGCGATGCAGAAGATCCCCCACCAGATCAGGGTTTCGCCGAAGTAGTTGGGATGGCGGGTATAGCGCCAGAGTCCGTACTTCATGACCTTTCCCCGGTTTTCGGGTTCGGCCAGGAATCGCTTCAGCTGAAGATCCCCCAGGGCTTCGAAGATGAATCCGGTCATCCAGAGGGCGGTTCCCAAAAGATCGGTCCAGACGATATGGCGGGGAGAAGGGGCCGATCCGACGAACATGATCGGAAAGGCGATGACCAGCAGGAGCATGGCCTGGAGTAGAAAGATATTGTACAGGCTGGTGATCCAGAACTTGTCCCCGGCTTTTTTCCGGAATTTTCGGTATCGGAAATCCTCCCCCTTTCCCCAGTTTCGAATCAGAATGTGGATGGAGAGGCGAAGCCCCCAGGCCAGTGTCAGGAGCAGGACCAGCACCTTGCGTCCGGTCCAGCCGTCCCCGAACCCGGCAGAAACTGCGGCCGCCAGGATGAACCCCATCCCCCAGAAGATGTCCACGATGCTGGCATCCTTTTTTACGACACTCACGGCCCAGATGAGGACGAAAAACGCGTTTACGATGACCAGGTTCACCCCGATGACTTGAAAAAGAGACGGCCAGTTCATAAAAAAACCTCCTTTGCGGGTTGGATGGATGGATGGTTCAATAGTTTTCCGGACACGGGATCATTAACCGGGATTCCCTGGTGACGCTTTGGAATCCTCTCCAGGATCGCCTCATGCATCTTCTGGTCAATTGGATAGGCCAGGGCGATGCCGAAAGCGGCCAGATTACATAAAGAGGGGACCAGTGCATACAGGACCCGAAGAGTCAGCCGAACCCCTTCGGTCTGCTCAATATTGGGTTCATAGCCGGATACGCCCAATACCGAGAGTCCGACCCCGACCCCGATCGCTGCGGCGAACTTTTTGGCGATAGACCAGATCCCGATGTATCCGCCTTCCCGGCGCCGACCGAAGCGAAGTTCATCGTAATCGATTACATCGGCCTGAATGGAAGAGGGAAGCGCCAGCGCTCCGCCGAAACCGATACCGGAGAAAAAGACGAGAATGCCGTAGACCAGGATATCCCCAGGTCCCAGAAAGAAAACCCCGATGAAGGCGCCGGTATTTATGGCGATGGCCGATAGCCAGGCGGTTTTCTTTCCGACTTTTTTGGACAGCATGATCCATCCCGGCATGAAGAGGATGCCGGTCAGGAAATAGAGGATCAGGAAAAGATCGGCCAAATTCGAACCGAGCACATATTCCACATAGAAAAGGATCAGGGTGGCGGGAAGGTTGTTGCCGAGTGCGCTGACGGTATAGGCCGCCAGTAGAATGGCGAACGGCCGGTTTTTTAGAATCTGGACCAGACCTGCGGCGGTCCCGATGGTTTCGGCGGAGTTGACGTGTCCGATTTCCTGAATGGAAAGTACGCACCAGACACAGGCGCCGATGACCATCGGTCCATAGATGACCGAGATCCAGAAAAATTTATTCCGTTCGCCCTGGGCGGTGGACGGCAGACTGAACAGCCATTCCACCAGGGCCGGCGCACTGGCTGCGGCCAAGGTGCCCGCGATGAGGGCACCGTCCCGGATTCCGAAGAGGGTGGTTCGTTCGTGGTGATCAAAGGTGATCTCCGGACCCAGTGCCTCATAGGGAACCACCACCACGGTCCAGAACAGAAAAAGGGAAAAAATGGAAACAGCGAACCAGAGCGTTTCGAGAATGGGGGACAGAATCGGTGGGTTGAACAGAAAAATCAGGGAGGCCACCACGAAAAATGATCCGAGCAGGATGTACGGGCGTCGCCGGCCGAAGCGGGTGTCGGTTCTATCGGAAATCAGTCCGATGACCGGGTCGGTGGCCGCATCGAAAATGCGGGCACCGAGCAGGATGTAGCCCAGAAGCGTAATATCGATGCCGATGGTATCCGCATAGAATTTGGGAAGATAAATATAGACGGGAATCCCTACCACCGCCAGCGCAAAGGCCGGGGCGGCATAGGCGAGTTTCTGAAACGCCGGAATTCTCCGTTGTCGGTCCGCTGTCATGGCTCATTCCTCAGCCCGATTCAACCGCCTTTTCCGAGCCAGAATCGGTGCCAGTCGCCGCGGCTTTCCCGCAGATTCCGCCACACATAAATGCAGGAGACCAGGTTTCCGAGGAGCAACAGCAGGACGATCCAGAGAAGGGCCCGTCCTCTGGAAAATTCTCGAAACCAGATCCATCCGGAAAAAAGGAAGAAGCCGACGTAGATATCAACCATGAGCGCCTGGCTCCAGGCATTGTTCAAAAAGTCCGCTCGCCACCGGGCAAAATCTCCGGCGGCGAATCCGTAGAGAATGGCGATTGTCATCACAACAATGCCGATGCCCGACAAAAGTTCGGCTCGTTCCTTCATTGGGTTCCTCCTTTCAGTTTGCCTTTACCCTCGGTTGCGAAAACGATAGTGAGACACCAGCCACTCCTGGCCTTTTCGGAAGCCCCACAGGCCGGCACAGGCCATAAAGAATATTCGCCACCGCTGAAACCAGCGCCGTTCCTCTCCGGGGCCGTATACTTCGGCCAATACCGGCAGAAGCATCTCCTTATGTGCATCCAGATTTTCAAGCCAGGCTTCGGCGGTTTTCCGGTAGTGGGTTCCGTCGATGCGCCAATGTTTCTCCAGAATGACATGCTCCTGAAAATAGAGAAGCAGATCGTCCGAGGGCATCATGCCGCCGGTGAAGAAATGGCGGCCCATCCAGTCTTCGGCGCCCTGGGTTCGGTAAAGATAGGGGCAATTCAGATGGGTGAAAATATGAACGAAGAGTTTGCCGGTGGGTTTGAGCCAGCCGCTGATCCGTTCCAGCAACTGAGCCCAGTTGCGCATGTGTTCGAACATCTCCACCGAAACAATTCGGTCGAACCGGCGATCGGTGTCGAAATGGTTCATATCTGCGGTGACTATCTCCAGATTATCGATATCCCGCTCCGTGCATAGATTTCGTATATACGCCCCCTGGGGTCTGGAGTTGGACATGGACAGGATTCGGCTGTTGGGATAGTTTTCGGCCATCCACAGGGAGACCGCTCCCCATCCGCACCCCAGCTCGAGAATCTCCATGCCGTCCGACAGCTGGGCCCGGTCGCAGGTCAGCCGAAGCATGGCCGATTCGGCATCGTCCAGCGTGTCGATGCCCGGGGGCCAATAGCAGCCGCTGTATTTCATCCGTCGGCCCAGAACATTCCGGAAAAAGGCCGGCGGGAGTTCGTAATGCTGTTCATTGGCCTTTCGGGTCTCCACCGCAATCGGGCTGCGCCGGATCTCCTCGATGAAAATTTCTTTTGCCTGCTGCTGGGACGCGATATCCTCCCGCTTTTCAGAGGAAAGCCGTTTGCGGTTGAGCAGGTGTATTCCCGCGCGGATCAGGAAATCGGGGAGAATGCCCCGATCGGCCAATTCGATCAGAGATGGAAAGCTTTTGGAAAGCATGGTGCGCATCCTCATTCGTAAGTATCAAATGAAAAAGGCTTTCGATCACACCGTCTATTGAACCCATAAGAATTTTTGGGGAGAAGTGTAGGCGGGGCGATCGGCGGCAACAGTTGAAGTCTAAAGTGCGGCTGGAAACAGGATGGTATCGCCTGATAATCCGCATCGCATTCTGAGGGGGTTGTTTATTGGAATAGGGTATCCAGATCTATTTTTAAATCCGGAAATATCCCCACCGAAAGTTCGCCCTTACCTTCGTGAAACACCGGGGCTTTATACGTTCCCTCCGTGCCGAGAATGAAGGTGGTGATAATATGATCCACCGGATGAACCAGCCAGTATTCCCTTACGCCTTTTCCTTCGTATAGGGATCGTTTTGTGGTGAAGTCTTTGGCGGCCGTGCTTGGAGACAGAATTTCAATGATCCAGTCCGGCGCGCCCCGGCACCCCCGGTCGTCGATTTTGGATGGATCGCAGACGACTGCCAGATCCGGTTGGACGACATCAGTAATCGCTTCGTCTGCTTCGTCTTCCCTGGGGAGGCGAATATCAAATGGAGCGATAAAAAGTTCGCAGTCGGTTTGTTCTGTCAAAAAGCTATCCACTTGAGCAACCATCTTTCGGATGAGTCTTTGATGCCGGGTGGAAGGAGCGGGGCTCATGTCATAGGGAACCCCGCCGATGATTTCCCACCGTTCTTCATCCGGCCATTTCAAATAATCATCATAGGTGATGGGTACATTCCCCGGCTTCTCTTTCGGCAGTGACATTCGCAACTCCTTTTGAAGCGGATTTTGGGAGTTATTATCGGATGCATTGATATCGTGTACCGATATCCACACTATAGAGAACTCGCAACCAAACTGCAACGGAGATTTGAAAGGGGTTCAGATTCAAGGGAGCCGCTGCGCCGGTCAATTGAAGGGGAAGGCGGCGGAAAATGGGGAAAAAATCGATTCGGCGGTCATCGGAACCGTGAATCGATCTGAAGCATCAATTTTTATGGCTGCTTTTTCCTGAAAAGTGCAAACAGCAGCCCGATGAATATCACGAAAAAGAGGCCGGTAACCAATGATACCGTGGGTTGCGGATTCAGCGGCAGGGCTTCCCGGCGTCGGCTCAGCAGTGAGACGTTTTCTCCGGGCAGTGCGGGATCAATGGCCTCAATCAGGCCAGTGCCGGCCACCAGCTTCTTTTTGAGCGCCGGCGGAATGGGCCGGCGTTTGGTTCTCAGACCGCTCATCGGGTCGCCGTCCCCGATGGTGGTCTTTTCCGGAGTGCGCGGTCCGGCGATGACCACCTGAGTATGAAGGGTATCTACCGGCCCGCCCAGTTCCGGATAGATGGACGGGGTGATTCTTCCTTCGCGGAGAAAGGGATACCGAAACCGGCGGTCTTGTTGCCGCCAGCCTTTTATGGGCTGCAGGTTCAGCTCGGAATTTTCCAAAATTTGCGCCACATGGAAATCGCCCGGAATCGTCATGACCAAAACGGCATCCAGCCGGTCTTCCTCGAGGGCTTTGATCAGGGCGTCCATCGGACCCGTCACCGGCTTCACTCGAGTCAGTTCACCATAGGCATCCAGAAGGATTCTGGATATTCGGGATGAACTGCTGTTCTCCGGGCCCACCCCTAGTCGGTCCACCCCGGCAAAAGTACTCCGGGCCGAATCCGACGCCTTGACGGCGCTTTTTTTCCGCATCAGGTGCACAAAATGGTTCCCCACCGGTGCAATGGCTTCCATCTTTTCGGATCGTTCGGGAAGCTGTTTCGGCTGAAGTTTGAAAAAATGCTCCGCGCCCAGCACGGCCACAAATGCCTTCCCTTCCGACAGGGTCTGCTCCGGATCTTCAACAGCCTGAATCTCCAGCTCCCGGTTGGGCACCGCCGAACGGACCGCTTCGGCGGCCAGTGCCGTCAGCTCGGTTCGGTGGTCGGCGGGCGGGGCAGCGATCACCAACTCCCGTTCTTTGGGAAGGATTTCGGACATTGTGATCAACCCCTGCGTTCTCAAGAACCGCTCCGCTGCGATCCGCTCATCCACCCCGCTGATATCGCACTGGTGATTCAGCACCCGCATGGTCTTCACATCCAGAATGCCGGCCAGCCTTTCCAAAGCCGGACCGAGGTCTTCATGCTTTTCCAGCGCGTCTTTTCGGACGACAGGGGCGGGTTCATATACCGAAAAGAAATCGAGGTCGTCTTTCAGGAGGATCAGCCCGTATTCGAGGATCTGGGCATCGGTTTTCTGGGCTACGGCCACATGGATTCTCCCCTGAATCAGATCCCGAAACATCTCCCGACGGGTCTCCTCCCGAACCACTTCGGGATTCGGGCTGATGCCGTACCTGCGGATCAGAGAATTGAATCCGTCCACCGGTCGGGCGAGAAATTCCGGATCGGCGCCGAATGTCAGCCTTCTTTTCCGTGCGGCCAGATCGCTGATGGTCTTCACGCCCAGGGATACCGCCTGCTGATTGGTCATCACCAGGGCGTAGGCGTTATCGAATCCGAACCGCTTTTGCCAGATCAGTCCGAAAGGTTTGAACAGCTCCTGCACCCGGGAGTAGGATGAATCCTTTTTTTCAGGCGGGGCGGTGCCCAGCATCAGCGCGGCGGTGCCGGTGTATTCAGGATAGACCTGAATTTCGCCCCGCTTGATCGCTTCCTGAAGATCAAAAGTGTTTCCGCAGACGATGGAGGGATGAACCGGCAGGTTCTCCTGTTTGGCTATCAACTGGATCATGTGGGCCAGAATCTTGTTTTCGGAGAAATTTTTCGACCCGACCCGAATCGGTTCGGTTTTCCGGCAGGAAACCAGGGATGACATCAGAATCAAGGCGATCGATACAAAGAGAATTCGTTTCATGAGGGCTCCTTTTCTCCTTCGAGGCCGGATTTGGCAGCCAGGTTTCCGGGGATCCGCCTCCCTTTTGCTTCAGTGCTCCCGTCGGCTTCTTTCGGCAACCGTTCCCGGGCCAGGGCGTGCAGCAATACAAAAACCTGGGCGATCATAATCAGGGTGAACGGAATGGCGCCGCAGATGGCGATGGCCCGAAAAACCTCGATGCTTCCGCCCGCAAACAGTCCGGCCGCGGTAATCACGGCCACCGTTCCGCCCCAGAAAAGCTTGCGGAACAGCGGCGGGTGTAGATCCCCTTTGCTGGTCATCATACCCAGGACAAATGCCCCGCTGTCGGCGCTGGTCACCAGAAAGATGAAGACCAGGAAAACCGCCGTGACAGAGAGAATGTCGGATATCGGAAAATAGGCGAACAGCGAAAACAGCGCCTCGGAAGGATTCTCCACCACAATGGAGCCGAGATTGACCTGTCCGAACAGCTCCAGATACATGCTGGTGCCGCCGAGAACCGAAAACCACAAGACCGAAAACAGGGTGGGGATCAGCATCACCATGAGCACGAACTGCCGAATGGTTCTGCCGCGGCTTATGCGGGCGATGAAGACGCCCACGAACGGGGCCCAGGCGATCCACCAGATCATCCAGGTGAGGGTCCAGGTCCGTATCCATTCCGACTCGCCGCTGAATGGATAAAGCTTCAAAGACAGGGCGGGCAGAGCGGCCAGGTAGCCGCCGAGGCTGGTGGCGAAGGTGGACAGAATGAAACGGGTGGGGCCGACAAAGAGCACAAACAGCATCAGGAGCACCACCAGGGACATGTTCAGGTTGGAGAGAAACCGAATTCCTTTGTCGAGGCCGGTGGATGCGGACAATAGGTAGCATGCGGTGAGAACGCCCAGGATGTTCATCAGGATCAGATCCGATTGGGCGGATGTGCCGAATACCTCCGCCATTCCTGCGCTGATCTGTTTCACCCCCAGCCCCAGAGACCCGGAGATGCCGAATACCACCGCCAGAACGGCGATGATGTCGGCGATTTGCGCGATGATGTGCCCCGTTTTGCCGGTGAATACGGCCAGAAACGGGGACCCGGCCAGCATCGGATAGCCGTAGCGGAATCCGAAAAAGCCCATGATGAGGGCGAACAGGCCGTAGATGCACCATGCATGGAGTCCCCAGTGAAAATTGGTGACCACAAAGGCCCAGCTGGCGGCTTCCGGGGTCATGGCCTCTTTGCCGGGCGGCGGCACCATGTAATGGCTCAAGGGTTCGGCCACCCCCCAGAACAGCAGCCCCGCCCCCATGCCGGCGGCAAACAGCATGGACAACCAGGAGACCAGACTGAACTCGGGCTCATCCGTCTCTTTTCCCAGCTTCAGGTTGCCGTAATCACTCAGGGCCAGCAGGAGGCTGAGCACGATGAAAAAGGTGACCGACAGGAGAAACACCCAATCGAAGGAGTCCAGCACATAGCTGGTGGCGTCGCGAACGGCACTCGCTGTCACCTCCGGTCGAATGATGCCGAAACCGGCGACCAGAAGGCAGATAATGAGGGAAATGGAAAAGACGGTGCCCGGTTTCGACATAAGGCCGTCCCTGATTAATGATTCTCCCGAATCGATACGCTTCATCTCGCACTCCTCTTTCAGGTGATGGTTCCGGACAAAGAAGTTCATGGAATGAAAACGTATTCAGAGAGCGGGTTCAATACATCAAAATACGTAGATTCCGGCTCAAAAGGGTGTAAACGCCGAAGATCGGCTGTCGTGAATAGATAAGCATTTTTCCGGAGATATCTTCCGTAGGGTTCCAGCTGAATCGCGGGTGCTGAAAATTGAACATCTTTGTTCTTGACAATCAAGAATCCCTGGTTTTAAGATTTAATAAAGATTCATCGTTCCTCGGTTTTCCACCATGGAACAGGGGTTCCGAAAGATCCTGCCTGTCATTTCTTTTAGCCCCGGCGCTGATATGCCCCCGTTCCTTCTTCTTTGTGTGTGCGAGCCCATTCGGGCTTTTTCTGTATTGTCACTTAAATGGAAGGAGGAAAACAGGATGAGAAGATTAGGTGTAACCATGGCGTTTTTTTTCACATTGGCAGCGGCCGGCTGGGTCCAAGCGGCCACAATCGAATTCCACGGGGATATGAACAATCGTTTCCTGATTTACACAAACCACTTCGACTGGCTCAATGCAGAGCAGGACGGCGTTCTCAATGACGGCACGGTGGATGACAACTTCGCAGAAATCAAATACCGGTTCTGGACCGAAGCGGCCACCGATGACGGGGACCTGAAGGGGGTGTTTGCCGTGGAGATCGGCGGAATCCGATTCGGAGAAAGCGACAGAGGCGGATCATTTTCGGGGGACGGGGTGAATATCGAAACTCGATGGGCCTATACCGATTTCCAGATTCCGGGGGTGGATGAGAAGGCGCGGCTCAAAATCGGCCTTCAGCCCTGGGCGACCAACCCCTGGCTCTGGAACGAAACGGCGATGGGCATTATGTTTGAAGGCGCGGGCGGTCCGATGGAATATCGTCTGGGCTGGGCCAGAGGATGGGAATTTGAGAATTCTGAGGAGGAAGACGATACAAAAGATGTGGATAATTTTCTGGCCGCCGTCGATTTTAAGGCCGGGGACCTGGGGGAAATCGGTGTGTTCGGCCTTTATCAGACCGGTGATCCGGACGAAGAGGTATCGGATCCCATCTTCCCTGAAAAATATCTGCTCAAATTGTTTGCCGATCAGGCGGAAGTCGACATTTACAACCTCGGCTTGACCGGATCCCTCGTTTTTCCCATGGGCGACTCCAAAATGTTTCTCAACTGGGATGCCATCTATCAGGGCGGCGAAATCAACAGCGCAACCTTCGTTTATGACAAGCTCGGGGTCACCAACTCCGGCGACTTCGACCTGAGCGCCTTTTTCGGCCATGCCAATCTAGGCGTTGATTTCGGAAGGGTCATTCTTAGCTATACCTTCTGGTATACCTCCGGAGACGAAGACCCCGAAGACGATGATCTGGATGGTTTTCTGGCCACCGATCTCGACATTGCCGAAGGCATCGCTCTGTTTGAATATGCCTACGGTGATGACGACTATTTCACCGAGCGGCATTACCTGCTGGACAAGGGCTTTATCATGAACAAACTGGCCCTCGAATTTAAACCCACCCGGAAACTGAGTCTCGGCGCAGCCGCACTGTACATGATGACGGCTGAGGATATCGAGTATATCGACGGCAACGGAAATTTTCAGAGCAACGATACCATCGGTTTTGAGGTCGACGGATTCGTCAGCTATTTGCTTTTTGAAAATCTGGAGATCGCCACCAATGCCGGGTATCTGTTCGCGGATGATGCCCTCGATTATTTCGAGGTGGAGGAGATCCGCGACGGCGAATCGGATGAGGATATCTTCGTTTGGTCCGCCCGGGTGCGATACCGGTTTTAGCTTTGTGTTCGTCTTCAATCCCGATTCGGTCGGACGGTGTTTACCGTCCGGCCGACACCTCGCCCGGCATCGGCCGGGCCTGACCTCAACCTCTTCAGGGAGTATATCTATGTGGAATCGGAGCGTTTGCGCGGGAATTGCGTTTCTTCAATTTTTCATTTTCGGATCTATAGACGATGCGATGGGGGCATCGATGACGGAGGTGGTGGCCCGAGACCTGGCTCCAGCTTCCGGGGTGGTCATTGCGGTGGAGCCGAACCAGGTCATTATCGATCTGGATGCAACCGATTCCCTGAAAAGCGGGGATATGGTCGCGGTGCTCGGAAAGGGCCGAAAACTGGTTCATCCGGACACGGGAAAGTTGATCGGCACTTTGGAGACGACGAAGGCGATTCTGTCGGTTTACCGGGTGCGAAACGGCTTTTCCCACGCGCGGCGGGTGGTTACGTCTGAAGATGGCGTGCGCCCCGGAGACCAGGTCCGCCGATTTGGAGAGATACCGGTCCGTTTCTGGGATTACACGGGAGCGGGGGAAGGGGTGTTTCGCCAACTGAGAGATGCGCTGCCGACCCTGGAATGGGGCGATTACGACTCGGACCAGACCGCCCGCCCGGGGGTGCCGAAGCCTCCGAAAGAATGGGAAGGACTCCTGATGATTCTGAAAGAGGATCAACTGGAGATACGGGACCCGGATTTCCGGCTGTTGTATACCTACCGGCCGGAGACGGAAAAGCCGGCATTTACAGGGGCATCAAAGAAGGTGAAGGAGCGCTTCCCCGCCGAAACCGATTCTTCCGGCGTATCCCTGCAGTCCCACCCGGTAATCCCGTCGTCTTCTACAAAAACGGCAACCGCGACAATGGTGGCTCCGGAATTTGGAACCATGCAGCACCACGGGCCGATGCCGGACGGAACGACCACGATGGCGGCATTCCTGACGGAGGGTGACCGGCTTTTGATGGCGACCGGTTCGGGGCCGACGGTGCGGGTATTCACTGTGGACGAAGAACTTCGGGAACTGGCGGCGGTGAGTACCGGGGTCGACAACAACATCTATGCGGTCCAATGGTGGCATCCCAACGATGCAGACCGGCCCTATGTGGCGGTGACCGCCTATGGTGATGAAAAGATGGCTTCGGCGGTTTACGCGCTTGAAAAGGCCGGCCTTCGGCGGGTAAAGGGCTTTATTCCCGCCATTCTGGGCACGATGGACCGGGACGGCGACGGAAGGCCGGAAACCCTGCTTCGCCAGTCTTTCGATCGTGATGTTTTCTGGGGGACCCGAATCCGGGAATTGTCGCTGGCCGGGAACGGCCTCGCCGACCGTTCCGTGCCCATGGAAACAGGCCGGAATTTCACCGCTGTGGGCAGCCTGACCGCTGATCTCACCGGAAACGGTCGCGCGGAGCTGGTGGTGATTCGAGGCCAGGCGCTGAGGGTCCTCTCCGAAGGGGAGATCCTGTTCGAGACAACCGGCATGGGCGGCAGCCTTTCCCGTCTCATCTATGCCGTCAATCCCGAACAGCAGGAGGTGTTGACCTCGGGTGAAACCCTCGAGATCGACCCGATCGTGGCCGACCTGGACGGCGACGGCCGTCCGGAGTTGATCGCCCCCGCTTCGGCACAGAGCACCCTGTCGGTGGCCGGTATTTACACCGGCTTCAAATCGACCCAGCTGGCGGTATTCAAGTACCGCGACGGGCAATTCATCAAGGGAACCCTGGGCGAGGTTCTCGACCATCCGGTGCAGGGGATGACGGTGTATGACGGTCGGGTCTACCTGGTGACGAGCCGGCCAGGGAATCTGCTGGGCAAGGGCGGGCAAAGCCGACTGATGAGTTTCCGCCTGGCCGAGAAAACCGGCTAATTGAGACCGACGCTTTTCACCGCCCGCTCCAGTTGATCCAGACGGGCCTCCAGATCGCCGGTGTAGCCGATGGACATTCGAAGCAGGCCGGGAGACAGGCCCATGGTTTTTTGATCCTCCGGCGGAATTTCCGATGAAGTGGAAGAGCCCGAACAGGACATCAGTGTGTCGAAATATCCCAGCGACACCGCAATAAACCCGAAGCGCTCCCGGTTCTGCAGAAGAGACATCAGCTCCTCGGCCTTTTGCCGGGTGCCGCAGTCCAGGTTGAGCATGCCGCCGAATCCGAATCCCCGGTTCATCATCGCCGTCATCACCGCGTGCTGAGGATGGGAGGGCAAGCCGGGATACCGGACCGAGGTGTTGAGCACTTCCAGCCGTTCGGCCACCGCCATGGCCCGACGGCCGTGCTCCCGCATACGGATGGCCAAATGGGGCAGCCGCTGAATGATCTCGAACGCGATGGTGGGATCCATGGTGGGGCCCAGGAGCATGACCCGGCCGGTGTGCAGGTCCATCAGCCGTTGTACCAGTTCGCTGCTTGCGCAGATGGCCCCGGCGATCAAGTCTCCGGAACCGTTGATGAATTTGGTCAGGGAATAGACCACCACATCCGCCCCCAGCTGATGAGGAGAGAGGATCATGGGCGAAAAGGTGTTATCAACCACCAGCTGAAGCTCTCGATCGTGGGCGAGCCGGGCGATGGACGGGATATCGGCGATTTTCAGGGTCGGGTTGCCGACGGCCTCGGTGTACAATACCCGGGTTTCGTGCCGGATTGCATTTTCCCATGCCGACAGATCGGCCGCATCCACAAAGGTGGTGGTGATGCCCAGCTGGGGGAGAAGTTCGGCCAGCAGCGCATGGGTGCCGCCGTAGACGGTTCGGCTGGAGACGATGTGATCTCCGTTTCGGCAGAGCTGCAGGAGTGCGCAGGAGATGGCCGACATGCCGCTGGCGGTGCACAGGGCCGCCTCGGTGCCCTCCATGGCGGCCAAATACCGGTTCAGAATGTTGACGGTAGGATTAAAGTGGCGGCTGTAGAGAAAACAGCCGTCCTTGTTCGGGCCTCTGAGCCCTTCGAATATCTCCGGCATGATTCCCGGCTCCATCACCGTAAAAGTAGCGGAACGAGAAATCGAAGGAGAGACGCCGCCGTGCTCTCCGAACTCCCGCCTGACCTCGGACAAGGCCTGTTCCGGATTGAAACGTTTCATGGGATCTCCTTTCCCGTTTAGGGGATCGAATAATGGAGCTTACATTCGGAAGAACCTTTGATCGGTGTACCGCTGCAGACCGGGTCGAATCTATTTCAAGAAGCGCTTTCGAACCCCTTGGTTCAATATCCATCTGTTATTCCCGCTGAGGCGAGGACGTCTTTATCGATGCCGGTATTAATCTCGGTTCCTTTTCCTTTCGGCGAGACCAATTCTTGATGACCGGCTCTTTTCAAAATTGTTTCAGTGGGTAATATAATAAATTGTATACCTTTGGCGACAGCTGAGTCAATCTTGATAAATACCTGTGCATCCAAAAACAACACCCCGTTCCGTCGAGTGCGGAACGGGGTGTTTCAGATAAAACGGTTTGTCTAAAACGGAGGGGCTAACCGTTCTTCTTTTCAAATGTTTTCATGAAATCGACCAAAGCCTCGACCGCTTCCATCGTCACGGCATTGTAGATGGAGGCTCGGCAGCCGCCGACGGACCGGTGACCTTTGAGGCCGCCCAGGTCGTTGTCGGCGGCCTCTTTGATGAATTGCTGCTCCAATTCTTCGGTGGGCAGGCGGAATGTGACGTTCATCTTGGAGCGGTCGGCCTTTTCGGCGGTGCCCCGGTAAAATTCGCCGGTGTCGAACAATCCGTAAAGTAGATCCGCTTTTTTGTTGTTGATGTCGGCCATCTTTTCCAGGCCGCCCACGGTTTCTTCCAGCCATTTCAAAACCAGCTGAACCGTGTACACCGCAAAACTGGGCGGGGTGTTGAACATGGAGTTCTTGTCCGCATGGGTGGTGTACTTGAGCATGGTCGGAATGTTTGCGGGCGTTCTTTCCAGCATATCGTCCCGAATGATCACCATGCATACGCCGGACGGGCCGATGTTCTTCTGAGCGCCCGCATAGATCAGGCCGAAGGGTTTGGCGTTGAAGGGGCGGCTCATGATGTCGGAGGACATATCCGACACCAGGGGCACTGTGCCGGTGTTCGGGAACTCGGCCCACTGGGTGCCCTTGATGGTGTTGTTGGAGGTGATGTGGGCATAGGCCGCATCGCCGGTAAACGGAATATCAGAGGGGATGTAGGAGAAGTTCTTGTCCTCGGAGGAGGCCACGACGTTCACGGTCTTTCCCTGGATCCGGGCTTCTTTGATGGCCTTGGTGGACCAGGTGCCGGTGTTGACGTAATCGACGGATTTGCCTTCGGGGATCAGATTCATGGGCGCCATGCAGAACTGCAGACTGGCTCCGCCCTGAAGAAACAGCACCCGGTAGGTGTCGTCCAGGTTCAACAACCGTTTGGTCCGTGCGACCGCATCGTTCATGACCGCATCAAACCATTTGGACCGATGGCTGATCTCGGTGACGGACATCCCGGACCCGGCGAAATTCAGAAACTCGCTTTGGATCTCTTCCAGCACCGGCAGGGGGAGTGCGGCGGGCCCGGGATTAAAATTATAAATTCGGTTCTCCTTCATGATATCCTCCGTTTAAAATAAAAATATTTGTCTTCAGCCCGCCAAAAATGATAAGAGCAGACTTTTAAACGGTTTTATGTGCAGAATGGAAGCGGCTTGTCAATTGGTAAATTAAAATTCGGGGTATCTTTAAAATTGGAACTATACAAGAGATTTCATTAATATTGATCCTTTGCTGTATCCCGCCCCAAAATTAAATCCCGCGATCGGCGAACCTATGGGTTGCCTGATTTCAACAGAAAGCAAATCACATGGAAATTTTCTCATATCCCTCTGAAGCCGCCGATAAACGGGTGGCGGCCATTGTCGACCGGGGCCTCATATTCGGTCAGGAAACCTATGAAACCGTCAACCGCATTCTGGCGGAGGTCCGTCGTGAAGGCGATTCGGCCCTCATCCGGTATGCGGACCGGTTCGACGCTCCGGGCATGACCGTCGATTGCCTGAAGGCTACACCCGAGGAGTTTGAGTCCGCCGAAAATGCGGTCTCGGATGCGTTCC